>JBMYKI010000037.1:0-11367 GCA_049595235.1 Flavobacteriaceae bacterium
CTGAATATTGGAGTTGTCGAAACATTCTATGTGACGAGGTGCTTCGGATAACCTCAAGTCTTTTTGCATCTGGCCCATCAGTCTTTCTGTGTGCCGGTTTGGGTCTGTGATTTTGATGTGCTTCAGTTGTTCCAAACGCCCTTGTTTGGCATTGCGCAGCGACAGCTCAAGTAGTTTTTTCTTCTCCCCTTTTTGGGGTACAAGCACCTTAACTGTCTCCCCTAAATCAATGGGGTATGGCAACACGACTTCTTTTGATTTGGACTCAAAACGCTGTCTCAATTCCACAACGGCAATACGTAGCAGTTCTTCATCACTTTCGTCGAGCTTTTTTTTGATTTCCATGTTGTGGAACCGTACCACAGAACCAAAGGCAACTTGCAGAAAATTGACATAAGCGGTTTGCTCATCGGAAACCAACGTACAAACATCGACCTCATTTACAGAAGCACTCACCACAGCCGACTTGGACTGGTATTGCTGAAGCAGGTCAATTTTTTCTTTGAGCTTTTGCGCTTTTTCAAAGGCCAACATTTCCGCAGCCTGCGCCATTTTTTGTTGAAATCCACGAATGGGTTCCCCAAAATTGCCTTTTAGCAAAGCCCTGATTTCATCAATTTGCGTGATGTATTCGGCCTCTGTTTGCGCTTTCACACAAGGCCCTAAACAATTCCCAATATGAAATTCTAAACACACCTTGTAGTCGCGTGTGTCTAGGGCTTTTGGGCTGAGGTCATAGTTGCAATTTCGTAAAGGGTACAACTCATGGATTAGATTCATCAATAAGCGTACGGTCTTGTAGTTGGTAAAAGGGCCAAAGTATTCCGAGCCGTCTTTGATGATTTTCCGTGTGGTAAACACTCTGGGAAAAGCCTCTTTTTTGATACAAATCCAAGGATAGGTTTTGTCGTCACGCAACAAAATATTATATCGAGGCTGGTGCTCTTTAATCAAACTATTTTCTAGGATTAAGGCATCGGATTCGGTAGGCACTACAATGTGCTTGATTTCATGAATGTTTTGGACAAGGTTGCGGGTTTTTCTGGAGTCGAGTTGCTTTCGGAAATAGGAGGCTACTCGTTTTTTCAGATTTTTGGCTTTCCCCACATAAATAATACGCCCATTTTTATCATAATATTGATACACCCCTGGTGATTGGGGTAAGGTTTTGATGTGAAGTTTTAGGGCTTCTTGCTGCATGCAACGAAATTAATTATTTTATTTGTGTTGTATTCAAAACCGACATGGACAAAGCCAGCCTTCGCTCGTTGTATCGTCAAAAGCGCAACGCTTTACAGCCCGAACATACAGAGGTGTTGCAAAAGCAAATTGAGCACCAATTTTCCTCTCTTGATTTGGATGCTGTAGCTTGTATTCATGTTTTTTTGCCTATTGCCAAACAGCTCGAGGTGGATACCTGGCCCTTGATAAGATTTCTCTGGAAAAGCAAAAAAACAGTTGTGACTTCAACCACTGATTTTAACACCAAGACCATGCGACATTGGCGTATAGATTCAAAAACTTCATATAAAACCAACCTCTATGGCATTCTAGAGCCTCTTACCCAAGATGAAGTATTGCCGAGTCAAATAGACATGGTTTTAGTGCCCTTATTGAGTTTTGACAGACATGGACACAGAGTGGGATATGGCCAAGGGTTTTATGATCGTTTTTTGGGGAGTTGCAGAGACGACTGTCGATTGGTAGGGCTTTCGTATTTCGACATGTGTGTTGACATTGAAGGATTGACATCATATGACATCCCAATGCATCATTGTATCACCCCAAGCAAGACATACAGTTTTTAGTTTTTCGGGAATATTTTTTTGTTGAACACCAATACAATGCCCACTCCAGTACTAATGGCCGTATCGGCCAGATTGAACACTGGTCGGAAAAACGTGAATGAATTTCCACCAATCCATGGCAACCATTCAGGCCAAACCCAAGTAAACATCGGAAACTGTAGCATGTCAACAACGTGGCCAAAAAACAGGGGCGCATAACCGCCATCAGCAGGTAAAAATTGAGCTACTTGTCCATAGCTATCTGAAAACAGTAACCCATAGAACAAGGAGTCTATGATGTTGCCTACGGCGCCAGCAAAAATGAGTGAACCTGCTATCAAAAGCAGTTTATGTTGATTTTTGTTAATGGCATCCCAAAGCCAGTAGCCGATCACGCTGACCGCTCCCACTCGAAAAATTGAAAGTAAAAGTTTTCCAGCATCATCAGAAATAAACGGCAAAAAATCATTGAGTTTTGCACCCCATGCCATTCCCTTATTTTCAATAAAAAGTAGGCGAAACCATCCCCAATCTACTATTGCGTCTGACCCGTAAAGTGTCAGGGGATAATTGAGTTTTATATATACTTTGCTACACTGGTCTATAACCAAAATGGCAAGGATAAGCCACAACGCTTTTTTGTGCGTCATCCCTAATTACTTCTGCATGTTTTTGGCCTCTATGCTCAAGGTTGCATGTGGTACCAATTTAAGCCTTTCAGAATTGATGAGTTTGCCAGTTACACGACATACGCCATAAGTCTTATTCTCTATGCGGATAAGTGCATTTTTGAGGTCACGAATAAATTTCTCTTGTCTGATGGCCAATTGTGTGTTTGCCTCTTTGGACATGGTTTCTGATCCTTCTTCAAAAGCTTTGAATGTGGGCGCAGTATCGTCTGTGCCATTGTTTCCGTCATTCATGTATGCACTTTTGATAAGCTCCAAATCACTTTGAGCTTTGGTAATTTTTTCTTCAATGAGAACCTTAAACTCTTTAAGAGCTTTGTCAGAATAGCGGTTGGCTTCGTTTGTTTTCATTTCACTGAATTTTGGTTAAACATACCTGTGTTTGAATATCATCAAACACCAATACGTCGGCGTTTTTTAAATGGTCTTTTATGTCAATATTGTCAGCAAGGACTTCACTTTTTATATAGGCTTCATTGGCTTGAATGGCCTTTTCTAAATCTGCATTGTGTTGGATTTCAACATCAATCCTGTCAGTCACATCAAAACCTTTGTCTTTACGCATGTTTTGAATGCGGTTTACCAATTCCCGAGCCATGCCTTCATATGTCAATGATGCTGTCAAAGTGATATCCAAAGCCACTGTGACTCCTTGCTCTGAGGCAACCATCCAACCCGCAATGTCTTTAGATCGAATGATTACTTCTGAAGTATCTAAAATAGTACTTTTCCCATTAATATTGATTTCAACAGATCCTGTTTTTTCAAGAACACCAATTTGATCCGCATCAAAAGCAGCAATGGCCTGTGCCACAGCTTTCATGTCTTTTCCAAATCGAGGGCCTAGTGTTTTAAAATTGGGCTTGATTTCTTTGACCAGTATTGAGGATGCATCATCCAAGATTTCGACGTTCTTTACGTTGACTTCTGCTGCTATCAACTCAGAGACAGCCTCGACTTCCCGTCGTTCTTGATCGTCCAGAACAGGGATTAATACTTTTTGTAGCGGTTGTCGTACTTTGATTTTTTCTTTTTTACGCAGCGACAGAACAAGTGAAACAATTTGTTGGGCCCGTTGCATTTTTTTCTCAAGATTTTTGTCCACCATACTGAGGTCAGCCTTTGGGAAGTAGGCCAAATGTACCGAGGCGACTTTTTCCCTTTCTGTGGTACGGTCCAAATCTTGGTATAGGCGATCTGCATAAAAAGGAGCAACAGGAGCCATCAGTTTGGCTATGGTTGACAGACAATGATAAAGTGTTTGGTAGGCCGCAATTTTGTCTGTTTCATAAACACCTTTCCAAAAACGCCTTCTACTCAAGCGAACATACCAATTGCTCAAATCTTCGATCACAAATTTTGAAATCAAGCGAGCGGCTTTGGTGGGCTCATAATCGCCATACAGCTCATCTACCGATTGTACGAGACTGTTGAGTTCAGACAAAACCCATCGATCGATTTCAGGGCGTTGTTCAAGCGGGATTTTGTCTTCGCTGTAGGTAAAACCATCAATGTTTGCATAGAGCGCAAAGAAAGAGTAGGTATTGTAAAGCGTACCAAAAAACTTCCTTCTTACCTCAGCGATTCCTTCTAAATCAAACTTTAGGTTGTCCCATGGATTGGCATTGCTAATCATGTACCAACGTGTGGCATCAGGACCATAGGTTTGTAGGGTTTCGAAAGGGTCTACAGCATTACCCAATCGTTTGGACATTTTTTGTCCGTTTTTGTCTAGTACCAGTCCGTTTGAAACCACATTTTTATAAGCCACTTGGTCAAACACCAATCCACCGATTACGTGCAAGGTATAAAACCATCCTCTTGTCTGATCGACCCCCTCGGCAATAAAGTCTGCCGGAAAAGCCAACCCTTGGTCAATTTTTTCTTTGTTTTCAAAAGGATAGTGCCACTGGGCATAGGGCATAGATCCTGAATCAAACCACACATCTATAAGGTCAGACTCCCGACGCATGGGCTTCCCATTTTCACTCACAAGCACAATATTGTCCACAATATTTTTATGGAGGTCTACATGAGCATAATTGGCCTCACTCATGTCTTTTGGGTCAAAATCAGCAAACGGGTTGCTTGCCATAAGCCCTTTTTGAACGGAAATGTCAATTTCGTTCTTGAGCTCGGCGACCGAACCAATAATTTTGGTTTCGTCTTTTTCTTCGGTACGCCAAATGGGAAGCGGAATACCCCAAAAACGGGACCGGGATAGGTTCCAATCGTTGGCATTGGCTAGCCAATTTCCAAACCTACCTTCACCAGTAGCTTTGGGCTTCCAATGGATGGTATTGTTCAGTTCAACCAACCGTTCTTTTTGCGTGCTCACTTTGACAAACCACGAGTCGAGTGGGTAGTACAACACGGGTTTATCAGTACGCCAACAATTGGGGTAACTGTGTACATATTTTTCAACTTTAAAGGCTTTATTCTCCTTGAGTCTTATAGCAATATCGACATCGGCAGATTTTTCTGGCGCTTTTCCTTCGTCGTAGTATTCGTTTTTGACATATTTTCCGCCTAGGCTGCCCAACTCTTGTCTAAAGCGCCCCTGTAGGTCGACCAATGGGACAAGTTGTTGGTTTTCGTCTTCAACAAGCATAGGGGGTACTTCTGGGCGTGCCTGTTTGGCGACCATGGCATCATCAGCACCAAAAGTAGGAGCCGTGTGAACAATTCCTGTACCATCTTCGGTAGTGACAAAATCACCAGCAATAACACGAAATGCATTTTCAGGGTGTTGATGCGGAAGTGGAGCGTCTGACCAAAGTTGCTCATAACGAACTTCTACAAAGTCTGCACCCTTGTATTGACCTTCTACGAAATATGGAATCTGTTTACTACCAACCGTGTAATCCGATAAGGCTTTTAGATTCTCTACAAGGATATATTTTTTACCCATTTGTTTTTCGACCAAAGCTTTTGCTAAAACAATACGGATGGGATGATGGGTATACTGATTAAACGTTCGAATCACCACATAGTCAATCTGGGGCCCTACAGTAAGTGCTGTGTTGGAAGGCAAGGTCCAAGGCGTAGTTGTCCAAGCTAAAAAATAGAGGGGATCTCCTTGTAAAGACACAGGAAGACTGTCATTGACAGCCTTGAACTGCGCAGTGACGGTGGTATCGGTCACATCCTGATAGCAACCTGGCTGGTTCAATTCGTGTGAAGATAAGCCAGTTCCTGCTTTGGGAGAATAGGGTTGTATGGTGTACCCCTTGTAAATAAGTCCTTTGTCGAAAAGTTGTTTGAGCAACCACCAAACCGTTTCCATATATTTTGGGGTGTAAGTCACATAGGGGTCGTCCATATCAACCCAGTAACCCATCTCTTTTGTAAGGCGATTCCAAACATCTGTGTAGCGCATGACAGCTTTTTTACAAGCGTCGTTGTATTCAGAAATGGAAATGGTTTTGCCGATATCTTCTTTGGTGATACCAAGTTCTTTTTCAACACCCAATTCGATAGGAAGCCCATGGGTGTCCCAACCTGCTTTTCTTTTGACCTGAAAGCCTTTTTGAGTTTTATAACGACAAAAAATATCTTTTATAGTGCGTGCCATGACGTGGTGGATACCTGGAAGACCATTGGCAGAGGGTGGCCCCTCAAAAAAGACATAGGGAGGGCGCCCTTCTCGTGTATGCACGCTGGCTTCGAAAGTCATCTGTTTCTCCCAAGAGTCTTGAATTTCCTGTGAAATTTTTGGAAGATCCAGGTTTGAGTACGAAGGAAACTTCATCATGTCGCAATAAGATGCGAAAGTAACTATTTTCAAGCAAAAAACCCCGAATCTAAAAAGCGTAGTCTATGCGAATCAATAGGCTTCTTCCTGGGGCAGATATTCCTGAGGCAAATTCTTTATAATGTGTGTCTAATATATTGAAGAAATGAGCTCCAAGGGTCATAGAAGAGGAGGCATTGTAGTGAGCACTTACATCAAAGCGACTCCAAGAAGGACTTCCTGCAAAGCGATCTATAAGTTCCGAGGCATCTGGATTGATTAAGGGGGTTTCTTCTAGGCCGTCTTCTCCTCCCCAGCTATAGTCTTTAGGATTTTTACTACTTGAAAAATGATGTGAAATCCTCAATTTTAGGTCTTGGGCTTGATATATTAATTCCTGGTTACCAAAATAAGGGAGAATGGACGGCATTGGCAAATGGTCTCTTTTGATCTGCCCATAGGTGTAACTGAAACTACCAGAATAGCGCCATTTTTTTATTGGGTTTAAAGACCAACTCATACTCGCCCCACGGAGATTTGCGGCGCCTAAATTGACATTGGCCTGAGTGATTACTTCATCATTCATAAACAAAATGGTTTCGTCACTGCTAGTAGAGCTATCAGATGGAATTAAATATTGATCGCGCCCTATAAAGTTGTCAAGAAGTGTGTAGTATGCATTGAGTTGTATGTAGGCGTTTCTGTTTTTAAAAAAACGTGTAATTCCTAAATCGGTAGTGTAAGCATACTCGGGTTTCAAATAGGGGTTAGGCACAGATATTCGTCCATGATTTTCTCTAATTTTTCCGATATCATCGATATTTGGTGCCCTAAATCCGCTTGCTACTACGGTACGCAACTCCCATTGAGACGATGGACGAAACACATACCCTATAGAAGCGTTTATGGCATTGTTTTGGTTTTCGGCCATATCCAAACGCGCATCGATAAGCGCTTGGTCTTTCCAATCGGCTTTCAGGCGCGTATGTGTAAATCGCAACCCTGCGTCTAAGGTGCTTTTTTCGGACAAATCAACTCTATAGTCGCCATATACCGCAACGGTAGTATAAGTGCTACCATCGCTTGGATATCTTGTGGCTATGGGGGTTTTGGCTCCCAACCCTATGATGTTATTGTGTTGTATAAGCAAAGCTTGACTGCAGGCAACTGAACGCAAGCGATTGTGTGTAAACTCAAGACCATATGCTAGTTTTTTCCCAGGGACTGTTCGTGCAGAAAAATCGGCATTTAAGCTGTATACATCTAAATTTTCAATCTGACTTTCGCGATCTAAGCTTCCAAACTTTCGCTTAACTCTGGACTCCTCTAAGTTTTGATAGGCCCACGTGATGATGCCTTCTCGAAGCCATTTTGAGGAAGTGCCGAAAGTATATCGTGGTGAAATAAATAGGCGTTTTTGAGGGCCGTAGTACCACTCTGCATACCGCAAGGCTCCTTCACGTCTTTCACTAAGTTTGTCAAATCGTGGAATATCAGATGAAGTAGAATATTGCATGTTGAGTAACCATTGGTTCTCATTGTTGGTTTGAAAAACGAATTTTTGCAGTATATCAAGCTGGTTATAAGCGGTGTTTCGCTGTAGATTGGGGCGCGGGTTTGTAGTCTCTGATTCGTAAAAGTGTTCTCTTGAATTCTTTGAATAGGTGGGTACAAGACCCCAATCACTGTACCCGTGTTTTCTTCTATTACCCATAAACAGATCGCCAAAATTTGAGAAACTCACACTGCTCAAACTTGCCCACCGATTTTTACTGTGGGTAATGTCTAGATGATTGGTGCTGTGCAAATGACGGGTATCATAACTGTTAGACATTGTGAAAGCCCACGGCTTATGCGACCCGATTTTTGGAGTTTTGGTGTAATAATGAACCACCCCTCCCAAAGCATCAGAACCGTATCCTACCGACGAAGGACCATAGATAATTTCAGCTCTTTCAAGGGTTTGTGGGTCTATGGTAATGGCATTTTGGAGGTGTCCAGATCGGTAAATGGCATTGTTCATACGCACCCCATCGACGACCAAGAGAATACGATTGGCTTCTAATCCGCGAATAACGGGACTTCCGCCGCCGCCTTGAGACTTTTGGATTCGTATTCCGGAGGCTGACCCGAGTACATCCGCACTTGTGCCGGAGCGCTGCAGTTGGATGTTTTTTTGCCCGATGATGGCTACTTGTTTGGAAACTCTTTTTCGCTCGTCTTTACTACGGGCTACAGACAGTACAATTTCGTTGAGTTGCTGGGTGTCTGGGTGAAGTCGAATTAGGTTTTTTTTCGACAGTTCATTTGTGCCCATGGTAATGGATTCATATCCTATGTGAGAAATATACACTTGTGCGTTTTCTTTTAGCTCAATCGATGAGAAAAACCCGTTCTGATTGGTTACTTGTTGTTGGTCTTTGGTGTATATTCTAACATCTTCGATCGGCAGCCCAGTCAAAGCATCCACCACTTGGACTTGTTGTGCGTGGCAGAGGGAGACAAAAAAAAGTCCCCAACACCCAATCAAAAAATTAGCTGTAAACTTCATATAGCACATTCAGCGATTTGGGTATAGAAAACCCGTAAACATGTGTTTTGTAGTAATGCATAAGAATAGAAAGCAGTTGTTTTTTTTGTTGCCCCGTAATTAATACATTCTGGATGTTATCAAACTTTGTGCCTAAAAATTGTTTTATCAAAAGATTTAAGCTTTTTTCGGTAACAATTTGTTCTCCAGAGGCGTTTACAAATTGTCCGTTTTCAATGTCAAAAAAATCTTTGTCAAGGGAATTCACATCAGGGAAAAACCCAAGATGTTTGGTGAGTTGAAGTAAAAACATGATATGAAAATTACCTGTTTTATCATGGGTGTCAAACCACACCAAACTGCTTTCAAGAAAGTGGAATAAGTTTTGATTGGCTTCTTCTTCACGAAGGGCTTTTTCGAGGATTTCACTTAAGAAAAAAACCACGGTTAGTTTGTCCATTTCGAAAGGGATACTTTGATAAGGGATGTGAATTTTGGCGGTTTGCAAGGTTTCTATTCCTCCTTTGTTTTTGTGTCGCGCAGTAATTTCAATTTGCGTTAATGGCTGATAAAGACCCAGTTGCTTTTTCCCTTTACTTTTTGATCTGGCCCCTTTTATAATGTAGGATTTAATACCCGAGCTAAGCGTGTAGCATCTCACTATGAGGCTGCTATCCCCATAGTTGGTTTTGGAGAGCACAATGGCTGGCGTGTTGACAAGCATCAGTTGACAATCATGACTTTTTCGACAGCACTTTCTGTGCCATCTGGGTCACTGACAAAAATAAGATAGACTCCTGAACGAACACGATTTCCTTGAAAATTTCTCAAATCCCATTGAACACTTCCCCCTTCGGACCGGGTTTCATATACCAAATGACCACTAATGTCTGTGATTTTGACATGGCTATCTGTTTTTAAGCCTCTAATGGTTAATCTCCCTGAAAAATGGGGCCTAACGGGGTTCGGATAGACCTCAATATTCTCAAAACTATCTTTGGAGGCAAACGCATTTCCTTGAAAGGAGACCAATCCGTTGGGTGTGCCAAAATAGACCAATCCGTTTTCGTTGTCCAAGGCGATGGTCCGAATGGAGTTTGTGGGTAAAGGGCTGTTTTCTTTCGTAAAATGTTGTAAGGTTTCTGTGCCGTCTTCAGAAAATAAAAACACTCCAGATCCTGCTGTACCAATCCATTTTTGGTTGTTTCCATCGACTTCAATAACCGTGATGAATTGATTGTTTAGCAATTCGCCTAAATTGCCTCCTTCCTCTACTATAATCTCTCGAGTCTGAACTTCCTCATCTTCAAAAAAACGACTGGCGTTGTAGAGTACCCGCAGCCCTTCGGTTGTGCCTATCCACAAATGGTTGTCTGCATCAAGCGCCAAGGTGCGGATACTTTCGGAAGGTAGATTGTTAGCTACAGTTAAGTTTTTTAGAACACTACCATTGTTGTCTTTGTACCCAATTAACCCTCTATTTACACTACCGATAAAAACTTCATCGTTTGGCGTAATTACTATGTTTGAATATCCATTTACTTTTTTAAAATCCCCGCCTAACACGGGCGTTAAATCTACTGATGTCCAATTGCCATTGGGGGATCGTTTTTTAAGGCCACCTTCCACCAAAGCAGTAATAGACCACAGATTGCCTTTAGAATCAAAAGCAACATCTCCTACACGAATGCTGTAGGATCCAAACGTTAGACTCTCTAATCCGCTGTTTGTCTCGTTCCACAATACTTGGGGTACCTCATCTTCAATGACCAGTATGCCTGATTGATAGGAACAGGCATAGATGGTATTGGGAAGGTTTGGGTCCTGTACCAAACGCGCGATACTTTTTGCGCCAAACATTTCTTCATAACCAATGCTACTCCAACCTTGGGATGTATGTTTACTTATACCGATATTCTTTGGCGATATAGCCGTGTAAAAATCATCAAAAAAGCCATGTGATACCCAAGGCAAATTGTCAATTAAAGTTACATCACTCAAATCGTTAAGTAAAGGCCCTCTAGGGCTGACAACATTCATTTCACTCCCAGACCATTGTATTAAGCCATTTGAAGCAGTTCCTATGTATACCTTGTTATTCATCGAGATTGCCGATGTAAATGCTCCTACACCTACATCTGCAGTACTGCTGAGTTGTTGGGTATTTAGTACTCTGTCAACAGTGATAATCTTATCTTTAAAAGTAAGTGCTAATTGATTTCCATAGTAATTAGGAGACACCAATACGCCGTTGATGTTTTTTATAGTGGAGGCGTCATCAATGGCTTGTAGCGTTGTATTGCTTCCAGAAGACTGTATTCCTATTAATTTGTCTTCGATGATTCCTATACCTACCCAATTCCCACTAGCTATTTGAGTCCAACTATCAGATTGAATGATAGAAGGGTTGTCTACCGCTATCTTGTACAACCCCATTTCGCTGGCAGCATATAAAAAAGAATCATACACAGCCGATTGATTTATGTTTATTTGCGTGTTACCCGGCCCTAAATAATAGGTGTCCCTAAATACTTTGTTTTCTGGGTCGTATACTGAAATTCCATAGCTGGTGGACAGGTATAACTTGTCTTTAAACAACTGAAAATGATGGATGGTTTTTTTGTCTTC
>JBMYKI010000038.1:0-10076 GCA_049595235.1 Flavobacteriaceae bacterium
TCGAGCTTGCTGTCACATGCGCTGGCAGTTAAAAAAACGATGGCGGTAAGTAGATGTATTGATTTCATCATGGGTTGTTTTTTTGAGTGTTTAAAGTTATAAAAATACGAGCAATCAATGGGGTGTTTGGCGGAATTAAAAGCCCATCACCTGTGGCACCATAAGCTATCAATGAAGGCATGGCGACCGTGGCTTCTATACCTATTGGAATTTCTTGCATAACGCGAACTATACCTGTCGGAATTGACTGATTAGACAGTGGATTGTCAATGCGTTTACCTTCATAATAGGGGGTCCCATCTAATTTTAAAAGGTTTAGGTATAGAACAGGCGATGAGGTTGAATCGATATACCTTTGGGGTTTGTCCACGTTCGTATAGCTGTACCATACCCCGTAGGGTGTTTGTGTGAAAGGGATGTTTTGTTGGGTTAGCCAATTTTCTAGTACCTCTGTTTCTAGAGCAAGTTGTGCACGATTTTTAACCACAGAGTCTTCTGTTTTTGAACTCACAGATTGATTCATAGGTTTTCTTGCTTTTTGATGCGTACAAGCAATTATTAGAAGTGGTGCCAATGCTATCAGTAGGCGTTTTGCAATTCTTCTTGGCATAGAGCTAGTTTTTGAAGCAATTGGTCGACAGTTTCTTGAAGTGTTTCTTCGGAACGCCCACCAGCCGCATTGTGATGTCCGCCTCCGTTAAAATGGGTTCGGGCAAAATCATTCACAGAAAAAGTCCCTTTGGATCGAAATGACATTTTGATATATCCTTCTTTTTTGTTTTCAATCATAATAACAGCCAGTACGGACCCTGTTATGGATAAACCATAGTTGACAAAACCTTCTGTATCCCCTTTTTGATACCCACAAGTCGCGAGCTCATCACTGCTGAGGGTGATGTAAGCGGTTCTGAGTGATTCGCTGTAGCGTAAGTTATTAAGTGCTATGCCTAATAATTGAAGCCTGCCCAAGCTTGCAGAATCTTTGATTTTGTTAGTAATGTCACTGTGGTTAGCACCTTTCTCAATAAGATGGGCAACCACTCTGTGGGTAGTAGGTGTGACGGAGGGAAAACGGAAAGACCCTGTATCGGTTAATATGCCTACATACAAAGCTGTGGCTATGGTGTCATCGATCAAATTTGAAAGTCCAAGCGAGTCGACCAGGTGATAAACGAGCTCACAAGTGGAACCAATTTCGGGATATGAAAACAGCAAATCAGCGAAATTGTCGGGATCACGATGGTGGTCGATGACAATTTTTTGAGCCTTACAAGTTTCTATATAATCACCCATGTCCCCAATGCGCTTGAGCGTGTTAAAATCAAGCACAAAAATAGAATCAGCTTCTGAAAGTATTTTTTGGGTGGTATCGGTATTTTCCTCATAAATCAACACCTGCTCACTTCCAGGAATCCATTTTAAAAAATCAGGGTATTGATCTGGGCTGATTACCGAGGCGCTATGTCCTAATTTGTCAAGCAAATGTTTCCATCCCAAACAACTTCCCATCGCATCGCCATCGGGACTTTTATGTGGAACAATAACTATTTTTTGGGGGGTTCCCAAAAGCGATTTTAACTGTGTCGTGTTTTCAATTTTCATCAGGTGCTAAGATACATAATGATTGTGTGTGGATAAATACATTGCATTTCGTACTTTTGGTTGTGCATAATAACCTATGAAATAGACTTCGTGCGCATCAATTTTTTTAAGCAAAGACAAAATCGGCGTTACAACTATACACCACGCTATTTTAAAGGAAAAAAGGATCAGAATCCCTATGATTTTGATACTACCTTTTCTAAATATCGTGATATGCCCAATGTAAATGATTTTGGTGCCCACTGGCGCGAAGCACGTTCTCAGAGCCGAACTCGTGGCAACAAGGGTTTTGGTAAATTGTTCTATATCATTCTTGCCGTTTTGGTGCTGTTGGCACTCTATGTGCTCGATTTTGACCTTTCTATATTTAAACAATAACTATGGCGGATCGCATTGAATTGTTGCCCGATCATGTGGCCAACCAGATTGCAGCCGGAGAAGTGGTACAACGCCCTGCTTCGGTGGTAAAGGAATTGCTGGAAAACGCCATAGACGCAGGTGCAAATCACATCAAGCTGATTGTTAAAGATGGAGGAAAAACCCTCATTCAAGTTATTGATGATGGTGTAGGAATGAGTGTAACTGACGCTCGTATGTGTTTTGAACGTCATGCCACCTCTAAAATTCGAAAAGCTGAAGATCTTTTTGAGCTTTCTACAAAAGGTTTTCGCGGAGAAGCCTTGGCGAGTATTGCTGCTATCGCACAAGTGCGTTTGCGCACCAAAACACAAGCAGATAGTTTGGGAACTGAAATCTCTATTGAAGGCTCTCAAATTCAGGAGCAACAAGCAGTTGCCAGAGACAAAGGCTGCTCGCTGGCCGTAAAAAACTTGTTTTACAACATTCCTGCCCGACGCAATTTCTTGAAATCTGATGCTGTTGAATTGCGCCATATTATAGATGAATTCCAGCGCGTGGTGCTTGTCCACTATGAATTAGGGTTTAGTTTTTACAACAACGACACTTTGTTGTTCCAACTGGAACCTACCAACTTACGTCAACGAATCGTTCAGGTTTTTGGGAAAAACACCAACGAAAAGTTGGTGCCTGTAAATGAAAAAACAGATGTAGTCCAATTGCGTGGATTTGTTTACAAGCCCGAATTTGCAAAAAAGTCTCGGCAACAACAGTATTTCTTTGTCAATAATCGTTTTGTCAAAAGTCCTTATATGCACCATGCAGTAATGAGTGCTTTTGAGGGTTTATTAGCCCCCAACATGCAGCCTGGATATATCATCTATTTGGATGTGCCTCCACAAACCATTGACATAAACATACACCCTACCAAAACCGAGGTCAAATTTGAAGATGACCACACCTTGTATGCCATATTGCGTTCTGCACTTAAACACAGTTTGGGGCAGTTTAGCATTGCGCCAAGCTTGGATTTTGATCACAGCCAAGATTTAGAAGTTCCCGTAGGGGCTTCCCCGCCTGTACAAGCACCAAAGGTCGAAGTCGATGGCACTTTCAATCCCTTTAAAAATCCATCCAGGTCTCAACAAAATTGGGGAGCCTTGTATGAAGGATTAGAGGATTTTTCTGATCCGCATGCGCCCAACTCTCTCTTTGAAAATGAATCCTTACATCATCAGGCGCCTACTTTTCAGTTTCAAAAAAAATACATTGTTTCTACTACCAAATCAGGAATGCTCATTGTTCATCAAGGACGTGCGCACAGACGGGTGCTTTATGAATGCCTCTTAAAGCAGATGGATGGTCGAAGCGTACCAGCTCAAATTTTAGCTTTTCCTATACATATACCATTAAACCAAGCTGCTTTGGCATGGTTTTTACCTCATCAAAAAGATTTGGAATTGATGGGTTTTGGTTTTGGAAAAATCAATGATGATGGTGTAGAAGTTTCGGCAGTACACAGCAGTATAACGGCCGATCAAATTCCTGCTTTCTTTGAAAGCTTACTGGATGATTTACAACATCCCTCTGAAGGAGAATCGGATAATTTAAAACAGTATTTGGCCAAGTTACTTTCCAAATTTGGTGCGGTTAGAACTGGTGTAGAGCTCCATGCAGCCGCCCAAACGGGGTTAATAGACGACTTGTTTGCTTGTCAAACTCCTGACCGTTGTCCTGATGGAACCCCTATATTTGTCATCCTTTCTACTGAACAAATTGATAAAAAATTTAATTTATGAGGAACCTGCCAGACATTATTAAGCAGCTCATAATTATCAACGTGCTTTTTTTTGTTGGGTCTTTGGCTGTAGACAATATAGCCTACGATTTGCTGGCCTTACACTACCCAAAAAATGATCTTTTTCAGCCATGGCAGATAGTCACTCATATGTTTATGCATGGCGATTTTAATCACATCTTGTTTAACATGTTTGGTTTGTGGATGTTTGGGGCGCCTCTTGCTCAGATGTGGGGTAAAAACAAATTTTTATTTTTTTATTTTTCCACAGGTCTTGGTGCCGCTGCGCTTCAGCTGGCAATGTATCATTATCAGATTGAGGAAATTGTAACCCAGCTAATTCAAGACGGGTACACGCGCAATGCCATCTATGACATGCTGGCTAACAACCAGACGCTGTTTAATGTGAAAATGGTGGGTGCCTCTGGTGCTTTATATGGAGTTTTGGTAGCTTTTGCATTTCTTTTTCCTAATGCCGAACTGATGCTCATCTTTTTACCTATACCTATTAAGGCAAAGTATTTTGTGCCACTCCTTTTGTTGAGTGATTTGTTTTTTGGTTTCACTTCTTATTCAATGGGACCGATTGCTCATTTTGCTCATTTGGGAGGTGCAGTTACAGGGTTCGCTATGATGTGGTACTGGAAAAAACAACAATTCAGAAACAACCGTTGGGATTTATGAATTTCCTTCAGCAATTAAGACATAGACATGCTCAATTCTCTGTTGTAGAGCGATTGATAGTGGTCTTGGTTTTGTGCTTTGTAATTCCTTTTTTACTACGAACGCTCCTTTATTTGTTATCTGTTCCTATGGACAGCTTCTTTTCTTGGTTTCAGTTGTCATCAAGATTGGATTTACTGATAACACGGCCTTGGACATTACTGACTTATGGTTTCTTACATTCCAGCTTGGGACATATTTTTTGGAACATGGTGCTGCTCTATTTTGCGGGACGTATGATGACCAATTTGTTCAAACCTCAATTATTTATCAACACCTTTTTTATCGGGGTGCTATTTGGGGGTCTAGTATATGTTTTTTCATATAACTTTTTCCCTGTATTCTACGGGCAAACACCCTACTTGCTTGGTTCATCTGCTGGGGTGATGGCAGTATTGATATTTATGTGCAGTTACATGCCTCAACAAGAAATTCGATTATTGGTATTCAATATTAAGTTGATGTATATAGGTTTGTTTTTTGTCATCCTTGATTTGATTCAAATCCCTGCTGGCAACGCTGGAGGTCACTTGGCACACCTTGGAGGTGCCCTTTGGGGGTATTTGTACCAAAAAAACTACACCCGTGGCCATGATATCGGAGCTTGGTTTTCAAAAATCATACATTTTTTGAATCATTCCCTGTTTTCCAAAAAACCCCAAATTCGCAAGGTTTACAAAACCCCTAAAGCCAACTCGAGAAAGTTTCGCTCCCAAGTCAATCAGGATAAAATAGATGCTATCCTGGATAAAATCAGTAAATCGGGTTATGAAAGCCTTACAAAAGAAGAAAAAGAGTATTTGTTTAAGGCGGGTAAATCCTAACTTTTGGTATTGAAAAAAGCAAACACACAACCTCCATACTTCCTTTGTTCTACAAAGTGGGGCTCTTTCGAAAAATCCATTGTTTCTCCGTGTTCCATTATAAAAACCCCCTCAGAAGTGAGCAGTTTTCTAGAGGAAATTATCGAGATGAGGTTTTTCAATACATCCATGGCTTCTGCATAGGGCGGGTCGGCAAAAATGATGTCATAGGGTCCATGACAAGACTCTAGAAAACGAATGCTTTCTGACCGATGTGCTTCTACTGATAGTGTCAATTCTTTGGCTGTTTGGTTAATAAAACGCACGCAGCTTCCATGTTTGTCAACAGCGGTAACTTGGTTGGCGCCTCTTGAGCAAAATTCGTAACTTATACTTCCCGTACCAGCATATAAATCAAGGACGCTACATTCTGTAAAATCGTATTGGTGATTCAGAATACTAAACAAGGCTTCACGAGCGCGGTCTGTTGTAGGTCTAACAGGAAGATTTTTAGGAATGTTAAGCCTCCTTCCTTTGTGACTACCAGCTATGATGCGCATGCGGGTGTTTCTAAAAGGAGCAGGTGATGCTGTGGGTGCAGTAGGTTTAGATTATTGTAGTTCAAGTGCGGATTAGGACGCATGATTTCTGTGTTCTCGTGATAGTCGTAGAGTAGTTTTTGAAAAGCATCATTATTTGATGTTTTGCCACTAATCCATAGGGTCGCTTTTGATAACTTATGACTTTTTCGCACCGCCAAGGTATAGTAAAGTAAGTCTTGTTCGTTGTCCCATGAAAATGCATTATAAAAAACTAAGCGATTCTTCTTGTAAACCATACTATAGGCCAATCCGGTCTCGATGTGTATCGCCCAAGTGAGTTTTTCAGTTTTTTTTGCTATAGCATTGGCCAGAACAGAACTTGCGTGAAAATAGGAAAACCGGCCAAAAGCGTCGAGGAGCATATTATTTACATTGACAAAAGGTACATACACATTGACTGTATCAAGGAAGTCTAATCTGTCATGGGTAACAAAATCCGAAGGGCGCAAATCTACATGGTGTTTGAGAAAGGACTCCATTTGGGTTCCGTCAAACATAGAGCTGGGAACAAAAGCAGACAAAGCGTTGCTCACACATACTGAAACCTTGGAAAAACTCTTGTCCAATATGTCTGCTTCTTTAAGAGTGTTTTTTACTTCTTCATGAAGATGGTCTGCAGCAATTTCGTTTTCGAAAACATGATGTTTGAGCGCACTGACCACTCCATCAGAGGGGTTGTAGACCAAAAAAGAAAGTCCATGCTGATCAATCAGCATGGACAATGCAGGTGCTTTGGCGTTTATGTGATTATTCGTCTTGGGCATCGTAAATGGTGGGCCAGTTTCCGCTCGTACTCACATCGGTCAATGATCCGATAATGATTTCCGGTCCGTTCACACCATCCACAGAAACCAGTTCTTTCTCTTGTGCAAGCAAATACGCATCTTGGTCATGTAGAACTATGTCTTTGCTAACTTTGGCTTCGAATACGGGCACACGGTAACCATTTTTGTCCAAAATATCAGCTTTCATAGAAAATGTGGCCTCGACTCCGTCGACTGGCACATTCATCATAGTTTTGTATCGCTCAGATCCTGCAAACAGCGAGTCTTTTACAGAAGCAAATCCTAAAGTGTCAATCACGACGACCTCTCGCAACATATCAATACGGTATACACGATCATACTCCATAAAGCTGGAATCTCTTTTTTCTATCAAGACATATTGGGCAGAGTCAACAAAAGCCACAAGGCTTTCAAAGTCTTGGGCATAATATCCATTGACACTCTTGTGAGCCACTTGTGCACTACCTATGTCTTTAAGGCTAGAAATGACACGGGCATAACGTTCGGTTTTGGTTTTATTAAAAGCGATGGGTCCGTTTATAGAATCGTAGATTTTGTAGGCGAAAAAAACAATCAGAACCCAAAGGAAAATTTTTATTCCGGTTTTCATGAGAGGTATTTCATTTGAATGCAAACAAAACTACAATTTTTTTTACATTGATACAGTCAAACCTTGTACTTTTACGATATTGATTCCTCAATGCAGTTCATCCAACAAATAATCAAGCATTTTCCTCACGCACCCACAGCTAGTCAAAAGGCGTCAATTCAGCTTTTTTCTTCTTTTCTAACCACCAAAGACACAAAGACGGTGTTTTTGCTCAAAGGCTATGCTGGCACAGGGAAAACCACTTTGATTGCCACTTGGTTAAAGTCATTAAAACCTTTGGGATATCGTATTGTGCTAATGGCACCAACTGGTAGGGCAGCCAAAGTGATGTCTACCTATGCATCTTCCAAAGCCTATACCATTCATAAACGTATTTATTTTGCCCAACAAAACAAACAAGGTGCTATCAAGTTTAAGCTTCAAAAAAACAAATACAAGAAAACGATATTTATAGTTGATGAGGCATCGATGATTGCAGACAATCAACAATATTCTAAGTTGTTTGAGAATGGCTCTTTGCTGAACGATTTGATAGCATATGTGGATGGTGGTGATGACTGTAAATTGGTTTTTGTTGGCGATACGGCACAGTTGCCCCCTGTAAAACAAGAATTGAGTCCAGCCCTGGATGATGCATTTTTAGAAAACACATTCCAACTGCAAGTACACGAGGCCGAACTGAATGAAGTGGTGCGTCAGTCATCCCAATCTGGCATATTGACCAATGCGACAGCGCTGCGTCATATTATTCAATCCAAAGTGCAAGCACCATTTTCTTTCGATATTTCTGATGTTGACGATGTTATTCGTATGCAGGATGGCTACGAAATACAAGGTGCTTTGGAAGATGCATACAGAGATGTGGGTAGGACAGACACCACCATAGTCGTTCGCTCAAACAAACGCGCCAATCTATACAATCGACAAATTCGCACTCAGATTATGGGACTTGAAAATGCATTAGCAGTTGGCGATTTGATCATGGTGGTAAAAAACAATTATTTCTGGCTCCCAGTGGAAAGCTCAGCCGGATTTATTGCCAATGGCGATGTGTTGGAGGTCTTACGCATCCATGCTTTCAAAGAATTATACGGTTTTCAGTTTGCGGAAGTTCAGGTGCGATTGGTTGATTATGACGACCAAGTCCCTTTTGACACAGTATTGGTATTGGATACGTTGGACTCTGAAACTCATGCTTTGACTGCAGAACAGTCCCAATCTTTATATACCCAAGTACGGCAAGATTATGCGCATTTACCTCAATACAAACAGTACTTAGAGGTGAAAAAAAACCCATTTTTTAATGCCCTACAGGTAAAGTTTGCCTACGCAGTAACATGTCACAAGGCTCAAGGTGGACAATGGAAACGGGTGTTTGTTGAACAACCCTATTTGCCAGAAGGTCCCTCTATTGCCTACTACCGCTGGTTATATACAGCCATCACAAGGGCCTCGGAAAAACTCTTTCTCATTGGATTTGAGGAAGCCTACTTTTTCAAAGATTGATTTGTTGTAATTTCGCAACATGAATGTAATTGCAGCCATCCCGGCACGTTATCAGGCCAGTCGTTTTCCTGGAAAACTTTTGGCTGACTTGGAAGGAAAGCCTGTCATACAACACACCTATGAGGCAGTAGCCGCTTCGGGTCTTTTTGCTGAGGTTTTTGTGGTAACCGATAGCGACCATATTGAAAACACTGTTCTGAACTTTGGTGGGCGTGTGATTCGCAGTATCAAGGAACATGAATGTGGGAGTGATCGCATAGCCGAGGCGGTGGCCGATTTGGATGTAGATGTTGTGGTCAATGTTCAAGGAGATGAGCCCTTTATTCACCGCGATAGTTTGTCCGATTTGATTGAGGTTTTTAAAAGCGACCCCAGCCATCTCATAGATTTGGCTTCATTGATGATACCAATCCATGAAGACTGGGACAACCCCAATGTGGTCAAAGTCATCACCGATCTTCAGAACAAAGCTTTGTATTTCTCAAGATCAGCCATCCCTTTTTTAAGGGCAAAAGAAGGTGAGACCCTCTATCACAAACACGTTGGGGTGTATGCATTTCGGAAAAAAGCCCTTTTGGATTTTTACAATCACCCTCCAACGCCTCTAGAGAAAGCAGAAAAAATTGAAGCCATTCGCTATTTGGAACTAGGCAAAACAATTCAAATGGTCGCTACTTCTTTTGAAGGGGTAGGGATTGATGTTCCAGAAGATTTGGAGCGTGCCAAAAAGTTACTCTCCTAAGACATGGTGTGGAAGACGTTTTGCACATCATCATCTTCTTCGATCATTTCCAAGAGTTTTTCGACTTCCTCTGTTTGAGTTTCAGATAGGCTTTTGGTGGTAGTAGGGATGCGGTCAAAACCTGAGGATAGAATCTCAATATTGCGGTTTTCAAGTTCTTTTTGGATAGTTCCAAAGCTTTCAAAAGGCCCATATAGCATAATGCCATCTTCGTCTACAAAAACCTCTTCCACTCCGTAGTCTATAAACTCCAGTTCCAATGCCTCTGCATCTAAATCTTCAGGATTGATCCTAAAGTTGCACGTGTGATCAAACATAAATTCAACGGAGCCCGAAGTACCTAAATTTCCATTGCATTTGTTGAAGTAGCTGCGCACATTGGCAACTGTTCGGTTGTTGTTATCTGTGGCAGTTTCTACCAACACCGCAATTCCGTGGGGGGCGTAGCCTTCAAAAAGAACCTCTTTGTAGTCCTCGGTGTTTTTGTCCGAAGCCCGTTTGATAGCTCTTTCGATATTGTCTTTGGGCATATTGGCCGCCTTGGCATT
>JBMYKI010000039.1:0-9803 GCA_049595235.1 Flavobacteriaceae bacterium
AAACAAGCCGAACCTTTGATAGCCAAAGGTGAATGGGTACTCGCCGAGTCGTCATGATTGTCATAGTCGGGCCTGCATATCCTTACCGAGGTGGTATCGCGGATACCAACGAGGCACTTGCACAAGCTTTGATTAAGACAGGTAAGCAAGTACGTATTGTCAGTTTCGAAGTCCTTTATCCCCAATTTTTATTCCCTGGAAAAACACAGTTTAGCAGTGGGACTCCCCCAGATGAGCTTCAGATAGATCGGAAACTCCACAGCTTACATCCTTTAAGTTGGTATAGAACGGCACAACACATCAAATCTCTCAAACCCGAATGGGTGCTTTTTAGATATTGGACTCCCTTTCTTGGGCCTTGCCTAAAAGGGGTCGCACGATCTCTAGGCGTCGATATAAAAAAATTGGTGTTGGTTGACAACGCTAAAGCACACGAAGCGAAATGGTTTGATACATTTTTTCTTTCTCAATTTTTAACAGAAATGGATGGAATTGTTTGTCTTTCCGAGCTTGTAAAAAATCAACTCGACAGACAAAGCCACAAACCAAAACTGACCAACCTCCACCCTATCAACCAAAACCTCCCCAAATCCATCGATCAAAAAACGGCGCGCCAAGCTTTGGGACTTAAAACCGAGGGACCAGTACTTTTGTTTTTTGGACTGATTCGAAAGTACAAGGGCGTAGATTTACTGTTGGAAAGCATCTATGTTCTAAAAAAACACCATCCTCAAATCAAAGTCTTAATCGTAGGTGAACCTTATATCTCTTTAAAACCCCTATTAAATCGCTGCCACGAACTGGGGATTACAGACCAAGTGAGTTTTCACCCGCATTTTGTACCCAACGCCGAATTACCCACTTGGTTTGGAGCATGTGACTGGGTAGTACAACCCTATAAAAGTGCCAGCCAAAGCGGTATTACACCCATGGCCATGCACTTTGAACGCCCAACGTTGGTAACAAAAGTTGGTGGATTGGCTGAAGGTTTGGAAAAACCTTTTGCACAAATAGTATCACCCGACAGCAACGCCATAGCAGAGGGACTACAAAACTGTTTGGCGTGGGAAAAACCCGATTCAGAAGCATTTTCAAAACTTAAAAAATTGAGGTCTTGGGCTGCTTTTGGAGGCAAATTGGTCGATTTTGCACAATCTTTGTAGATTAGTGAAAAATTGACCCCATGAAGAAGTTTTTCATCATTTGTTTGGTGCTTTTTAGCTCACTATCCACATCGGCATGCCAATTGGGACCGCCCAAGCCTGTTGACAATCCAAATCCTGTGGGAAGTCCCAACAGCAGCACACTTCAGGAATATCAAACTGCCTATTTTGCATCCGGATGTTTTTGGTGTGTCGAAGCTGTTTTTGAAAGTGTTAAAGGAGTCAAAGAGGCCGTTTCGGGCTATGCAGGGGGAAACACCAAAAATCCAAATTATCAGCAAATTGGCACTGGTAGAACTGGCCATGCGGAAACTGTTCAGGTATTTTATGACCCCAAAGAAGTTGATTACACAACCCTCGTAAAAGTTTTTTTTGGTTCTCACGACCCCACGACCCTCAATCGCCAAGGGCCTGACTACGGGACCCAGTATCGCTCGATTGCCTTCTATCAGAACGAAAGCGAAAAAAATATCATCGAAGATTATATCGAACACCTAACTACCGACCAAGTGTACCAAAAACCCATCGTTACCCAAGTCATTCCTTTTGAGAAATTTTATTTAGCCGAAGACTACCATCAGGACTACGAAAAAAGAAACCCCAACCATCCCTATGTGCAAGCAGTATCAATCCCCAGACTCAACCGCTTTAAAGCACGTTTTCCAGAACTACTGAAATAAATTAGCTCTATTATGCAAAAATATTTTATTGCGCTTATTGCCTTTGCTTGGATTCATATCTCCACAGCTCAAGACCTTTCCAACGTGACGTTGGATCGCATCTACACCACCAGCGATTTTAGTCAAGAACGCCTCACCCCTGTTCAGTGGATGGACAATGGGACTGAATATGTTCAAATTGAAAGCAATCGATACGGTAAACAATTTATCGTTAAACACCTTATTGAAAGCGGTTCTAAAGAGACACTTCTCACTCCCGATCTGCTCACCCCGCAAGGTGCTGATGAACCCTTGTATGTTGAAGGGTTTAGCTTTTCCAAAGACGAATCTAAAATGCTTCTCTTTACCAACAGTGCGCGCGTATGGCGTGCCAACACAAGAGGTGATTTCTGGGTATATGACCTGCCAACAAAAAGCCTTACTCAAGTGGGTGCCCAATTTCCAGAATCTACTTTGATGTTTGCCAAGTTTTCGGATGACAATTCAAAAGTAGCTTATGTTCAAGACTTAAACCTTTATGTAGAAAACCTAAGCGACGGAACCATCACCCAACTCACCACCAGCGGAGGCGGTGACATTATTAATGGTACGTTTGACTGGGCCTACGAAGAGGAATTTAGTTGTCGTGATGGATTTCGCTGGAATCCCAACGGCACTCATATTGCATACTGGAACATAGACGCCAGTAGCATCGGTACGTTTTATATGATCAACAATACCGACGATATTTACTCGCGCCCGATCCCCTTGCGCTACCCCAAAGCGGGCGATGACCCGTCTGCTGCCAAAGTGGGGATTGTAGATGTTTTGACCCAACAAACACATTGGATAGCTGTTCCTGGAGATTCGGTACAAAACTACATACCTGGCATGCAGTGGATCAATGAAGAGCAACTGTTAATTCAACAAATTAACCGCCACCAAAATCACCTAAAAATATATACCTACAATACCAAAAGTAAGAAACTTAAAGTCGTCTATGAGGAGCGTGAGGATACCTGGATAGACATCAAAGTGCCCGACGCTTCTTCAAGAGCGCGTAAAGAAAATTTGGTCCATGTGGTCGATGACGGGAAAGCCTTTTTGCGCCTCAACGAAATTGACGGTTGGCGACATGTATATAAGGTGACACTCAAAAACAGTAAAAAAACCATATTGACACCGGGAGACTACGACGTAGCCTCTTTGATTGGTACTAGTGATACCCATATGTATTTTCATGCCTCTCCAAACAATAGCACCCAACGTTTTTTATACAGCGTGTCTTTGGATGGAAAGGGAAAAGCAAAACGCATCACCCCTAAAAACATAGAAGGATTAAACCGGTACAGCATCGCTCCTAAAGGAAACTATGCTCTGCATTTTCACAATGCGGTTTTAGACCCCATGACTGTAGATTTGGTAAGCTTGCCAGATCACCAAACGCTTCGCACCTTGGTAACCAACGAACGCTTTAAGGCAACTTTACAAGCCCTTGATTTGCCCGAAGTAGAATTTGTAGAAGTAAACACCCCTTCGGGGCAAAATATTGACATCCGTATCATCAAACCCACAGACTTTGACCCAACCCAAAAATATCCTGTTTTGTTTCATGTCTACGGAGAACCTTGGAGCCAAATGGCTACCGATACATTTATCGGAATGTGGAATATCATGTTGGCACAAATGGGCTATGTGGTAGTCGATTTGGACAATCGTGGCACACCCTGTCTCAAAGGAAGTGAATGGCGAAAAAGCATTTACAGAAAAGTAGGGGTTCTAAACATCTTAGACCAGGCCGAAGCTGCACAAGAAGTCCTGAAAATTCCATATATGGATGCCAATCGCACCGCAGTGTGGGGATGGAGTGGCGGAGGTAGCTCTACCCTTAACCTGATGTTTCAATACCCTGAAGTGTTTGGCACTGGAATAGCCGTGGCACCCGTATCTGATTTTCGCATTTATGACAATATTTATCAAGAACGCTATATGGGGTTGCCCCAAGAAAACCCTGAAGACTACGAGGCTGGTGCTGCGGTGACCCATGCCAAAAACCTGGAGGGAAACCTATTGGTTGTACACGGAACAGGCGACGATAATGTACATTATCAGAGTTTGGAATTGGTGGCCAACGCGCTTATCAAACACAACAAACCTTTTGATATGATGGCCTACCCCAACCGATCTCATGGGATTTATGAAGGTAAAAACACCCGGCGCCATTTATATACCCTGATGACACGCTACCTGACAGAGCACGTGCCAGTGAACCCCGATTAAAGCTGATGTTTTTTAAACCTTAAAAAACCACTTATAAAGTCTGTGGAACATATATCCAGAAGCAGTTCCAAATATGGCTCCACAAAAAATATCTAAAGGATAATGTACACCCACATAGACCCTAGAGTAAGCTACAATAGCGGCCCATAGTATCAGCCACCGCATATGGGGGTATTGTTTATGAAACAAGCCTACAAAAAACAGTGCCACAGCAAAGGAATTGGAGGCATGGCCAGAGAAAAAGCCAAATTGACCGCCACACTTGGCTTTTACAAGCCTCATCAACGGAGCGATATCGGGATCGTGACAAGGACGCAAACGGGCAAAGCCGCTTTTAAAAAGATTGGTCACTTGATCGGTAAAAGCAATCATCAACAAAGCAACCCCCAAAACACCCAATCCTTTTTTCCAACCCCATTTCCAAATAGAGAAGCCTAAAAGAAATAGATAGAGAGGCGCCATGTTGTATTTGTTGGTCATAAACAACCAAAAGCCATCCCAAGAGAGTGTACCCAAGTTGTTGAGCCATAAAAAAAGTTGTTCGTCTAGATGTATCATTCGTATTTGGCAATTTCGTTGTCATAGAAGTTGGAAGCGCGTTCCACCCAATGTGCGATTTCTTGGGTAGCTGCTTCTTTGTCTTCCCCTTTAAAATCCTCCCACCACTCTAGCTCATCATTTTGAAGATTAATCACAAAACGTGGGAAGACGGTATGTACCACAAAAATAGCATCGGGATGTTCAAACGAATCCGCTAGTAAAAACTCAGGCAGTGTCTCCATGAAGTTGTATCAGTTTGCGTGATTGATGTAGGAAACGAAGATACAACATCGCAGCACTTGCCACCAAACCCGATAATAAGCCTATCCAAACCCCTGTTGCCGCGAGGTCTGTATAAAGTCCCAAATAAATCATAACGGGAAAGCCTACCAAACCATAGGCGGCAAAGCAAATCCAAGTAGGAACTATTACGTCTTGCAAACCACGCAATGCCCCAAGAGCCACCACTTGTGCGCCGTCGAAAATTTGAAAAAAGGCTGCCACCCAAAACAACGAAGAGGCAATAGCAACCACCTCGAGTACATCCGAGGCGGTAGAACGCTCCAAATAAAGCCATGGAAAGGCATCTTTACCTATGATAAAAGCGATCGCAAATACGATGTCAATCAGTAAGGTCAACAAAAAAACCGATTGCGCGATACGCCGTAAGTCACTAAAACGTTTTAATCCCTTTTGGTTACCTACGCGAATCATAGCAGCCACACTCAGCCCCATGGCTACCATAAAGGTCATGGAGGAGATGTTCAATGCAATTTGGTTAGCTGCTTGCGGGTTTTTTCCCAACATACCACATACCCAAATGGCAGAAGTAAAAAAGGCCACCTCGAACAACATCTGCAAAGCCGAAGGAAAACCCAAAGCAAAAAGCCTTTTCATCAATCCCTTTGAAAAAGCAATCTGGAATAAACCTTTGATGTAAAAAGAAAGTTTTTTATGGAAATACATCAACAAAATTAAAGCCACCAACATAGTAATCCTGGAAACCAAGGTACCGACTGCAGCACCCGTAACACCCCACTGAGGAAAACCCAATTTGCCAAAGATCAACACATAGTTGACCAATACATTGACCAAATTAGCCAATACAGTAGCATACATGGCATAGCGAGTCAGGGACATTCCATCAGTAAACTGCTTAAAAGCCTGAAAAACCACCAAAGGAAATAAAGACACTGCCACCCATTTTAGATAGGGAAAAGCCAGTTCGACCACCTCAGGAGGTTGTCCCATTTGATACATTAGGGGTTTGGCTAGAAAGACTCCAAAGAACAACAGCAGCCCTAAAATAGTGCACCAAATAACACCATGACCAAAAACAGCTTTGGCACGTTCTGGAAGTTGGGCAGCATCGGCTTCGGCTACCAAGGGTGTAATCGCTGTTGAAAAACCGATTCCAAGAGACATTCCTATAAAAATAAAGCTGTTGCCCAATGAGATGGCGGCGAGTTCGGCCGTTCCTAGTTGCCCCACCATCACATTGTCGATAAACTGAACAAATGTATGACCTAACATACCAACGATGACAGGGTAGGCCAATTGGAGATTATAGCGGAATTCGCGAGTATACAAACGCAAATCCATATTGACTATTTGCTACTATCTAAAAGGGTTCCACCTACCAAACCATAGGTGTCATACAAGTAAACCAATGAGGTTAATGTGGCAGCACCCAATTCAAGTTCGCGTTTGTTAACCGCATCAAACGTATCATTTTCGGCATGGTGGTGGTCAAAATAGCGTTGTGAGTCTGGGCGCAGTCCTGCCAGGACATTGGCATTGGTTTTCAAAGGGCCAATATCAGCCCCACTACCACCCTTCTCGAAGTAATGGATGAGATAGGGTTTAAACAAAGGTTTCCAACGCAACACTTGTTCAAATTCGACGTCCGAGCAATCAAAACTAAAACCTCTAGGGGTAAAACCACCCGCATCGGACTCAAGCGCAAAAATGTGAGTCTCTCCTTTCATAGCGGCGATTTCAGCATATTTTTTACCGCCACGCAATCCGTTTTCTTCATTCATAAATAAAACGACTCTAATGGTTCTTTTGGGTTTGTGATTGAGTTTTTTAAATAGGCGAACCACTTCCATCGATTGGACACAGCCGGCACCATCGTCGTGTGCACCATCTCCAATATCCCATGAATCTAAGTGTCCGCCAACTGTAATGATTTCGTCGGGGTATTCGGTTCCGGTGATTTCCCCAATGACATTGTAGGACAACACATCATCGTATTGTTTGCATTGTTGGCGAAATAAAAATTGTAGTTTGGGAGCAATCCGCAACAAGTTGCTCAACTTCTCGGCCGCATTTGTACTGATGGCTGCCGCAGGAATGCGCTGGCTCACTGGCTGGTCTCCATAGCTCATGGCACCCGTATGAGGCAAATCGTCCAGACGCAGATTCATAGATCTAACAATCACGCCTATGGCACCATACATGCTGGCTTCTCGAGCACCGCTATAGCGTTGGTTGACACAGCCTCCGTAGGCCTCGAAAGTACTGATAAGATCTGCTTGCATAGGACGATTAAAAAATACAATCTTTCCTTCAATGGCATCACGTCCCAAAAGCGCTAAGTCTTCAAAATTCTGAACTTCAACTACTTCGGCTTTGAGTCCAACAGAAGGCGTTGCGACAGAGCCTCCAAGGGCAGTAATCGGTACATTGAATGTCACACCAGGTTCGGTTTCTATAAGCGCAAATTCTTTGGGGCCTCGAACCCATTTGGGTACCAAAACCGGCTGTAACCACACCCTGTCTAGTTCTAAGGCTTCCAACTCTTCTTTGGCCCACTGAACCGCACGTTCGGCATTGAGCGACCCAGACAATCTGCCCCCAATCTGATTGGACAGATAATCTAACCAATCGTAGGATTGTCCTTCGAGAAGTGAGGCTCGATAAAACGACTTGAGTTTTTGCGCATCTTCTTCTGATTGGGAATAGACATTAAAGGATAAGGTTAAAATGATTAGGTGTAGAATAATTTTTTTCATGATGTGATTGGGTTGATTTGAGCAAAGTGTTCGACCTCGTTTGCAGTAATGACCGTTTCTGATAGTATATGCAATCGTTCGACCACATTTCGCAGTTGACGTACATTGCCTGGCCAATCCATTTGTTGTAACTTATTGATGGCCTCGGGCTGAAATTCCTTTTTGGGCTTGAGGTCTTTGTTAAAATGCGCTATGAGCATAGGAATATCAGAGCGGCGGTTGTTTAAAGGAGGAACAAATATTTCAATCACAGCCAAGCGGTGAAACAAGTCTTCGCGAAAACGCTTGGCAGCAATTTCCTCTTGTAAATTTTTGTTGGTAGCAGCCACCACACGTACATCCACTGGAATGTCCTTGTCACTTCCCACGCGCTGAACCTTGTGCTCTTGTAGTGCCCTTAGCACCTTGGCTTGTGCAGACAGGCTCATATCACCTACCTCATCCAAAAATAAGGTTCCGCCATTGGCAGATTCAAACTTACCAGCCCTGTCTTTATGGGCAGATGTAAAGGCGCCTTTGATGTGGCCAAACAACTCGCTTTCAATCAATTCGGTAGGAATTGCCGCACAATTGACCTCAACCATAGGTCCAGAAGCACGACCACTTTGTTGATGTAAGGCATGCGCCACCAATTCCTTTCCAGAGCCGTTGGGTCCTTGTATAAGCACACGGGCATGTGTGGGTGCCACTTTTTCAATCATAGTGCGTATTTGCTCGATGGAGGCATCCTGACCAATCATGAGGTTTGTCGATTTTTTCTTGGACTTGCGCGTAGTTGGGTGTTGCTTTTTGGGAGCCATCGCACTGCGAACGGTGGATAACAAGTGGTTTAGGTCTGGAGGCTTGGCTATATAGTCAAAAGCACCCATTCGCATGGCCTGAACCGCTGTAGCTAGGTCTCCATGACCAGATATCATCACAACGGGGATATAAGGTTTTTCGGCAGTGATGAATTGCAGCACTTCTATACCGTCTTTCTTGGGCATTTTAATATCACAAAGTACCAGATCTACGTCGTGTTTGGCAATCATTTTCACACCTTGCTCCCCATCTGATGCTTCCAAAAATTCATAACCGGGATTGTCATCTAGGAGCACTTTCTTTAGCACGCGACGAATGCTGTCTTCATCTTCAATAATTAAAATTTGGGACATATCTATTATTTAGTGTGAACCACACGTTGTGGAAACGGGATTTCAATATTGTGTTTGATAAATGCTTCGTTGATGGCATAACGCAAATCGCTCTTTACAGGTACAGCCTTAAAGCTGTTTTTCAAAGTTACTACGAGAATAAAATCTAAGCTGCTGTCTCCGAAATTATCGAACAATACAGCAGGTGGTGGATTTTTAAGAACAGATTTGTTTGCCTTAGCTACCTCGATAAGCAGTGATTTTACCAAAGTTACATCCGAGCCATACGCCACACCTACTTTGACACTTTCTCGAGTAATTTCACCGTTTTCGGTCCAGTTGTACAAGGTGTTGGTCAGGTACATATGGTTGGGGATAATAAGCACTTTATTGTCTATGGTTACAGCACGTGTGGTACGCAGTGTGATATTTTGTACTTTCCCTACTTTACCATCGACTTCAATAATATCACCCACATGAACTGACTGGTCTACCAATATAAAAACCCCTGAAATAATGTCTTGAAAAAAAGTTTGTAAAGCAAAGCCCACACCGACCAACAGCGCAGCAGAAGCCGCAAGTAGGGCATTCAGGTTAACACCTGCGTTCTGTAGTGCCAACAAGACGATAATAGTGTATATGGAATAGTTGACAAAACCAAAAATTGGTTTGAATTTGCCTTTTCTGTCCTCAGTTAACTTACGGGTTAAGATGCGACGAAGCAGTTTTAATAAAAATCGTGCGGTAAAAAAAACCAGTAAAAAAAGGACTACAGATTTGATGCTAATCCGCGCATCACCTAAAGAAAAGCCCCAATTGAAAAAATCGATTATCCTATCCACAGCACTAAGGTACAAAATGCCTTAAAAATAAAACCCACCCTTAACAGAAGTTAAGGATGGGAAAAAATTGCTATGAAAAAGAAAAATTACCGCTAATATAGCACTAGCGATGGGGTAAAGATACTGTTTTTTGTTTAATCTAACTTATTTAAGAGAACATATCTTTCAC
>JBMYKI010000040.1:0-3192 GCA_049595235.1 Flavobacteriaceae bacterium
CGCTAGCCTTCATAACTATGCCACTCGCTCTACGAATTTGGTTTTAATGGGCAACTTATGACCCGCTTTTCGGAAGGCTTCCTTTGCCAATTCAACTGGCACACCAGAAAGCTCAAACATCACGCGACCAGGTTTCACTACAGCGACCCAGCCTTCGGCTTCCATTTTTTAAATTCATAATTGTTTTACGTTAGAGACTAAAATTTGTGTGGGCCGCCGTATGTTTGGCTAAATTCGCAAGAGAAGAAGCGTATTTTGAACAACGGAATTTTTAGGTCTAGGCTAGAGGAATTATACACTACCATCACTCTTGGTGATTTCGCGTCTCCACAACAAGCGCGTAATGCTTGTGCTTCTTTTTGTCTTGACCTCTTTAATGAAGTTGACTTTGAGCTTATTGGATCTGAACATTTGCCCCAGAAAGGCGGCAATCTGTTTTTGTACAACCATTTGCACAATCCGGTTCAATATGCTTTGGAAGATAATTTCCACATCACTTTGGACAGTCACTTTTTAAGTGCTTTCTTATTCGATTATTACAATGATCCAGGAATGCGAATTGTACGCTACAGTCTGCCCCACGAACAAGCCCATAAAAAATATTACAAGCCATTTGATTACATTCAAGTCTATGCATCTGGCTTTAGACCCCACGATCTGAGTCAACAAAGAAAGGTCCAATCCAAATCCACCTTTTACAGCCGTTGTCTAGAATCCCTAGCGCAGGGTCAAAACCTAATTGTAAGTCCTGAAGGCACCTCTAACCGAACTGAACAATCTCCAAGTCCATTTCGATTCGGAGCGTTTAAATTGGCTCAACTGGCGGGTCCAGATCTCAATATTGTTCCCGTTGTTTTTACAGGTTTTGACAAGCCGATGGATCAAGCGGCTTGGAAGTGTGCCATCAAAAAGCCATTTCGATTGGGAGATGTGGTAAAAGACCCATATGACATCAATCAAATTGCAGCACTTTCTGATAGGATGTTTTTGGCATACAAAAAATGGGTGCCACAACTTAGACAAGACAACCAAAATTTTATTAGAGAGATAGATTTGCTAAAACGAAAAGTCAAACGGCATACAAAAACCGAAGATTTGGTGTGCTTCTTTGGAAGCTCATCCATTCGACTATGGGAATTGGAAAAAAGCTTTCCAAAAATCAACACACTCAATCTGGGGTTCGGCGGCGCTTATATCGATTCGTGTTTGACGCATTTTGATGCTTTATTTGAAAACGTTCAGCCTAAAAAATTGGTTTTATATGTTGGAGAAAATGATATTTCTCTTCATGCCAATGTGCAAATGATACTGGGAAAATTTAAACGATTGGTAACCCACATCAGATACCATTTAAAGCACACAGAGTTGATATGCATCAGTATCAAGCCGAGCCCCCATAGGATCAATCATATCGCATTGGTACATGAAATCAACACCGCCTTCAAAACCTACTTGGCCTCAATGCCCAACACCAAGTGGGTGGATATTTATACAGACTTTATTACCCCAAAAAAACATGTCAGAATGGACTATTTTGGGCGCGACCGCCTCCACCTCAACGCCAATGGCTATACGGTGTGGAATAAGGCATTAGCAGGTGCGTTGGTGTAAAAGAATACACTCTAGGTCATTTCGTCCAATTCCCATAGCCCACTCAAAATTGTTAAGAGATACTGAACTGTGGCAAAGCATCATAAAGCACCTCCACGGGGTGTAACCCTTGGGTTTGGGTGCCATCATATACCTGATGCCTACAACTTGTCCCGTTGGCTACCAATAAGGAGTCGGGGGGCATTTGCCGAATATGAGGAAATAACACTTCTTCCCCTATTTGCATACTCACCGCGTGGCGCTCTTTGGCATATCCAAACGAGCCTGCCATGCCGCAACAACCAGACGCTATGGGTACGACCGTATGGTTTTTAGGCAGCCCTAATATCTTGATAACGTCCTCCTGATTGCCCAAAGCTTTATGGTGGCAATGTGTATGCACATGGACTGTTTTGGCCTCATCCGAAAAGATAGATGAACGAATTCTTCCCGCATCAATTTCATGGGCTATAAAACCCTCAAGCAAAAAACATTTTTTTGCCAGTGAATTGGCCAATGATTTATTTTCTACCAGTTGCGGGTATTCGTCTTGGAAACCTAGCAAGGTAGAAGGCTCAAGCCCTAGAAGTGGGGTGTCGTCGCCCAATAACTTAGAAAGCATATGGATATTGCGTTCGGCACAAATACGAGCCTCCTCTAGCAGTCCCAATGACAACTGGCTTCTCCCCGAATCGATAAGAGGTGTAAAGCGAACCTCGTAGCCCAAAGCATTTAATAGTTTGGTGGCTTTGATTCCAATATGAGTTTCAGAATGGTTGATAAATTCATCTACCAACAAATAGACCACTTGCGCACTCTTTTTTTGGGTGTAACCAGCTGCCCACTGCAAAAGTGTTTGTCTGTCATATTTGGGCCATGAGCGTTCAGGTGCTACGCCTAAAATTTTTTTGATAAGCCCGCCCGTGATGGTGTTTCTCAATACGGCATTGGTCAAAATAGGTGCTTTGGAAGCCAATCGGTTTAGCCAAGCTACCTTTCCAAACACTTTGTCTCGAAATGGACGTGGATTAGAGATATAGAATTGATGTAAAAATTCTGCCTTAAAAGCGGCTACGTCCACATTGCTAGGGCATTCACTCGCACATGCTTTACAGCTTAAACACAATTCAAAAACTTCTTTGAGTTCCGGATGATTAAATCGGTTTTCTTTTTGATTTTGAAGCAAAAACTCTCTAAGAGCATTGGCACGCGCACGCGTAGTGTCTTTCTCATTCCGGGTGGCTCGGTAGCTCGGACACATGGTGCCACCATTGAGAGAACGGCAAGCTCCCGCGCCATTGCATTGTTCGGTAGCACGCACCAAACCCATATTAGCAGAAAAATCCAATATGGTATCAATTTCAGGCGTATCAGATTGGGCGCGTAGGCTTTTGTCCATGGGGTATGGATTCACAATTTTGCCAGGATTAAATATGCCTATTGGGTCAAATGTCGATTTGATTGTTTGGAACAAAGCATAGTTCTTCGCTCCAACCATCTGGGGTATAAATTCGGACCTTACAATCCCATCACCATGCTCCCCACTAAGGGACCCTCTGTATTTTTTTACCAGTTGGGCAACCTCGGCCGTAATGGTTCTAA
>JBMYKI010000040.1:3202-9720 GCA_049595235.1 Flavobacteriaceae bacterium
GTCATGACGAGTCATCAGAGCGGTAAATTCCTCTATAAAATCCGGAAGTTGATCTAATGGTACTGCGGTGTCTTCTACACAGGCAACTGCTTTGGCATCCCCCACCATATTTCCCAAAGCACCCAACCCTGATTTGCGTAGGTCGAGAGCCTGCATAATCTCGGTACCCTTTAGTATGGGCAAGGCGTAAGCCCCATTCTCAGACAAGCTTTGACAAAGCGCCTGCGTAGCAATTTCGGCTTCTTCTTTTGTGTCTCTAGCGAGCTCAAGAAGCAAGAGTGCCTCAGGGTCCTCTTCAATAAAAAAACGATTTTGGAGTTGGCCTTTGTTGTTTTTTGTGCAATCCAAGACCGTCTTGTCCATCAACTCACAAGTCTGGAGCTCGTGCTCCATAGCGGGTACTACTGCCTGAAGGCTTTTTTTTACAGAGTCAAAATGGGCGGCCACCATACGTTTGTGTGGAGGGGGGAGCAAGTCTAGCGATAATGTAATCTCGGTTATAAAAAAAAGAGTTCCCTCACTGCCTGCTATCAAAGGGCAAATTGAAAAGGGTTTGCCATTGTCCGTAAATGGTTGACGGTCAAGAAGGGCGTCTAGCGCATAGCCCGTATTGCGTCTGTGGATAGACGCATCTGGAAACCCCTGTTTTATTTGCTTTTGGGTTGCTTTTTGAGAGAGGGTGTCTAACAGCAGTTGATACACTTTGCCTTCAAGATTGTTCTGAAGGGTTTTTTGTTTGAGGATGTCCGCGTTCAAATCCTCGAACACCACTTGGGACCCATCAGATAAATAGCCTTTGAGAGCTACCACCTTGTCGCGCGTAACGCCATACTGTATCGATGTGGAGCCTGATGAATTGTTTCCTACCATCCCTCCAATAGTGCAATATTTGGACGTAGAAGTGTTCGGTCCAAAAAACAACCCTGTTTCGTTTAAAAAAGCATTGAGTTCGTCTCTAATAACACCTGGCTGAACACGAACCTGACGGATTTGGGTATCTACTTCCAAAATGCGGTTCATGTAGCGAGAAACATCTACTACAACGCCCTCACCTACGCACTGTCCGGCCAAAGAAGTGCCCCCTGCTCGTGGGATAAGTCCTACTTTATGTGTTGCTGCATGTCGAATCAACTTTTGAATGTCTGAGTCCGTTTTGGGATAAGCAACTGCCAACGGTCGTTTTCTGTACACCGAAGCATCGGTGGCATAGAGTGCTTGGGTGAGCTTATCATAGTGAAGTTCTCCCTCCAAATTAGATTTCAGTTGTTCAAGCATTTGTTTCAATGCGGTTGGATTTACTACGCAATGTAACACTAAAATATGTCATCAAGCACTGTACCGCTTGGTTACCAAATACACTCCCGATAAAACTGCAAAACAAGACAATACACCCACTAGCGTAAGCTGATCTGCACCTACCAAGATCGCAAATAGAATCCCCATCACGGGTTGCAAGTACGTAAATACAGATACTGTGGAGGCTTTGAGTGTTTTTAAAGCAAAAATGTTGAACAAATAGGTCAAAAAAGTGGTCCCCACAACTACATATCCGATACGCCATAAAGCAGAAAAGGGCATTTCAAACCAACTTACTTCTTGAAACTCGCTCCATGTTATGGGAAAACAAACGACCAGACCCACCAAAAATAGCCATTTGAGCAAGTGTATGGGATGGTATTTTTGTGAAAGAGGACGCACAAAAACTAAGTACAAAGCAAAGCTACCTGCGTTGATAACAAATAGCATATTACCCAGCGGAATATTGGGAGCATTGGCATGTAGCTGGTCGTTGAAGACTACCAAAAACAACGCGCCTAAAAATCCTAGTAACACCCCAATAATTCTAGACTTTATCAGGCGTTCTTTGAGGAAAAAAGCCGAAAAAACAAATACCAAAATGGGAGTTGTGGTAATGATTACAGCACTATTGATAGGCGTCGAATACTCCAAACCCTTAAAAAAAGCCAGCATATTGATCCCCATCCCAAATAAAGCACATACCAAAAGACGTAAAAAGTCTTTTTTCTCAATGGGACTTTTAGGCACAAAAAGGCTTGCCAGCCAAAATAATATGGTGGCGCCCAATAAACGAATCATAATGAACCCAAAACCCGCTACGTAGGTGGGCATAACATCCTTGGCAATGGTGTGATTGAGGGCATAAATGGTGGTGGCTCCAAAGGCTGCCAGCAAAGCCAAAAGACGTTTATTGCCCATGAACTGCTTGTTGCATCATTGCGACTGTGTTTTTGGCATTTCCTATATGGTACTGACCATCCCAAAGCAAAATGGGGCGCTTTAGACAACTATACTCAGTCAATAGAAGTTTTTTAAACAAGGTCTCATCGAAAATTGTTCCTTCCTTTTTTAAAGCCGCGTACACCTTAGATCGCTTGTTGATTAAGGCTTCATAGCTAAGGGTAATTTGATACAATTCTTGTAATTGAGAAGAGGATATAGGCTGTTGTTTAACATCCTGAAGATGGGTTTCTTTAGGGAGGTCAAGTTCTTTAAGGATGCGCATACATGTATTGCAGGTAGAAAGGTAGATATATGTATTCATGAAAAGATATTTCTATTCAAATATCATATTTTTTGATTGAAAAGGAAGGGCTGTTGGGGAAACTTAAATACATTTGCGTTGATAATCTGGAACTATGGCAAAATCTGATAGTAAGTTCAACACCAAAACCATTCATGGTGGGCAATCTCCCGACGTTGCGTATGGCGCGGTGATGCCGCCCGTTTACCTGACCTCCACTTACGTACAAAGTACTCCAGGAGGACACAAAGGCTACGAGTATAGCCGTACTCACAACCCCACTCGAACCGCTCTAGAAAAGTCATTGGCAAGCATAGAAGATGGAACTGCGGGTCTATGCTTCGCTTCAGGAATGGCTGCCATTGACGCAGTTCTTAAATTGCTCGAACCAGGTGATGAAGTCATTTCAACCAACGATTTGTATGGGGGTAGTTACCGACTTTTTACAAAAATGTTCGCTCATTATGGCATTCGTTTTCATTTTGTGGACATGCAAAACCCAGAGGCAGTGGCCAAAAAAATCAACGATAAAACCAAATTGATTTGGGTAGAAACCCCTACCAACCCTATGCTTAATATTGTTGATATTCAAGCCATTTATACATTGACTGAAAAAAAGGAAATTTTACTTGCCGTTGATAACACTTTTGCCTCGCCCTATCTCCAACAGCCTCTCACATTGGGTGCCGACATTGTTATGCATTCAGCCACCAAATATTTGGGAGGTCACAGCGATGTGGTATTAGGAGCTTTGGTAGTCCGTGATGAACAACTGGCAGATCGTTTGGCTTTTATCCAGAACGCAAGTGGGGCTGTTTGTGGCCCTATGGATGCATATTTGGTGCTACGAGGCATCAAAACGCTGCATGTGCGCATGCAACGACACTGTGAAAACGGAAAGGAGGTGGCAACTTTTTTGGCCAACCACCCCAATGTAAAAAAAGTCTATTGGCCAGGATTTGAAGACCATCCCAATCACAAAATTGCAAAAACTCAAATGAAAGATTTTGGAGGGATGCTTTCTTTTGTCCCTGTAGATGATTCCTTACAGGCAGCCACAAAGATTGTAGAAAACCTCAAGGTGTTTACCCTTGCCGAGTCTTTAGGTGGTGTGGAAAGCTTGGCGGGACACCCTGCAAGTATGACACATGCGTCTATTCCAAAAGAAGAACGTGAAAAATCGGGAGTAGTCGACGGTCTGATAAGACTTAGCGTGGGCATAGAAGATATTGATGATCTTATCACTGATTTGCAACAAGCCATCGGCTGATTTGACAATTTAATTCCTACTTTTAAACAATAAAACCCCCCAATTATGAAGAAAATAATTGAATCTTTTATCGCAGAAGTGGGGCGACGAAACACCCACGAACCCGAGTTTATGCAGGCCGTAAGAGAAGTGGCTGAAAATGTAATCCCATACATCGTTACTCAAGATATCTATCACGGGAAAAATATCCTGATGCGGATGGCAGAACCCGAGCGGGTGGTGATGTTTCGGGTGCCATGGATCGATGATACGGGTGAAATTCAGGTCAACCGAGGGTATCGGATTGAGATGAACTCCGCGATAGGTCCCTACAAAGGAGGCCTGCGGTTTCATGAATCCGTCAATCTGAGTATTTTAAAATTTTTAGCCTTTGAACAGGTATTTAAAAACGCTCTTACCACCCTACCCATGGGTGGCGGAAAAGGGGGTGCGGATTTTAATCCAAAAGGTAAGTCCGACGGAGAGGTAATGCGCTTTTGCCAAAGCTTTATGACAGAATTGTTCCGTCATATAGGTCCTAACAGAGATATCCCTGCTGGCGACATTGGCGTAGGTGGTCGTGAAATCGGGTATATGTTTGGGCAATACAAGCGATTGAAAAACGAGTTTACAGGCGTATTAACTGGTAAGGGCATCACTTGGGGTGGATCGCTTATCCGTCCAGAGGCAACTGGCTATGGTACGGTGTATTTTGCTCAGAATATGTTACAAAATCGTGGCGACAGCCTTGTGAAAAAAGAGGTAGTCATTTCGGGTTCAGGAAACGTTGCCCAATACGCCGCGGAAAAATGCATCCAACTCGGGGCTAAGGTACTTACGCTTTCCGATTCGTCTGGCTATGTGTATGACCCCGATGGGGTTGATGCAGAAAAATTGGCCTTTGTAATGGATTTAAAAAATAACAAGCGAGGTAGAATAAGTGAATATGTGAAAGCCTACCCAAAGGCATCTTTTCATAAAGGGGCGCGTCCTTGGCGTGTTCCTTGCGCGATAGCGCTGCCATGTGCTACACAAAATGAATTGGATGAAGCCGATGCCAAAGCATTAACTGCCAACGGCTGTTTTTGTGTTAGTGAAGGCGCCAACATGCCGTCTACACCCATGGCCATTAAAGTCTTTCACGCAAACAAAGTATTGTATGCTCCAGGTAAGGCCTCCAATGCGGGTGGGGTAGCTGTTTCTGGACTTGAAATGGCTCAGAACTCTTTGCGCTACAACTGGACTCGGGATGAAGTTGATGCCCGCCTTCAAGATATAATGAAAGACATTCATGAGTCTTGTGTCAAGTATGGACATGAGAACGGGCATGTCAATTACGAAAAGGGGGCTAATATTGCAGGCTTTGTAAAAGTGGCTGATGCCATGCTTGCCCAAGGAGTCGTTTGATGTACGATTTGAATGTGTGGTAGCGTTATACAGTACGTCATGAAAAAATCCCTCTACTGTATTTTGATTTTGGTTTGTGTGGGATTGTCTGCCCAACAATGGCAAGGCTACTATTCTTACAACAATATCAACGGCATAACCCCCTCTGACAATGGGTTGATATATGCCTATGCCGAAAATGCGATTTTTTCATACGATCCTCTGTCAGGTGAATTACAAACTTTGACAACTGTTGAAGGCTTGTCTGGAGACAATATTAGCGCGCTTTTTGTCAAAGACAACCAAATCTATGTGGGCCATTACAACGGTTTGCTGGGAATTTATGATTTGGCCACTCGCTATTACTTCTTGGATTCATCGATTGAGCGCAATCAAACGATTCCAGAAGACAAAAAAACCATCCACCATTTCGAGTTATTTGATGAAAAACTATACCTGTCCACAGCCTATGGTATTTCAGTGTACGACCCAGAAAACAAGGTGTTTAGAGACACTTACTATTTGGGGCCAGGAAACAGTCAGATAAGTGTACATCAATCATTTGTTGATGGCGCTTTTTTGTATGCTGCCACAGAAACTGGACTGTATAGAATAGATGCGAATCACCCTTCGATTATACAATCCGAAAGTTGGACACAAACTGCTACGGGGAATTGGGTAGGCATTGGTTTGATTGAAGATAAATTGGTGGGCGTAAAATCATCTGGGTCCAGCGCCCAACTACAAATCCTTGATGATGCTTCTGTTATGAAAACCATAAGTGGTGGATTGGTCTCTCTAAATTATCTTGAAAACCGATTGATTCTAAGCTTTAAAGATAAAATTTTTAGTGTTGACAAAGCATTAGGTGCCGAACAAATAAGCCAAGCTGCCGATATAGGTTTGGACGGGTTTAGCGCAGCTGTCATTGTCGGTCAGGGTGTTTTTTTAGGAACAGCTTCTCAGGGATTGTTTCGGTTGTCTGGTGGGGAATTGACAGAAATTAGCCCACAAGGACCGTTAGTCAATAACGCTTTCGGTGTAACACTTATAAACAACTTACCATGGGTTTCACATGCGAATTTAAATCGATGGTACACCCCAAAATCCCCCACATCAATGGGAATTAGTAAGTTAACACCCCAAGGCTGGAGTGAAATTGGTTTTGAAGAGATGTTTGGCGCGAGAAGCATCACCCGCTTGGTACAAGATCCTGTTCAGCCCAATACAGTCTATGCGTGTTCCTACCAGTCTGGTATTTTAGTTATCGAAGATGAAGTTCCCCAGGTATTGTGGAATGAGACAAACAGCGGGTTGGAAAGTTTGACATTTGTAAATGTA
>JBMYKI010000041.1:0-9635 GCA_049595235.1 Flavobacteriaceae bacterium
AAGCGATACCAGCATACAAACACCGTCTGAGGTTGACTACAACCTAGATCTAGTAGTTCCTGATCTTGAACTTCCATGGGGAATCGCCATGCTACCCGATCACAGTCTACTCATTACTGAAAAGTCAGGCCAACTCATTCACTTTAAAGAAGGTAATAAAACTGAAATAGGCGGGTTGCCAAAAACCTATGTTCGTGGCCAAGGTGGACTGATGGGCATCGCAGTACATCCTGACTTCACAAACAACCAACGAATTTATTTCGCCCAATCCTCTAGTATTGCAAGCGATGATGATGGAGGCAACACAGCACTCTACAGCGCAACGCTTGAGGGGAATCAACTCATTGATGTTAAATTGCTCTACAAAGCGCAACCAAACACACGTGTTGGCAGGCATTTTGGCTCACGTATTGTTTTTGACAATGAGGGTTACCTGTATTTTACGGTAGGCGACCGAGGAAAACGTGATATTTACCCACAAGACCTTTCTCTCGATGGCGGAAAGGTATACCGATTGCACGATGATGGACGTATCCCTGATGACAATCCTTTTGCTGGCGTAAGCGACGCAAAAAAAGCCATCTACTCGTACGGCCACAGAAACCCACAAGGCATAACACGTCATCCCGAAACAGGCGCTATTTGGACCCACGAACATGGTCCGTTAGGGGGTGACGAAATCAACATCATACACGCGGGTGCCAACTATGGTTGGCCTGTAATTACCTATGGTAAAAACTACTCCGGAACGACCATTACCAAAGAAACTTCTCGTGCTGGAATGGAACAACCTCTCTACTATTGGATTCCTTCAATAGCTCCCTCTGGGATGGCTTTTGTATACAGCAACTTCTATCCAGAATGGAAAGGCAATCTTTTAGTAGGATCATTGAAATTTGAATATGTAGAGCGACTGGTCATCAAAAACAACAAGGTGGTTTATCGCGAAAAGGTGGCAGCAGACATAGGTCGCGTGAGAGATGTTATTGTTGGGTCAGATGGGTATATCTATTTGGCTGTTGAGGGCAAAGGAATCTATAAAGTAGTGCCCAAATCATGAAATGTTTTTTCTTTATCCTAATGATACCATTTATGGCTTTGAGCCAAGACATTCGACAAAGCGAAAGTTATGCTAATGGACGTGTGGTTTATGAGGATTTTTGTAAACTCTGCCACATGACCAATGGCAAGGGTGTTCCTAAAGCTTTCCCTCCCCTTGCAAACTCTGACTATCTCGAAGACATCAAAGCAACCGTAAAAAGTATCAAATATGGTTTGAGTGGCCCTATTGTTGTTAATGGGATAAAATACAACAGTGTCATGGCGCCTATGGGCTTAGACGACCAAGAGGTAGCCGATGTCGCCAACTATATTTTAAATACTTGGGGTAACAGTTATGACGAACTCATAACAAGGCAAATGGTACAAAAACTCACCGCCAAATAATGATATTGATAGGAATCTGTGGGGGATCCGGATCGGGAAAAACCACCTTGGTACAAGCAATAAAAGAAGCATTGGGAGATTCCAGGGTCGCTGTCATTTCACAAGATTCTTATTACAAACACCATTCCGACTTGAGTTTTGAAGACAGATGCAAGCTTAATTTTGACCATCCCGATGCGATAGACTACCCCCTTTTTGAGAGGGATTTGCGGTTGTTGCAGACAGGTCAAGTTGCAGAGATTCCTTGCTATTCATTTGAAACCCACTTGAGAACAAAACAAACTCAATACGTCGCTCCCAAAGAAATAATCGTTGTAGAAGGAATTCTGATCTTCACTCATCAAAAACTTTTTTCGATGTTCGATCATACGATCTTTATAGAGAGTGATGAAAATACACGACTTAAGCGTCGCATAGCGCGTGACACTCGAGAGCGCGGGCGAAGCAGAATGGAAGTAGAAACTCGGTTTACAGAGACCATCAAGCCCATGCATGATGCTTTTATCGAGCCGCATAAAAAGAAAGCCGATTGGGTGTTTGATAATTCTGCTCATGATTTATCGAAAATTCAAGATTTTTGTAAGCTTATTTTGAATCTCATACAGTGAAAAAACTTAAAAACATTTGGAACAACCCTTTGTTGAAACGAATCACAAATATCTATGTAGTTGTGAGTCTCATTTTCATTTTTTGGATGCTGTTTTTTGACACCAACTCCCTACGCATCTACTGGAACCTCCATCAAAAAGTGAAAGCACTGGAAATTCAGAAACAAACCCTCGTGCGAGAAATAGAATCTGATAAAGCATTTATTCAGAAAATGAAGGATACAACTGAAATGGAGCGATATGGAAGAGAAAGATATTTTCTCAAGAAAAGTGACGAAGACATATATATCGTAGAATTTAAAGATTCATTGAGTCTAGAGTAAATTGTTATGCGTGCATAAAAAATTGTAATTTTAACGCATGACACATTCAGATAAAATGCTTAGGGATGATGCGCTTTCAGCAAAAGTGGTTGTCGTCACAGGCGGTGGTAGCGGATTGGGAAAAGCCATGACTACTTATTTTTTGGAATTGGGTGCCAAAGTAGCAATCACCTCACGAAACTTAGAGAAACTTCAAAAAACTGCAGAGGAACTCTCCTCCCAAACTGGCGGTGAATGCTTTGCAGTGGCTTGTGATGTGCGCGAATATGATCAAGTAGTTGAAATGCACAAACAGGTAATCAATTCCCTAGGTCCTGTTGATATTTTAGTCAATAATGCAGCCGGCAACTTTATATCCCCTACCGAAAACCTTTCTGCCAATGCTTTTGACACCATCATTGACATCGTATTAAAAGGAACCAAAAACTGTACTTTGGTTTTTGGAAAACATTGGATTGACACCAAACAAAAAAATGTGAATGTGCTCAATATTATCACCACTTATGCTTTTACAGGTTCGGGTTATGTGGTGCCATCGGCTGTTTCTAAGGCGGGTGTTTTGGCCATGACACGTTCTTTGGCGGTAGAATGGGCAAAGTATGGTATGCGCTTTAACGCCATCGCGCCTGGCCCCTTCCCCACCAAAGGTGCTTGGGAACGCTTGTTGCCAGGACCACTGGTAAAAAAGTTTGATCCTGCAAAAAAAGTACCATTAGGACGTGTGGGTGCACATCAAGAATTAGCCAATTTGGCGGCCTATATGGTTTCTGACTTTGGTGCCTACCTCAATGGAGAAGTCATTGTGCTTGATGGAGGTGAATGGCTCAAAGGGGCTGGTCAGTTCAACATGCTAGACAAAATCCCAAAAGCCATGTGGACTATGTTGCGGAAAATCATGTTGAAAAAAAAATAAACAAAAACTCAATTTCATCTCGTTAAGAACCCTTATGAATTGCTATTTTTACTCCATTCATAGCTGATGTTGATGGGTAAAATTATTGCAGTAGCAAATCAAAAAGGAGGTGTGGGTAAAACCACCACCGCAGTCAACCTTGCAGCATGCTTGGGCGTCCTTGAAAAAAAAGTACTTCTCATAGACGCAGACCCACAAGCCAATGCCACTTCAGGGCTTGGCGTAGATGTGCATCAAATTGATAAAGGCACGTATCAACTACTGGAACACACCGCAGAGCTAAATCAAATTATTTTAAAAACAGAAACCACCAACGTGGACTTGGTGCCTGCTCATATTGATTTGGTTGCCATTGAAATCGAACTTGTTGATAAGCCCAAAAGGGAATACATGCTTCAAGCTGCTCTTCAAGATGCTAGAAACCAATACGACTATATCGTTATTGATTGTGCGCCATCATTGGGTTTATTAACCCTTAATGCGCTCACAGCTGCTGATTCAGTTCTGATTCCTATTCAATGTGAATATTTTGCCTTAGAAGGACTGGGAAAACTACTCAATACCGTCAAAAGTGTACAACGTATTCACAATAAAAACTTGGATATTGAGGGAATGCTTTTGACCATGTACGATTCACGCTTAAGGCTCTCCAATCAAGTGGTAGATGAGGTGAAAAAACATTTTAATGATATGGTTTTTAAAACCATCATTCAAAGGAATGTAAAAATTGGGGAAGCGCCTAGCCACGGGGAAAGTGTTTTGTACTACGACAGCACAAGTAGAGGTGCTGAAAATTATTTAAATTTAGCCCATGAGGTCATATCTAAAAACTCTGTGTAATGGCTAAAGCAAGTAAAAAACAAGCATTAGGCCGAGGGCTTTCGGCGCTTTTAAACGATCCTCAAAACGAAGAGAGCGTCTCTAACAAAGATCAAGTCATTGGAAATGTGATCGAATTAAACTTGTCTCAAATCGAAATCAACCCCTATCAACCACGCACCCATTTCAACCAAGATGCTATTGAAGAATTGGCGCGCTCCATCGAAACATTAGGTGTGATTCAACCGATTACGGTGCGAAAAACCGCATTCCAAAAATACCAACTCGTTTCTGGTGAACGCCGTTTGCGGGCGGCACAAAGTATCGGATTACCAACCATACCGGCGTTTGTACGCATTGCCAATGACCAAGAGTCTTTGGAGATGGCTTTGGTAGAGAACATACAGCGAGAGGATCTCGATCCCATAGAGATTGCATTGTCTTATCAACGATTAATAGAAGAGATTGCACTTACCCAAGACGAGTTGAGCAGCAGAGTTGGGAAAAAACGTTCTACTATCACTAACTACTTGCGTTTATTGCGCTTAGATCCCATTATACAAACGGGTATTCGTGATGGTTTCATCTCTATGGGGCACGGTCGGGCGCTGGCTTCTGTTGAAGATCGCTCTGAACAACTCGATTTGTATGAAAAAATTCTTTCTAATGGATTGTCGGTACGGGCTACAGAAGCGTTGGTGCAAAAAGGCAAAACAGAAGGATCAGACGCAAAGATGAAGTCCGATACCCTTTCCCACAAAGATCTTGCTTATTACAGAAGTGTGTTCGGGGAAAAAGTACAGATACAGGTCAAAGCAGGGGGTGGCGGCAGATTGGTTATTCCTTTTTCTTCCGAAGATGAATTTAAAAAGATCACCAAAAAAATAAAAGGTGAGGACTAAACTTATTTGTTTACTAGTTTTTTGTGGATTTGTGGGTGCGTGTGCACAAGAAGCAAATGAAAACCTATCTGCCTATGAGGTAGATCCGCTCAGACCTTCAAGAGCCGCCTTTTATTCTGCAGTACTACCCGGATTGGGTCAGATTTACAACAAAAGATATTGGAAAGTCCCTTTGGTCTACGGAGGTTTGGGTGCATCCATTTACTTCTATGACTTCAATCAGCGGAATTACAAACGCTACCGCAATGCCTACAAGCGCAGGCTTGCGGGTTATTCGGATGATGAATTTCAAGAGCTCATCACAGATGATGACAGACTCTTGGATGGGCAAAATTTTTACAAGCAAAACCGAGACCGGTCTATGCTTTTTATCATTGGCACATATTTGCTAAATATCCTAGACGCCAATATTGATGCCCATCTAAAACAATACAATGTAAACGATAATTTAAGTTTACAGCCTACATTCGAACACAACACATTCACAAACGAAATGCAATGGGGCATGGCCCTAACTTTAGATTTTTAATACGATAGAATGAAAATAGCACTTTTGGGATACGGACGTATGGGAAAAGCCATAGAAAAAATCGCCCTACAAAGAGGCCATCAAGTAGTTGCCAAGATTGACAAAGACAACCCTCTAGATTCTTTACACAATGCCGATGTAGCCATCAATTTCAGCATTCCCAATGCCGCTCTAGCCAATATCACCAATGCGCTTAATTTAGGCATCCCTGTTGTATGTGGGACTACAGGTTGGCTCGAACACAAAAAAGAAGTAGATGCTTTATGTAATAAGCTAGGAGGCGGCTTTTTGTATGCTTCCAATTTTAGTTTGGGTGTCAATCTGTTTTTTGAGCTTAATAAAAAATTGGCTGGCTACATGAATTCTTTCCCTGACTACAAAGTAGCCATTGAAGAAATTCATCACACTCACAAGCTCGACGCGCCTAGTGGCACCGCCATCACCCTAGCCGAAGGTATTATTGAAAATAGCAAAAAAAATCAGTGGTATTTAGAAGATGATAACGGAGAAGGTATTCCTATCAAAGCTGTTCGTGAAGATGATGTGCCGGGGACACATACGGTTAGTTACCGCTCAGACATTGATTCGATAGATATCACCCACACAGCGCATAGCCGTACTGGTTTTGCCTTGGGTGCGGTTGTGGCAGCCGAATGGATTTTAGGCAAAACTGGTGTGTTTGGTATGAAAGATGTACTTGGTCTTTAAAAGTTACTAGCTGTATATTTTTAGTATTTTCGTTTTTCAAAGCCCGTATGTTATGACCTTTACCGAATGGTTTTATTTTTTCTTAGCCGTGCAAGCCTTGCATTTTCTAGGCACATGGAAACTATACAAAAGAGCTGGACAAGCGCCTTGGAAAGCTGGTATTCCCATATACAATGCCATTGTATTGATGAAAATCATCAACCGGCCAAAGTGGTGGGTGTTATTGTTGTTTTTACCCATCATTAATTTGATAATGTTTCCAGTCGTTTGGGTAGAAACACTGAGGAGCTTTGGTAAAAACAGCCCCGTTGACACCCTTCTGGGGATTGCTACCTTTGGATTGTATATCTACTACGTAAATTATGCGACTGACGCTGTTTACATTGAAAATCGAAGCTTAAAACCTAGAACAGCTTTTGGCGAGTGGGTTGGCTCCATATTGTTTGCCGTGGTTATCGCCACCTTGGTTCACACATACTTTATTCAACCCTATATCATACCGACTGGTTCTCTTGAAAAAACTTTAATGACAGGAGATTTTCTATTTGTAAGTAAATACCACTACGGAGCTCGAGTACCCCAAACGGTGGTATCATTTCCGATGGTTCACGATACTATTATAGGCACAGGTTTGCGCTCATACCTCAAAAAACCACAACTCCCCTACCTACGCTTTCCGAAATTGCAAGAAATCAAACGTAACGAAATCGTGGTTTTCAGTTGGCCAGCCGATACCGTAAGACAGTTTTTTGTCAAAGAAGCTAGAGTCAATAAGCCCATTGATAAAAAGTCCAACTATGTCAAAAGATGTGTGGGACTTCCGGGAGACACTTTAGAAATAATCGATGGAATCATCCATATCAACGGAGCCAAAACACAGTTACCTGACCGAGCGAAACCTTTGTATGGCTACACTGCTTACAAAAAAACAGGTATATCCTCAAGAGCGCTCATTCGTGAAGGGGTCACAGACATTACTCGGTCATTTCGTATTAACAACATCAACCAAGAGCGTTTTGGTGCGCTCCGCCCCTACATCATTGACATAAGAAACAACGAGCCAGGTAATTTCACTGTCATCACTTCAGGGAATGGCTTACCAGTAGACGTGATAAGAAAATATGGAATCAATGCCAGCGAATTGTTGGAAACCAACAAAAATCTATACCTCACACTTGCAGAGGCGGATGCTTTGCAAAAAACTGCAGGGTTTGACAGCCTAATACGGAATATCAATACGCAGAAATCATACAACACCCATTTCTTCCCAAATGATGTGCGATACAATTGGAATGAAGACAATTTTGGGCCTATTGTATTACCAAAAAAAGGAGCAACTGTTCAGCTCAATACTACCAATGTAGCTTTGTATAAAAAAATCATTCGTGATTATGAAAACAAAAATTTGGTAATCAAAAATGATCAGTTTTTCATTGACGGCCAATTCGCATCTACATATACTTTCGAAAAAGACTATTTCTGGATGATGGGAGACAACCGTCATCGTTCTGAGGACAGCCGTTTTTGGGGATTTGTTCCTGATGATCATATAGTTGGAAAGCCTATCTTCATATGGATGAGTATTGATGGAATTAACGATGGCATTCGAAACATGAAAATACGCTGGGAGCGGGTGTTTACTACGGTTGGCGGATCGGGCAAGCCAGTATCCTATCGCTGGCATTTCCTGGCGTTTTTAGTAGCATGGCAAGGATTTAGTTGGTATCGGAAGCGTAAAAAATGAAAACCCTATGTCTGCCCGTAGCCTATGCATCTCCTATTGCTTACTGGGTACCATTAGCAAAAGGAGTCGATATCGTGTGGGAAATTCATGATCATTATGAAAAGCAGACCTATCGCAATCGCACTTACATTCATGGCGCCAATGGCAAACAACTGCTAAGTATTCCAATAAAACATTTGGGACATGAGGGGCATCAGCGTTACGCGGATGTTGAAATTGCCAATGAATTTCCTTGGCAAAAACAGCATTGGAAAACCCTTCAGACTGCATATAGATCTTCACCATTTTTTGAATACTACGAAGATGATATAGCCCAACTATACGCAGAACCTTACAATAATCTTATGTCCTTCAATACAAAGGTAAATCGCAATATTGCCCAACTTTTGGGCCTCGAATACCCTGAGTCAAATACCCAATCGTATATCAAAAAACTTCAACCAGAAACTGATTTGCGTCATTGGGCGAATGCAAAAACGCCCAACCCTACTACAACACCCAATTACACCCAAGTTTTTTCGGCTAAAAACGGCTTTTTACCCAACCTCAGTATTTTAGACTTATTGTTTAATGAGGGGCCGCAAAGCACTACCCTTTTGCGCTCTGTATAGATTGCTTACCTTTATCAAAAAGTCCCCATGAAAAAACCCAAAGTCATTGGCGTTGGCGGTGTGTTTTTTAAAGCCAAAAAACCCGAAAACCTACGTGTTTGGTACAGAGATGTACTAGGGTTTCATCTGAATCCTTATGGCTCCTCTTTTGAGTTTAGAAATGCCAACGACCCAGAGGAAGTGAATTATTTTTTGTGGTCGGCATTGCCCAGTCAAACAGATTATTTCTGGCCATCAAAAAAAAATTTTATGATCAATTACCGTGTGGATGATCTTGAGGCAATTTTAGAAGAATTGCAAGATAGCGGAGTAACAGTTATCGATGAAATTACGGAATATCCTTACGGTAAATTTGTTCATATACTTGACCCTGAGGGCAATGCTATTGAGCTTTGGGAGGCCAATGATGCATTTTTTTCAGATATGATAGGGCCCACCAATAAATAAAAAAGCAGGCCGTAAGCCGGATTCTGTCGTGCCTTACCATTGATCTGGACCCCGCATTACTGCTGGGTTCTATCCGCCTACCCTCCAACTCGGGCGCGCTACCCTCAAGTGTTGGTTTATTTGGCGTTTCACCGTATAGAGTTTACCTGATTTCACTACAGCCTTACTGTACTTGCTTTCTGTTGCACTGGTCCTACTCAGCCCAAAAGGGCGAAGCGACGGGCGTTACCCGCTATACTGCGCTTTGGTGTCCGGACTTTCCTCTCTGTCTATTAACAGAGCGGTAAGGTGGCCTGCGAGGCAAAAATACAGTATTTTATTGTTTAAAACCATCGTAGGAAAGGGTTCAAAATACCATTCAATATTGATATATTTGTAGGATATGGAGCCATTTGTAGTTTCTGCTTTAAAATATAGACCTCAAAAATTTGGAGATGTGGTTGGCCAACAAGCCATCACCCAGACCCTAGAGAATGCCATAAATCAGATTCATTTGGCCCAAGCACTACTTTTCTGTGGACCACGTGGTGTAGGTAAAACCACTTGTGCTCGTATCTTGGCCAAGAAAATCAATGTCCAAGAAGA
>JBMYKI010000042.1:0-9529 GCA_049595235.1 Flavobacteriaceae bacterium
GCTCTACCCCTGAGCTACTTTCGCGTTAGGGACGCAAATGTAAGGCAAATTTAGCAATAATTACAAGTCCTTTTCTCCTTCCAGCTTGCGTTTGAGCGCATGGAGTTGCATCAAAGCTTCTATGGGTGTCAACTGATCGATATCCAAATCCAATACTTGAGCGCGCAAGTCCTCTAGCAGAGGGTCATCTATTTGGAAAAACTGCAATTGCATGGACCCTTCTGTTGAAGCTTTGTTGTCTCCACGATTCGATTCTAAATGCTTCAGCATCTGGCGGGAACGTGATAACACGTACTGTGGCATGCCGGCCATTTTGGCCACATGAATCCCAAAGCTATGGGCGCTGCCTCCAGGTTCTAACTTTCGTAAAAACAATACATCTTCATCTAATTCTTTGACAGAAACGTTAAAATTCTTAATCCGCTCAAATTGCTCGGTCATGCTATTGAGTTCATGGTAATGGGTTGCAAACAACGTTTTGGGATGCATGGGGTGCTCGTGTATATACTCGGCAATGGCCCATGCGATCGATATTCCGTCATAGGTACTGGTGCCTCGCCCAATCTCATCGAGCAGCACCAAACTGCGCGCAGACAAATTGTTGAGAATGGCAGCAGTTTCGTTCATCTCTACCATAAAAGTTGATTCCCCTAAAGAAATATTGTCACTCGCTCCTACTCTGGTAAATAGTTTGTCAACCACCCCTAAATCAGCCCGTTGGGCTGGGACAAAACTTCCCATCTGGGCCATCAGCACTATCAAGGCGGTTTGACGTAAAATCGCAGATTTCCCTGACATATTGGGCCCAGTGATCATAATAATTTGTTGGGAATCAGGATCAAGACTAATGTCATTGGGCACATAGGATTCTTCGGGTGGCAGTTGATATTCAATCACCGGATGACGGCCTGCTACGATGTCTAAGGTATGGCTTTCATGCATGCTTGGTTTGTTGTAGCGCCGGATACGTGCCAAGTGGGCAAAGCCACATAGACAATCCAACTGGGCCAAGCTACGAGCATTGTTTTGCACCACTTGAATATGGGGCTGAAGGTCTGTCACCAACTGTTGGTATAGCTGACTTTCAAGAGCAGAAATTTTTTCTTCGGCACCCATAATCTTGCTTTCATAGGTCTTGAGTTCCTCGGTGATATAGCGTTCGGCGTTGACCAAGGTTTGTTTGCGAACCCAATGATCAGGTACTTTGTCCTTATGGGTGTTGCGCACTTCGATATAGTAGCCGAATACATTGTTAAAAGCGATTTTTAAAGAGGGAATCCCCGTTTCATCGGTCTCCCTGGCTAACATCTGATCAAGGTAGTCTTTGCCACCACGAGCCATGTCTCGGTAGGTGTCTAGTTCAGAAGAAAAACCTTTCGCAATCGTATCACCTTTGCCCAATTGGGCGGGTGCTTCTTCATCCAAACATGTTTCAATAAGGGCACACAAATCTTCACACATGTCCAAAGCTTGACCCAAATCTTGAAGTGCTTGTTGTTTACTGGCGTAAGTGGTAGTTTGTATATGAGGCAAGAGTTGTAGGGTATGTTTAAGTTGGTTAACCGCTCTAGGACCTATACGTCTAGTGGCCACTTTGGCCATGAGGCGTTCCAAATCACCCACAGACTTGAGGGAAGTCTGGAGCGCTAACAGCCTTTCTTGATGATCTAGCAAATCTTCCACCACCGCATGGCGGGTTTCAATAGCGGTTTTATCGGTTAGTGGGGCTACCATCCACCGTTTGAGCATACGGCCACCCATCGGGGTTTGGGTATGGTCCATCACGTCTAGCAAGGTGGTTGCTTGAGGGGCGTTGGGATATATGAGTTCCAAATTACGCACTGTAAAACGATCCATCCAGACAAAATCTTCCTGTACCAGTCGTTTGATTTGGGTGATATGCCCCAATCGGGCATGTTCGGTTTCGGATAAATAATAAAAAACCACACCTGCCGCGGTTATTCCAGATTCCAGATGGTCGACCCCAAAACCTTTGAGCGATGCCACCCCAAAATGGGTGTGTAATTGCTCTTGTGCATAAGCCAACTGGAACACCCAATCTTCCAAGAAAAAACAAGGCCATTGGGCACCATAGTTTTGAATAAAATTCTTTTTTTGGGGCTTAGCAATCAAGATTTCTTTAGGCGTCAATTGTTGCAACAACGCACCGATTTCTTGCGGACTGCCTTGGGTCAGTTGAAATTCCCCTGTAGATATATCCAAAAAAGCCAGTCCATGCTGGGTGCCATTTATGTGTAGGGCCGCGAGGTAGTTGTTGGATTTTTCATCTAGCACCCCTTCAGTGAGAGTGACTCCTGGCGTGACCAGTTCTGTCACCCCACGTTTCACAATTTTTTTGGTGAGCTTAGGGTCTTCCAGTTGGTCACAAATGGCTACTCTTGCGCCTGCACGCACCAACTTGGGTAGGTAGGTGTCCAACGCATGATGCGGAAATCCAGCCAATTCCGTTTCGCTAGTGCTACCAGCGCCACGTTTGGTCAATACAATTCCTAATATACCAGCCGCACGAACCGCATCGGCACCAAAAGTTTCATAAAAATCGCCCACACGAAACAACAACAAGGCATCAGGGTACTTGGCCTTGATCTCGTTGTACTGCTTCATTAAGGGCGTTTCTTTATTGCCTTTTTTTGTCGCCAAGAATAGAGGGTTTTTGTTGTTGTGCTAAAATACTTATTTGGATTGGAAAATGCTTTTGTCAGGGTATCGTATTTTTGACCCATGCGCAAACGTAAAAATGAAGAACTCGACCGTCTAGACATAGTTGCTTTTAAAAACGCCTCCAAAACCCCTTTGATACTGGTCTTGGACAACATCCGTAGTCTGCACAACATCGGTTCGGTTTTTAGAACAGCCGATGCTTTCCGTGTTCAGGAAATTGTTTTGTGTGGCATCACCGCCAAACCCCCTCACAAGGACATTCATAAAACCGCTTTAGGGGCCACAGAAAGTGTGTCGTGGCGTTATGAAACTGACACCTTACATGCTATAAAAAATCTTCAAAAACAGAGAGTAGAAGTGCTCGCAATAGAGCAGGCCGAAGGCGCCCAAAGCCTGGAATCATTTGCTCCAAAGCCCAATACCACCTACGCCCTGGTATTTGGCAATGAAGTCAAAGGAGTCGCTCAAGAAGTGGTTTCCGCTGCCCAAGGTGTGTTGGAAATTCCACAATATGGCACCAAGCACTCGCTCAATATTTCGGTGAGTGTAGGTATAGTGGTTTGGCAGTTGTTTCAACAATTACGCCAATAGCTTTTTAAGGCGTTGCAACAGGGTTTTGTAGTCTTGGTCATGGGTCACAAAGTCCAAATCACTAACATCCACCTCAATAATCGGCCAATCGGGATGAGAACGGACAAACTCCTGATACCCTCTACGCACCCTGTCCAAATAGGCGGCGTCAATATTGCGTTCATAGCTTCGACCTCTTTTTTTGATTTGATCGAGCAGGCGTGGCGTGGTTTGTTTGAGCAATACATACACATCGGGTTTTTGCACCTCACGCATCATGATGTAAAACAAGTTTCTGTATAGCGTATACTCCTCCTCGGACAACGTAAACTGGGCAAAAATCAGTGATTTGTGCACGTTGTAGTCGGCTACGGTGGCCTGCTTAAACAAGTTGAGTTGTTCTAACTGTTCCCGCTGTTGCTTGAAACGGTCAGCCAAAAAAGACATTTCTAATGGAAAAGCATAGCGTTTGGGATCGTCGTAAAACTTGGGCAAAAAAGGGTTTTCTGCAAAACGCTCCAAAAAGGTATTGGCATGTAGGTCGGCAGCCAATTTTTGAGCAAGAGATGTTTTTCCCGAACCTATATTTCCCTCAATACATATATGGGCAAAACCACTTAAAAAATCGACCACAGGCAATTTGAGTGATTGTAAAAAAAGAGCCGTTTGGGTTTGATCTTCACAAACATCAAGCAGGGATATAACCGTGGAATCCGTGCCAGGAACCATTTTGTTCGGAGCTACTTGGGATAGAGGCTGCAAGACAAAGCGTCTTTTGTGCATAGAAGGATGGGGCAATTGCAATTGAGAACTCTCCATTTGTACCTCGTCTACCATAAGAAGGTCCAAGTCCAGCGTACGATCTGAATAGCCCTTTTGCTCGCTGCGGGTTCTTCCATGTGTGGCCTCAATGTTGAGCAACAAACTCATAATTTCGTCGGGGCGCTTTGTGGATTCGGCTACAAGGCAACTGTTTAGAAAAGGATGGCCCTCAAATCCCCATGAGGGCGTTTCATAAACGGGCGCGCAGGCCAATACATTTCCAACTTGATTTTCGATGGCGTTGACAGCACTTTGTAAATGCACCATTCTATCTCCCATATTGCTGCCTAAAGCGATGTAAACCTTGTGTTTGGCCATAGCACAAAAGTCGTAAAAGAATTGTTAAAACCCTATATTTGTGTAAATCCCTACAATATGCAATTTCTAAAAAATTTACTTACATCAGTACTTGGAACCCTCATTGCTTTTGGCTTGTTTTTTGTGCTTTTTTTGATCATCATCGCCGGAGCCTCTGCTTCTTTGGGTGAAGAGGAAACGGTATTGGTCAAAGAGAATTCGGTACTACAACTTACCCTCAATAAACCTGTTGTAGACCGCAGCCCAACAGAGTTTGAATTTGGTGAAGCTTTGGGATTGGAATCAGAAATGTTGGGATTAAATAAAATTTTGGCCTCTATAGAGAAGGCAGCCAACGATGATCGCATCAAAGGCATCAGCATTGAGCATACTTTTTTACAAACGGGCATGGCACAGACCCAAGCCATCAGAAAAGCGCTTCAAAATTTTCGCGATTCAGGCAAATTTATTTATGCTTACCACGAAATCTATACCCAAAAAGACTATTTCTTGGCATCTGTTGCTGACTCTGTTTTTGTACATCCAGAGGGGGGCGTCGATTTTAGAGGGCTCAGCTCAGAAGTGTTGTACTTCAAGTCTTTGCAGGAAAAAAGCGGTGTGCAAATGGAAGTGATTCGACATGGCGCCTACAAAAGCGCCGTGGAGCCTTTTTTGAGTGACAGTATGAGTGAAGAAAACCGTACTCAGATTGGTAGTCTATTAAACAATATATGGGATGAAATGTCAAAAGGGGTCGCCGACCGTGCTCAACTCGATCTGGACCAAATCAATGAAATTGCAACCCACGTGCAAGGAGTTATGCCACAACAAGCGCAAGAGGTCGGGCTTATTGACGGGATGTTGCTACGCAGAGGTTACGAAGCCTTATTAAAATCCAAGTTGGGATTGGAAGAAGATGACAAACTCAACAGCATTCAACTTACAGATTATCAAAAAACCGTTTCTACAACTTTGGGTAAAGGCTCGGACCGCATTGCAGTAGTTTATGCCCAAGGCGAAATCATTTATGGTGAAGGAAGCGAGCAAGTAATTGGGCAAGAGCTTTTGATAAAAACCCTTAAAAAACTAAAGAAAAGTGAGCGCGTCAAAGGTGTGGTATTGCGCATCGATTCACCTGGAGGAAGCGCACTTGCCTCGGAGTTGATATGGCAAGAAGTCGAGCAACTCAATATGGAAAAACCTGTTGTGGTATCTATGGGAGATGTGGCCGCGTCGGGGGGATATTATATCGCCTGTGGTGCTGATGCTATTTTTGCCGAACCCACTACGATTACAGGCTCTATCGGGGTGTTTGGAGTGCTGCCCAATGTATCGAAATTGGCCAACCGCTGGGGTATCCATGCAGAACAAGTGTCCACCCACCCCAACGCCATGCTTTACAGCCCTATGGAACCTTTGAGCTCTAAGGCACGTAGTGAAATTACCATGCAAATTGAACGGGTGTATGACACCTTTTTGGATCGAGTAGCCCAAGGGCGTGGGATGTCTGTAGAAGAAGTTGATGCCGTAGCTCAAGGGCGTGTTTGGAGTGGAACTGAAGCGCTAGAAGTAGGACTTGTAGATCGATTGGGAGGGCTGGAAGATGCCGTAACACATGTAGCAGAACTTGCAGGAACAGAAACCTATAAAACCGTGGACTATCCAAAATTTGATGCGGATTTTGATTCTTTCTTGGAATCCTTACAGAGAGGACCTTTTGGGTTTAGCTTTTGGGGGTATGCTGCAGATGATCTAAAGTCTCTTTTACCCAAAGATATCTCTGTTCATGAACGTATCCAGACACGCATGCCGTTTGCACTAGAGATCCGTTGATGCAAAAAAACAAAACACAAGCTGCCCATAGGCTATATCTTTATCTAGGCGCCTTGTTCATCACCTCTTTGGTGGTGTCCAATCTGATTTTTCAAAAGTTTTTTTATTGGTATCCATTTGATTGGGAAATCATGGGCTACAAATTATTTGAGCTTTCGGTGGGCATTTTGCCCTATCCGATTACTTTTTTAATCACAGATCTTATTTCTGAAATTTTTGGCAAAAAAGCAGCCAATCGTGTAGTGGTAGCTGGCATCTTTGCCTCTTTTTTCTCTATGGGAATTCTGCTTATGGCTGGTTTAGTGCCTGCCATGCCTGACTCGCCCTTAGATGATACTACTTTTGCACAGGTGTTTGCCCTTTCGCCCATCGCTGTTTTGGCTTCTATGATGGCCTATCTATTGGCACAATTCATAGACATCCGCATCTACCATTTCTGGAAAAACCTTACACAAGGCCGTCATTTGTGGTTGAGAAATAATTTTTCCACTTTTTCCTCGCAGTTTGTTGACACTTTTACGGTTGTAGGCTTGCTGTGTGTCTTTGGCGTATTGCCATGGTCCTCCTTTGTGGGGTTGTTGATTTCGGGTGTGGTCTTTAAAATCCTTGTGGCTTTAGTGGATACCCCGTTGCTGTATTTTTTCGTTTGGTGGATACGCCGCTATTTTAACCTTTCTACCAATGAGGAAATCAAATTGTAAATCTTTGCGGTCAGAAATTCTATATACGGTTTTAACCTTTTTTTTTGTAGGGTTTATAAGCCTTTCATATGCGCAGAAAACCGAACGCAAACCACTTGAAAACCTTTACAAAACCTATCAAAAACTCATTGACGATCGCAAATTGGCAGGCGTAGAAACCTTGGTTATACACAAAGACAGCTTGGTGTGGCACAAGGCGCAAGGCTATACAAACCTCGACCTAGCACGACCTCTCCAGACCAACAGCATCTTTTATATCCAATCTATGACCAAGCCCATCATCAGTGTGGCAGTGATGCAGTTGGTCGAGAAAGGACATATTGGGCTGGATGAACCTATAAAAAAATACATTCCCGAAATAGGTCAAATGCATGTGAGTTTGAATCCCGAACAAGGCATAAACGGACCCCAAGTAGCTGCTGAGACAGATATTACCATCCGTCAATTGTTGACCCATACTTCAGGTTTGTCTCACGGATTAGAGAACAACAAGCTCGATAAGGCATTGTTTAAGGCATTGTATGACGAAACCCTCAATTACAGAGAACACGCCAACTTAGAAAGCCGTATAAAAGCCCTGTTGGGTTTTCCATTGGTAGCCCAGCCAGGCACAAAGTGGTATTACAGTGCCGGAGCAGATCTGTTGGCTTTGCTCATACAGCGTGTGAGTCAAATGCCCATTCCTGACTATTTAGAGACTTATATTTTTGAGCCCTTGGGAATGGAGGATACGGGCTATAACCTGACAAGTGAACAATCAGGACGATTGATGTACTTACACAGTGTGGACTCGCAAGGCAAGCTCGGCGTACACGAATTGCAAGTGCCCACGGTTGGAAATACGATTTTTGGAGGCACACACGGGTTGTTTTCTACCGCTCATGACTATGCACAATTTTGTCTGATGATGGTCCATAACGGTCGTTGGAACGGCAACCAAATTCTTAAAGAAAAAACGGTTGCTCTAATCTCTCAAAATCATGTAGGAGGTTTGTACAACGAGAAAGGTGCCGGTTTTGGTTTGGGATTTTCAGTCATTTTAGACCCTGAAAAAATGAACCGCCCCGGAAAAAAAGGGCAGTTGCAGTGGGGGGGCTACTTTAGCACCCATTTCTTTATCGACCCTGAAGCTGAACTCATTGCAATCGCCATGACACAACGCATGCCAGCAAACCACCAAAGCTTAGGGACACTATTGGCAGAGTATACCTATAAAATTGTGGATTAATCAAGGGTGATTTTGACCCTATGGCCTTCATGACCTCTAACGTTAAAGACCGTTTGGTCTTCAAAAATAAAATATTGGCCTTTGATTCCGATCAATTTTCCTGAAAAGGATTCGGACTTGAGCAAATTCAAACTCTGTACTTTATTTGGATATTGACCTACAGGAAAATGAAGTTTGGTCAGTACCTGATGTTGCGTTTGACCCACATAGGGCTTTACTTCATCTGGGAGCCATTGAATGGCTTTTTGACGCTCTGCCGCCAAATCTATTTCTGTTGGATTCTGGGTCAACATCAGACGCCAATTGGTCTTATCGTTATAATGGGCTTTCAGAGCCACCTCTGCGATTCCAGCCAAATAACGGTTGGGTACCTCCACTATGGGAAAGGCCAGATGCGCCCCCTGATCGATCCATCGAGTAGGTATCTGTCCGTGGCGTGTTACGCCTACTTTCAGACCACTCGATAGGGCAAAATATACCACGTGGGGCTGCAATTGTACTTTTTCTTCATAAGCCAAGTCACGGTCTTCGATGCCCAAATGTGCTTGACTCAACTCTGGTCGCATGATCCAATCTGCCGCAGCAGGAACTTCAAAAAAACATTTCCTGCAAAATCCTTGGCGATAAATGGGAGTAGTAGCTCCGCAGTTTAGACATGAAAATCCGTTGTGGGTAAGGGTTATTTTGCGATCAAGAAGGTCATTGACCCTTATAAATGTGTTGTCGAGGTTGAGATAATAGCGAATAGGCGCTGCTAGCTCTGTTTGCATTTTGACCAAAACCCCTTCAAACATCCTCTTTTTTTTTCGTTATTTTGTGCTATAAAGATACCCTTTTTATGCCCATTCCCCTACTGCATACCGTGCTCTCTTGGTTCCTCAAAAAAAGGGTACATCAAATCGAACTGTTTCTAAAATATCCGAATGAGGTTCAAGAAGAAGTATTGCAAAAACTAGTAGCACAGGCCAAAAACACTGACTTCGGTAGAAAACATGGATTTGGGTCGATAAAAAGTTATGAGGATTTCACCAACCAAGTCCCTTTAGCAACCTATGAAGACTTGGCAACTCTGATAGAACGAACACGCAAAGGAGAGCAGAATTTGTTTTGGCCCACACCTATCAAGTGGTTTGCCAAATCGAGTGGAACCACCAATGCCAAAAGCAAGTTTATTCCTATTTCTAAAGAATCTTTAGAGGATTGCCATTTTAAGGCAGGCAAAGACATGTTGAGTTTGTATTTTAACAACAAGACAATTGGATTTCGTAGGCTCTAGCTCACTTGGCGAAGTTTCTCTTTGTTGCAATTCTATCACCACCTCTTCTAGATTTGACAACCTCATTTTTTTCAAAAATCACATGGTCTTTGTGAGTGATAAAATCAATGCCCTTAGAGG
>JBMYKI010000043.1:0-9150 GCA_049595235.1 Flavobacteriaceae bacterium
TGGAATTGCGCAATATGGCTATGATTGAATTGTTATATAGTTGTGGCTTGCGTGTGAGTGAACTAGTGACGCTTCGATTATCTGATTTGTTCTTTGAAGAAGAATTGATCAAGGTCTTGGGAAAAGGGAATAAACAGCGATTTGTTCCAATTGCCAAATCAGCGAGGAGCTATATTCTACAATATCTTAATGTCAGAATAATACCTGTCAAGGGACATGAAGATTTTTTGTTTTTGAACAACCGCGGAAAACTTCTTACGCGTGCGATGGTGTTTACTGTGATTCGAAAGGCAGCTACCCAAGCAGGCATAGAAAAAAAAATCAGCCCACATACTTTGAGGCATTCATTTGCCACACATTTGGTAGAAAATGGTGCTGATATTAGCACCGTTCAGCAAATGTTGGGTCATGCCAATATCACTACTACAGAGCGGTATCTACACATGAGCAACAAGCATTTAAAGAAAAGTTTGCTAAAGTATCATCCTAGGGCTTAGCTTGTGACCAAACGAAAACCCTCTCCATGAATGTTGGTGATCTCAACACTGGGGTCTTTTTTCAGGTATTTTCTCAGCTTAGCGATGTAAACGTCCATGCTACGGGAAGTAAAGTAGTTGTCATCGTGCCATATTTGAGTGAGCGCCTGCTCACGAGTTAACAAGTCATCTTTGTTTTGAACCAACAAATACAAAAGTTGACTTTCTTTAGGCGACAGGCTGATAGGCGCATCGTTTTTGTAGCTCAAAGTGCGAAGCCTAGAATTAAAATGAAAAGTACCAATATCAAAATGTACCTCTCCGTTGGGTTTAAAGCTTTGGGACTTTGATCTTTTTAATAACACCTCGATTTTTTGAAGCAAAATCTCAGAGTCAAAAGGTTTAGTCAAATAATCATCAGCGCCAATTTTATAGCCTTGCAAAACATCTTCTTTCATGGACTTGGCAGTCAAAAAAACCAAAGGGATTTCTTTGTTTTTGGCTCTGATCTCTTTGGCCAATGTGAAGCCATCTTTGTAGGGCATCATTACATCGAGAACGCAGAGATCAAACTGTGATTTGCGAAATTTTTCAAAGCCTTCAAGACCATTGCGAGCCAGTTGTACCGAATAACCATTGAGTTGTAAGTAATCTCTCAGAATGGCGCCAAAATTGGCGTCATCCTCAACGAGTAAGATGTGTTTGGAGGGTATTTTCATAGTGTGACTGAATCAAAGGGAATCCATACTTTAAAATTACTACCTTGTTTGGGTTCACTTTCAACAGAAATCGTGCCAGAATGTAATGCGATGATTTGCTTTACATAGGACAAGCCCAAGCCGTGTCCTTTTACATTGTGGATATTTCCAGTAGGTTCTCTGTAAAACTTATCAAAAATGCGTTTTTTCACTGAGGCACTCATTCCTTTGCCACGGTCTTTGATTTGGACCTCAAAGCCATCTTGAGCTACATGAGTTGTTACAGTTACCTCTAAGTTATTGGGAGAATATTTGACTGCATTTTCAAGAAGATTCACCCAAACATTGGTCAAATGAACCCTAGATATATTCATCTTTACAAGCTTGGGGTCAAAGTTTTCGATAAGCGCTCCTCCACGTTGGTCAATCATCAATCTCACGTGGTCCAAGGCTTGTGTCAATGTTTTCATGGGATCCATGATTTCTTTGACTAAATCAAGTTCTTTTTTCTCTAGTTGCGAAATCTGAAGCACATGTTCTACTTGAGTGTTCATACGCTTATTTTCATGACGAATCATATCCAAGTAATTGGATACCTTTTTTGAATCACCAGAAACTTTCGGGTTGATCAGTGCATCCAAAGCCAAGTTTATTGTCGCAATTGGCGTCTTGAATTCGTGGGTCATGTTATTGATAAAATCTGTTTTTATTTCGGAAATCTTTTTCTGCTTCAATATTTGAGACAGAGAAACACCAAAAACCACCAATATGATGATGATAAACAACAAGGACAGGAAAACCGAATTCATAATTGATGACCTCACAAAGCGCTTCTGCCCAGGAAAAGCCAATCGCAACTCATAGCGGCTGCTGTCATCCACGCGTAAAAACAAGGGGGTTTTGAATTGATTTTCACCCAAATAAGCCAGATAGTTTTCTGACCCTACTACAGTCATCCGGTTGCCGTCAAACACACGAAACTCAAAAGGAATTCTTATGTCTCGTACTTGGAGCTCTTGACGAAGCAAAAGTTCTAACTCTAGGATGCTCAGTCGTTTTTGAATCGGTTTGGTAGAGGCGAAATCCATGAAAATACTCTCGTATTTGGCCTTGTCCAAATTGGGCATGCGTTCTACGCGCTGCAATCGCTCTACAGAACTCATTTTTTCGATTTCGTCTTCAAAGCTCTCATCAATAATAGTCGTGGACTTGACAGTCCGATAGTCAAAAATGGGAAGCGTATCATTGGACAATGAATCGAAAGATTGGGGATAAATATTATAATTGTCTTCTATAATACCTTGTTGGTAGATATAGGTTTTATTGGAAGATGGGCTTCGGTCTATATATTGAAAGACCTCTGTGAGCTGTGAAGCTTTGGGTGCGCCTATACTATCTATCATCTTTTGATATACAGCCAAGTAGTCCTGAAACTCTCTTTCTTTCAACTTTTCAGAAACGTCAGCTAGTGCCAAACTCACATTGAGCTCAAACTGCCTTTCTCGGTTGTTTAGGTTGGTCTGAATCCAAAAAACTTGTACCAAAATAATCCCTAGCATAGCCAGAGACATGGATGTGATTAATAGTGGAAAAAGTCCGCGTTTCATTCTTTAAAAGTACAAATTAATGCAAGTCAAAACGCGCAATGATAGATTGATACACAGACGCCACTTGGTCTCTGGTGTCATTAGGCGTCTTGTTTTCTATGATATAATCGGCCAATGGGCGGGTTTTTTGTTCTGGCCATTGGTGATTCATTCGAGAAAGGATTTTTTTCTCAGACCATCCATCTCTCTCTTTGACTCGGCGAATACGTTCATCTTTAGGGGCTACCACCAAAACTACCGCATCAAAGTGTTTTTGCCTATGGTGTTCGAAAATTATGGCAGCTTCGTACAAACACAAGCTGCTAGTTTGTTTTTGCAGCCATTGTTGATAATCAGCAGACACACATGGATGTACAAGTCCGTTTAGACGCAAAAGAGCGTCAACATCAGAAAAAACTTTATCAGCCAAAAAAGAACGGTTAGGTTCGGTGCCTATGTAACTTTCTTTTCCAAATAGTTTGATGATAGACTCTCGCAAGGGTTGATAGCTTTCCATAAGCTTTTTGGCTTGTTGGTCGGCATAATAGACTGGCACTCCTCTAAGAGAAAATAAATGACAAACGGTGGTTTTTCCGCTCCCTATACCTCCAGTTACACCTATTTGAATCATTTTCGCACTAAAAACTTAGCCTCTGTTGGACTGACCCTCAAAATACGTACTTGGTTTGGAGATTCCAATACGGCAACCGGAAGAAAACCTGAGTCCGTGTTGATTGTATAGTCACAAACTACTTTAAAGTCCGTGGGCTTGATATTTTTTATTTGACTTAATGGCGCACTAAAAAACACTTCTGCGTACCTTGGCATAAGTTCTATTTCCTGTTCTTGATGGGGCTGAATTAAAGCTATGGGCACACGCAAATTGTGTTCTGTAAAACGAGCTACTGATCTTTGAACACGTATTTGTTCTTGAGACCATTTCAGTAATTGATTGTTGTCTGATACCAAACCACATATAAGATCAAAATTTTCAGAGATGGCGGTTGACAAACCATGACTTACATAGGCATACTCCAATTTGCTTACCGCTGCTGCTGCGCCTGACACGTACACAGAATCGGGTGTGAATCTGTAATTTGAAGTCCAGTCATATCCTGGCTTCAATGCTATAGAATCAATCATACGCACAGCCAACAGACGTCTAGTAGCTGTACGAATGGGGGTCTGAATGGCCGACATGTTCTTTGAATACACCACCAATGACCCATCAAAATGATTCTCTACATATGTTTGAAACTTCTTAGGAGTAAGCAAATAAGTCTCATCTTCAAGTGCGATCTCATGAGCTGCTATTGAAAGGGTTTGTGGAAACATACGTGCCCACATAAGTCGAAAGCCATTCCCTGTGAATTGGGCATGGATTTTCTGTGGTTTAGAATTTTCAAGGTACTGAAGAGGGCCCGTGTCTTTGTAACTCAAATAAACGGCCACTTTTGCTGTATGCTGTTCCGACAAAGCAGAAATCAACCAAATAAAAACAGAAACCAACACAAATACAGGGGCTACTCTCACATACTTGATCAAAGTCAAACGGTTTATGGCAGCCCGAAGCATAATTAGAGGCTTCAGCTTTGTTTTTCAAAAAGCTCCATCACGGCGTCGCTAACGCCCATATTAGAGAAACCTCCATCATTATACAAATTCTGAAGCGTCACACGTTTGGTCAAGTCAGAGAAAAGTGTAACTGTATAATTGGCACAATCCAATGCCGTAGCATTGCCAAGAGGCGACATTTTTTCTGCATAGGAAATAAACCCATCAAATCCTTTCACCCCTTTACCAGCTGTTGTAGGAGTAGGTGATTGCGAAATGGTATTGACACGTACTTTTTTATCACGCCCAAAGAAGTATCCAAAACTACGAGCTATGGATTCCAAGTAGGCTTTGTTGTCTGCCATATCGTTATAGTCCGGAAAAACTCGTTGGGCAGCCATATAACTCAGTCCTACGATACTACCCCACTCATTCATAGCGTCTTTTTTGTAAAGGGTCTGCATGAGTTTGTGGAAGGACCCTGCTGAAACATCCCAACCTTTTGAAGTCCATTCATGATTTTGATCTGTGTAAGAACGGCCTTTTCGAACATTGACAGACATCCCAATAGAGTGCAAAACAAAGTCGAGTTTGCCTCCAAGAATCTCCATAGACTGGTCGATAAGTTGTTCTAAATCTGCCAAAGAAGTTGCATCGGCTGCTATGACTTGGGCGTTGGTTTGGTCAGCCAATTGTTGAATGGCTCCCATTCGCATGGCCACAGGGGCATTGGTCAGTACAAAAGAACCACCTTCCTCATGCACTCTTAAGGCAGTCTGCCAAGCGATAGAGTTTTCGTCAAGTGCACCAAAAATGATTCCTTTTTTTCCTTGTAGAAGATTGTAAGACATGAAACTAAAATTTTGAGCAAAGATAGCACTAATTCAACAACTCTTCTGCGTGTACACGTGCTGCCTTTGTGGCTTGTTTGCCATCGAGCATTTGCGCAATCTCAAGCACCCTATCCTCTCTGTCTAAAGACTTAGCATGCGTTCTTGTGGTGGAATCGTCTGATGCCTTAAACACTTTGATGTGGGTGTCGCCTACAGCTGCTATTTGAGGCAGGTGTGTGATTGCAATTAGCTGATTTTGCTGACTCATTTGCTTCATCAGGTGGGCCATAGCTTTGGCCATTTCTCCTGAAACGCCCGTGTCTATTTCGTCTAAAATAAGACAGGGTAGAAGTTTGTGTTTGGCCATAATCGATTTGATGACCAACATGATTCGAGAAAGTTCTCCGCCAGAAGCGGTTTTGTGTAAAGCACCAAAAGCAATTCCTTTATTTGCCGAGAACAGAAGAGAAACTTTGTCCTTACCATTGACAGTAAATGATGGCTGTTCTTCAAAATCAAATCGGAAGTTGGCATACTCCATTCCCAAACCTTCTAATCCTTTGGCGATGGCTGTTGCTAAAGCAGGGGCATTTTGAGTACGGATATCAGAAAGCTTTGAAGCCAGCTGCAGTGCCTCTTTTTCGGCTTTATTCATTTGTGTTTTCAGAGCGCTTATTGCAGACTCGCCATCATCAACCACCGCACATAGCTTTTCCAAATGGGTTTGTTTGTCCAACAAGCCTTGGACGTCATGCACTTTATGTTTGTTCTGAAGGGCATATATACTGCTGAGCTTTTGGCTCAATTGTTCCAACCTGCTTGGATCATTTGTTATATTTTGTTGGTAATTTTCGACCACAGAAACCATATCGTCGAGTTCATACCAAATGTTTTGAATTTGTGTAGACAATTCAACATAGGGCTTTCCAAAAGCTTCTAATTTGGAGAAAATATTTTTCAACCTATTTACTTGATCAGACACGCCCAAATTTTCCTCCCTAATTATTTGTTGGGCTTGTGAAAGGGCTTGCTCGATGTCAGTAGCATACTGAAGTTGATTTCGTTCTTCCTCCAACTCCTCTTGGATTCCAGCATACAAAGCCAAATTTGTCAATTCATCGAGTTGGTATTTGTTGTAATCATAGGATGCTTGCGCTTGCTGTTGAGCTTCCAATAAAGTAGTGTATTCCTTTTGAGTTGAACGAAAATGAAGAAAAGCTTTCTCGTACTGCGCCCTTACCGTCAAACCACCCCCATAGGAGTCCAACAAGTCAACATAAAAATTGGGTTCTGTTAGTGAAATCGTTTGACGCTGGGTATGGATATCCACCAGCAAATGACCCAAAGAACGCATCTGTTCCAGGTTTACAGGCGTATCATTGACAAAAGCGCGTGACTTTCCAGAAGGAAGGATTTCTCTTCTAAAATAGGTTTCAGATTCGTAGTCCAGATCCATATCAATAAAAACCTGTTCCATAGGATGTGGTTTTATTTCAAACACAACTTCGACTACACACTTTTTATCTGTATCGCGTATGGCTGAAAGATCAGCTCGTGTACCTAAGGCCAAAGAAAGTGCATTCAGCACAATCGACTTTCCAGAGCCTGTCTCACCCGTAATAACATTGAGGCATTCCCCAAAAGAGACTTGTATGTCATCAATGAGTGCGAAATTCTTTATGGAAATCGAACGAATCAAAACCACGGGTTTAGGTCATTCAAATATAACTCATTCGTGGAGATTGTCCTTATTTGATTTCACCCCATTTGGCGGCAAAGAAAGGAGCAACACGATTAAGTTCGTCTACCAAAACTTGCGTATCGAAACTAGGACCTCCGCTGAAAACCTGAACGACTTCATCTGATTTTGCATCAAAGAAAGCTTGCACCAAAATCGGATTGGATCTTCTTTCAGAGATTGAAAGCAAGGAAGAGATACTTCCAGCAATGGCCTGTTTGCCGAGATCGGGACGGTCATGCATCTGGTCCAATCCCAATCTGTGGTATTGGTATAAAGCATCTCTAAAAGGTTGGAAAGCGGGTGAGCTAAGCTGATCAATAAACCAATACCTATTGTTTCTGCTTTCTGCCTGTTTCCAACCTGAAAAACCACTTCTTTGAGACAGATCAACAATTTTTCTGGCTTGTTCGTAGTACGAATCACCTCCTTTGGGTGAAAAACTATCAGCGTCCATACCCAAAATGACATAAATATAAAAGCCCATCAGCGCGACCAAGTTGGTGTTGCTGTTGTTTGGATTAAAATTAAGGGACTCAAACTCTTGATAATTAAAACTGAAGTCGTCGTCCTTGCGATTCAAAACAACCGTGTTGTAAGCGGCATTAAAAACAGGGCGTGATGATTGCACCTGAAGATGCGCCTGCACCCTATCATCCTTATAGCTCTCTACCGTAATGACCATAGCGCATTGAATGCGGTTATGATCGTCCGTTTGTTGACTTGTCCAAGAGGTAGCATTGACAAATTCATTAAGATCACGTTCCAAAGTTTGAAAGACTTGTTTGTTGGTTTGATCCACCAAGTCGGCATTGACCGATATCTGACAATCAATAACCTGTGCCATCAACACTAAAGGAAACAAAAAACATATAGTCACAAATCTATGCATCTATCAACTGGTTTATTTCTTGAAGCAAATCAACGGCTACCTCTTTTTTAGATTTTAATGGGTAGGCTTTGTGACTGCCATCACTTTTTATAAAGGTAACTTTATTTGTGTCATGACCAAAACCTGCTCCCTTGTCTGACAAACTGTTTAAGACGATGGCATCTAGGTTTTTTTTATTGATTTTTTGTTGTGCATTACTCATACCAGCTTCGGTTTCCAGGGCAAATCCTATCAATAGCTGTGTTGTTTTTTTAGTGCCTAAATCACTTAAAATATCTATGGTTGGCTCAAGAGAAAGGTTGTCTATGGGGGCATCCTTCTTGATTTTGGAAGTTTTTGGTGCTTTGGGTTTAAAATCGGCTACTGCGGCTGCCATGATCACCACATCTGCATCTTCGTAATGATTCAGGCAGGCCAAGTGCATCTGCTCGGCTGTCATAACGGATTCGAGAGAAATCACAGGGTTCAACGCTAAGTCATCTGTGGGTCCACTGACCAACACAACCTCTGCGCCCCATTGCGCAGCATGATTCGCTATTGCATAACCCATTTTTCCTGAGGATTGGTTGCCAATAAAACGAACAGGGTCAATAGATTCGTATGTGGGGCCGGCTGTGACCAATACTTTTTTGCCAAGCCATGGCATTTTGGAAGCCAAATCGTTTTCTAAAAAAAGAACAATATCATCGGGTTCTTGCATCCGCCCCACTCCTTCCAAACCACTAGCCAAAGGACCTTCAGCTGATGGGATGTGGATGTTTGAGCGACTTTCGAGTTTGTGAATCGCTTCTTGTGTTGCCGGATGTTGGTGCATGTCCAAATCCATAGCAGGGGCAAAATAGACAGGGCATCTGGCAGAAAGGTAAGTTGCCATCAAAAGATTGTCACAACTGGCTTGCGCCATTTTCGAAAGCGTGTTAGCCGATGCAGGTGCTATAAGCATGAGATCGGCCCACAGACCCAAAGAAACATGGTTGTTCCAAACTTCTTCTTCATTGTCAACAAATTCCGACAAAACAGGGTGATTAGATACTGTAGATAAGGACAATGGAGCCACAAAAGATTTGGCTGAAGGTGTCATCACCACACGAACCTCTGCGCCTGCTTTGACAAGCGCACGTACGAGTATAGGCGTTTTGTAGGCGGCTATGCTACCAGAAATGCCAAGTAATACTTTTTTGGCACGAAGGGCAGACATAATATGTTATGAGTTATCGGTATGGCGGTAGTAGATCTTATCTGCAAGCCATTGTTCGATAGCAACCGCATGAGGTTTGGGGAGTTTTTCGTAAAACTTAGAAACTTCTATCTGTTCTTTGTTTTCGAAAATTTCCTCAAGGGTTTCGAGTGGTGTTGCAAATTCTTCGAGTTTT
>JBMYKI010000044.1:0-5536 GCA_049595235.1 Flavobacteriaceae bacterium
GGTACCATAGATTTACTTTAAGTTAAAAATCGATTAAAAAGTAAATCTATACTATAGGCATTGAGTTTGATACAAATATATATAAAATGAATTTTAATGTGTAAATCAGTTTATAAATGGGGGTAAATAAGTATTTTTAAGGCTTCGTTTTTATTAAAAAAAAACTGAAAATTGGCTGACGAGAAAGAAAAAGTAATCCGTATTAGGGGTGCCAAAATGCACAACCTAAAGAACATTGATGTTGACATACCAAGAAGAAAACTGGTAGTCATCACCGGACTTTCGGGTTCTGGAAAATCTAGTTTGGCCTTCGATACACTATATGCTGAAGGGCAACGCAGATATGTAGAAAGCCTCTCTTCTTATGCCCGACAATTTTTGGGCAGGCTAGATAAGCCTCAGGTAGATGCAATCGAAGGAATTGCACCAGCAGTCGCCATTGAACAAAAGGTAAATACCACCAACCCAAGATCGACTGTGGGCACTACCACAGAAATCTATGACTACCTCAAACTCTTGTATGCGCGTATCGGCACTACTTTTTCGCCAATTTCAGGTGAAAAGGTCAGCAAAGACAATGTCGAAAATGTCATAGAAGCACTCAAAAACATGCCTGAGGGCACCAAATGCCTCGTTTTAGCTCCCGTAGAACTCAAAAACCGCTCCACTGAAGACGTGATCAAACTTTTGGCGCAACAAGGATATGCGCGTATAAGATATAATGGCGCAATTGAGCGAATTCAAGGATTTGACAAAAAAATTGATGGCCATTTTGAATTGGTAGTAGACCGTGTGGTGATGCAACATGATGACAGTTTTTTGCACCGATTGGCCGATTCGGTAGAAACGGCTTTTTTTGAGGGCAAAGGATCCCTGTCCCTTTGGTTTCCAGAGCACGAAAAAGGGCTTAAATTTAGCAACCGATATGAGCGCGATGGCATCCTTTTTACAGAACCCAATGTGCACTTGTTTAGTTTTAACAATCCTTTGGGTGCCTGCCCCAAATGTGAAGGCTATGGAGACCTGATCGGGATAGACCAAGACTTGGTGGTTCCCAACACTTCACTTTCTGTGTTTGAAGGCGCTGTAGCTCCTTGGAGAACGGAGCGTGGTAAGAGATATTGGAAAAAATGCATAGAAAACGCCTACCATACTGATTTCCCGATTCATAAACCCTATTTTGAACTGTCTAAAGAACAAAAAGATTTGCTTTGGGACGGAAACAAACATTTTAAAGGCATCCGATATTTCTTTGACAAGCTTGAAGCCAAAAAATACAAAATACAAAACCGCGTGATGCTTTCCCGTTATCGTGGTCGCACTCGATGTGATGCTTGTGGTGGATTGCGGTTACGTCCGGAAGCCAACTATGTAAAAATCAATGGGGCCTCTATAAGTGATCTGGTAGAAATGTCCATGGAGCGTTTGGGTACTTTTTTTGAAAACCTCACACTTAGTGCTTATGAAAGTGAAGTAGCGGAACGACTTTTGGTGGAGATTAAAAACAGAATCCAATTTATGATAGATGTAGGTTTGTCTTACCTAACGCTCAACCGAAAATCCAACAGTCTTTCTGGGGGTGAGTCGCAGCGCATCAATCTAGCCACATCTTTGGGAAGTAGCTTGGTGGGCTCCCTTTATATATTAGACGAACCCAGCATAGGACTGCACCCTAAGGACACCCAGCGACTGATTCATATCCTTCATCAACTTCGCGATTTGGGCAACACGGTCATCGTGGTAGAACATGACGAGGATATCATACGTGCTGCTGATCACATCATTGACATTGGACCTGAGGCAGGTGTGTTTGGAGGAGAACTCGTAGCACAAGGAAAACTGAGTGAAATTCTTGTATCAAACAGTTTGACCGCCGATTACCTCAACGGAAAACGCACTATCAACCATAAATCAAATTTGCTTAAATCAAAAAGTAAAATTGTAATCCATGGCGCACGCGCTAACAATCTCAAAAACATAGATGTTAGCTTCCCTCTCAACAGGCTCACAGCAGTAACTGGAGTCTCTGGAAGTGGAAAAAGCTCTTTGATTCGTCAGATTCTTTGGCCAGCTATGCTAAGGGAAAAAGATGTTTATGGTGAAAAAATGGGCGAGCACAATAAAATTTCAGGTGCGATAGATGCCATTGACCATGTGGAGTATATCAATCAAAACCCTATAGGACTTTCCTCGCGTTCCAATCCTGTTACATATATAAAGGCTTACGACGAAATCCGAAAGCTCTTCGCTGAACAAAACACAGCGCGCGTGAAGGGATTTAGTCCCAAGCATTTTTCATTCAATGTGGATGGAGGGCGTTGCGAAACCTGTAAGGGTGAAGGAGAAGTCACCATAGAAATGCAGTTTATGGCAGATGTAAAACTCCAATGCGAAACTTGCCATGGACAGCGGTTTAAGAAAGAAGTATTGGAAGTGCGGTTTGCTGAAAAAAACATCCATGATGTTTTGTCTATGAGTGTAGATGAGGCACTTTCGTTTTTTGACCAACACAATCAGCCAAAGATTGTAAAAAGAATCAAACCTTTACAAGACGTAGGAATGGGCTATGTCGCTTTGGGACAATCATCCTCTACTCTTTCTGGTGGAGAAGCACAACGGATCAAATTAGCCAGTTTTTTGTCTAAGGGTAGTCAGAGAGAAAAAATTCTTTTTCTGTTTGACGAACCTACTACTGGACTGCACACGCATGATATTGAGAAATTAGTAGGTTCTTTCAGGGCCTTGATAGGCAATGGCCATACGATTGTTGTAATAGAACACAATACAGCCCTCATCTCATGTGTTGATCACATCATTGATTTGGGTCCAGAAGGAGGTGAAAATGGTGGAAAATTGGTGGCTCAAGGAACGCCAAAAGAAGTTACTCAAAATCCAAATTCAAGTCTGTACGGACACCTATTTTCGGAAGATATTCCCGAAGCGGGTCAGGTCGTTCGAAATTCTAAAAAGAAAGACAAAACCAATATAAAGAAAGCCAACCGTTACCGTTTTTAAGACCATCAGCAACAGAGGAGATCCTTCCAAATCTAGATGAGTCACGGTGGCAAAAATCAAAGCCAATAACAAAGCTGCTTTGAGCATATTGATTGAAAATGGGGTGACTTTTATTTTATTATACAGATATAAAATTTTGAAAGTAGTAAAGACCACCACAACGATAAGGGTGGCCCAAGCAGCCCCGTCGATTCCATAAAGAGGAATCAACCAATAGTTGAACCCCACTACAGAAACAGCCATCAAAACAGAAAAAAGAAGGGAAACCTTGTAGAAAGAAGCGTTGGCTATAATAGCTGTTCCGCAACCAAAAATCATGGAAAAAAGCTTAGCGAATGAAATCAGTAAAACCACCCTAATACCGCTTTGGTATGTGGTGTTGGGCAAAAGTTCATACAAATGTTCCATGTTGAGATTGACCAGCAAAAAAAACAATCCAGCTATTACAAATAAGTTTAAGGCACTTCTTTTGTATAGAGAAGCCACTTCGTTCCAATTATCGAGATTGATGGCTTTGGCAACAAGGGGGTTTAGTATTTGGGCCAATGCACGCGATGGCACCTCGACTACGGTCGCGGCAAAAATGGCTACCGCATAAAAAGCAGTCTGTGCAATGGCTTGCTGCTGGGGAATCATAAACTTATCAATATCCAATATCAAACTCCCGGCAGAACCTGCCATAAGAATGTAAATGGCATATTGTAAAATAGATTTTTTGTTTTTGGGGAATCGTAACTGTACAGAAATCGGGTAATATTTGTGCGCCACAAATATCATAGAAAACAACCTTATGAAATAGCCTACAACCAACACCCAAACAAAAATTTCGAAGGAGAGTTGTAATAGATAGGTAGACAGAAGCAGAACGAACAAAAACAAGCGTGGGAAAATCTCTTTAAGGACATTCCCATAAACCGTTTGAAGCTGTACACGCGCCCAAGCATAAAAAACCTCAAAATAAGCAGTTGCAACCGCCACCACATAAATCACCCATACATAAGAGCCAATAATGGGGTTTTGTATGGAAAGCGCTTCAGAAACAGACTTATAAAACACCACCCCTAGCGTACCCACAACCAAAGCCACCAATAGGGGCAACCAAATCACAGATGACATAAAAATCCGTTGTTCCTCGGGGTTGTTATAAGAAGAATAAAACTTGATAATAGTTTGATTGACCCCAAAGCCAATAAGCGGCATCAGTAAATTGGAACTTGCTAGTAAAAACACCACAAGTCCGTATTGATCGGCAGACAAAAAGACGGGATAAAACACCAAAGTATTTATGGCGCCAATGGCAAATGCGATAGCGATGACAACAATATTCTTTGCAGATTGGTTGGCTACGATTCCCATATTAGGTGTTTTGAGTTAAAAGTTTCTCCAGTTGGGAAGTTAGGTTTTTACGGGAATATGTAAAATCAACAAGCGTATTTTCTGGTGGTTTCCCTTCACTAAAAGCAACATATTGCTTGTGTAACCAATGGGTGATTTTTTCTTTTTCCGAATATAAAAACACAGTACCTAAAGCATGTTTTCGAATAAATGCAGACAAATCTCCGTGACTGTGCACCAGAGCTAAAACTGGTCTGCCTGCAGCCATATATTCAAAAATTTTGGCGTTAATCACTTGTTCACTATGAGGATGGTCATTACCAAAAAACAACAAAACCCGCGCGCTTGCTAGCGCTTTATCCACAACAGACTTTGCCTGATAACCTTGCCATAGGATCATTTCTGTCACTGAACGCGGCACTTTGTTCTTCAAATCAGGGTCTGTTTGACCAAACACACGTACTTTGGTATGATTGACGAATTGAGGAATTTGTTCGGCAAGAGATTCTAAAGCCGCCCAAAGAACCGCTGCAGATTGATTGGACTTAAGACTGCCGGCATAGCAAAGCATAAAATCTTTTGAAAGTGCTCCATCGTGTACCTTTTCAAAACCATTAAAAAGAACCTCTGTTTGCGGATTCCATTTCTGATAGCGTGCTTTCAGTGAGGGTGTGGTAGTCAGAACCACTCGAGCTGCTTGGACTATATTCTGTTCCCATTTTTGATGGCGTTTGCGTGTCCATGGCGTCATTGGCAAAGCCTGATTTACAAAGAAATCAACCCATGGATCCCTGAAGTCAGCCATCCAACGTGTTTTTGGGTGGTTTCGGTGTGCGTAGCCCATCATGTGAACACTGTGTGGTGGTCCCGTAGTAATCAGCCAATCGGGCTGGTGGGTATTAATAAATTTTGCAATCCATCTACTGCCTTTTCCAATCCATAGACAACGGGCATCAGGAAAAAATAGGTTGGCACGAACATATCGTACGAATTTAGAGAACAAATTGGGTTTTAAAGATTCTGCTGAGGAATATTTGTAGAGTCCCCTACCCGGCTCCCATATAGACATCTGGTGTACTTGAACTTCTTTGGGGATATGTTTTAGTAAGGTGTCATCTTGTGGACTTGCGGTAGGACGCGATACAGTCAGCACATCTATCTTGTGACCCATAGAAACCAAATGCTT
>JBMYKI010000044.1:5546-8412 GCA_049595235.1 Flavobacteriaceae bacterium
CACAAAAAACAACCAACGTTGTACACCCGAGCCCCCGGCAGGAGGCCAATAATAGGCAACCAGTAGAATATGTTTCTTGGAGACTTTAGCCACTTGAATGGAATTTATTTTTGGAAATCAACGGGCGTCCGTACAAGAATAACATCAGCATAGCAAACACACCATAACCAGCAAATCGTATTTGGTTTCCAGTCTCAATGACCTCTGGCGCAAACTCAAATGAAATCTCATGAGAACCTGCAGGGACTATGAGCCCTCGTAGGGCATAATTGACTCTGTAGTGTGGTACTTCTTGGCCGTCGATCTTAGCTTGCCAACCATGTGGGTAATGCATTTCCGAAAACACTACAAATTGTGTCTTAGAGGCTATATAATCGTATACCAAAGCGTTGGCTTTGTACGAGGATAACTCAACACTTGCACTGTCATCTATCTCGAAAACATATTGAGGTAGTATTTCGGTAGTCAAAGCGACTGATTGTAAAGTTTCATTGGGCAAACGGCTGATTTCTTCATCGGCTGAATCAACATAGATGACTTGGTTTACCAACCAAGCATTGCCATAAGGGTTTGGGTTTCGCACCACACCTAGGGGGTTGTCTTCTTGGTCTTGTATAATGTATTTGACATTAAGCATATTGAGAACCTGCTGATGCCCTTTGGAAACATGAAAGTCATACAGGTCTTGCATACGTCTGGGTTTGGCGCCGTGATACCCACCCAAAGTATGGTGAAAATAAGCTGTTCGAGCATGTGCCATGCCCAATTGAGGTTCAAACACCCGAAAACGAGTGCTGTCACGTTGGATAGCCACATCGGCTGTGTTGGGCATAAATGGTTTTTCGATTCTTGATTTAGAAACAAAATCATCTTCGTTGACATAGTTTCTACTAAAAGACCACAAATCCAACAATAAAAGCAGGGTGAGCATAGGCACCACATACGATCGGTATCGGGTCGATATTCCAAAACGACAAAGCAAATAGGCAAACGAAACAAAAACAGTTGTCCTTAGAAGGTCTTGTAGCAACAATGCTTTTCGGTCCTGAATAAGGGGGGTCATGATTTCAGGATAGGCAGCAAAAACTTCTCTAGCAGACTGAAAATCTAAAAAAATAAAGGTCGCCAACAATACCAAGGCAATTAAGGAAATAACCATAAAAAATGCTTTGGATAATAGACGGTTTACCTGAGGGCGTTTTTCTTTATCAAACAAGGAATGAACACCCAAAACTGCCGCTAGAGGCATACAAAATTCCAAAATTACTTGGGCAGAACTCACCGCTCTAAACTTGTTGTAAAAAGGGACATATTCAATCAGAATGCGTGTGAGGAGATCTGCGTTTTTCCCCCATGAAAAAAACAAAGATATAAGCGTGGCTGTGAGCAATATGGTACGCCAACGTTTGTGCATGGCCAAAAACCCAAATACGGCAAGGAAAAAGACCACCGCACCCACATAGGCTGGTGCCTCTACGATGGGTTGGTCACCCCAATAGAGTGATGCATAGCGATAGATTTGTTGTGCCGATTCCGAGTCTATCTCTTGAAGAAAGTCCATGAGTTTGGAATCTGAACCCAAACGATCTCCACTCCCACCACCCATAAATCGGGGAATCAATAGGTTGATAGACTCTAAAATACCATAGCTATACTCGGTGATGTAATCGTAGGTCAAACCATCATTTTGTGCAAGAGGCAAGCCATTAGGGTCAGTTTTCAGCGGATTCTCGCCCCGAGTGCTTTGTACGCTGTATTCTTTGGTGGCCAATAGATGTGTGGCATTAAAGGTCAGTGCCAAACACATTGAAAGAGTTACCAAACCAAGAGACTTTAAAAATAAAATAGGTGATTTTTGTTTGAGATGTTGGTAGCCATAAACCAAAATAACCACCCCTATAAGCCACAGCATATAGTATGTCATTTGATAATGATTGGCATGTAGTTGAAGGGCCGTTGCCACGATGGTAATCGGGATACCTTTTCGAGATTGATGATGCAAAAGGTATAGTACGCCCAACACCACCCAGGGCATATAACCTATGGCCAAGGCTTTTGTGTTGTGCCCTACTCCTAAAATAATGATTAAGTAGGTAGAAAAACCAAATGCTACTGCGCCCATAACCGCTGTAGACTTGGAGACCTTAAAAAATAGCGCTAAAAAATAAAAGCCGACCAAGTACACAAACAGATAATCTGCGGGACGTGGCAAAAAACGAATCAGGCTATCTAGATGACCCACAAGGTCAAAAGCGTGTTTTGAAACGATTTGATAGGTAGGCATCCCTCCGAAAGCATTGTCTATCCAGTAGGGCTCCTCGTCAAAAGCAGCACGATGCTCCAATACTTGTCGTTGCATGCCCTTGAACTGAGCGATATCGGACTGAAAAATGGCTTTTCCAGACAATACAGGATAAAAATAACCCAGAGACAAAGCTATGAATACGCCAAGGGGAATGAGGTGTACCAAAAAGGGTTTTAGGGTGCGCATACCTAGGATTTGATTTCAAAAATACAACTCTGTGCGCAATGCCTCACTACTGCTCATGCAATTCTGTTATCTTTGACCTAATGCAGTTCACACAAAGGTTTTTCATGGTTTTTATACTGCAACTGGGTCTTTTGGGCTGGTCACAGTATACCCCTATTATCAATAGCAACCGACCTGGGGTTTCTATGGGTGCTTTTGGTGTCGGACCTGGAGTCTATCAACTGGAATGGGGAAATGCATACAGAAAAGGAACTTTTAGCCAACTTGCTGATGCTTCATTTAGGGGTTTGGGTACTACTGCAGATTTTCGTACAGGATTGTTTTTGGAAGCTTTTGAACTCATCTACCAACTTGATATTCAAACAGATGAGCTAC
>JBMYKI010000044.1:8422-8697 GCA_049595235.1 Flavobacteriaceae bacterium
CGTTCGGGCATAACAAAAGGTCGTAGGTCTGGAATGAAAACCCACTCTATTGGGCTAAAATACCTGCTTTTTGACCCCTTTCGAAACACCAAATGGTACAAACCCAACTTGTATAGCTGGAAAGCCAATCAAGGCATTAGATGGGTTGATCTAATCCCTGCCATAGCAGTCTACGTCGGTTCGGAAGTGACTTTTGAGGATAGCTATCCGTACGGAGAAACTTTTAAACCTTTGTTTGACTTCGCTTTTGAGCGTTACAAACAACCCATGTTTAC
>JBMYKI010000045.1:0-8597 GCA_049595235.1 Flavobacteriaceae bacterium
TTGGGAGATATTATCATCCCACCCGAGAAGGATCAACTTATCGAGAGTGCCAACGAGCAAGTAGATGGTATTATAGCCAACTACAACATGGGATTGATTACCAACAACGAGCGTTACAATCAGGTGATTGATGTTTGGACTTCTGCTAACGCCACATTGACCGAATTGGCCATGAAGCGTATCCGCGAAGATCAGCAAGGATTTAACTCTGTATATATGATGTTGGATTCTGGAGCGCGTGGTTCTAAGGAACAGATCCGTCAGCTGACAGGTATGCGTGGATTGATGGCCAAACCTAAAAAATCCAACGCTGGTGGTGGGGAAATCATTGAAAACCCCATCCTGTCCAACTTCAAGGAGGGTCTATCCATTTTAGAATACTTTATCTCCACTCACGGTGCGCGTAAGGGACTTGCCGATACGGCATTAAAAACTGCAGATGCAGGATACCTTACCCGTCGCTTACACGATGTAGCTCAAGACGTAATCGTCAACACTGAAGACTGTGGTACCCTGCGTGGTATTACGGTTGAGGCCTTGAAAAAGAACGAAGAGGTTGTCGAGAAGCTCGGAGATCGTATCGTAGGCCGTGTGGCTTTGTTTGATGTGATCAACCCTTCTGATGGCAGTGTTATTGTCGAAGGTGGTCAAGAAATTTTAGACAGCCACGCCCAACAGATCGAGGCATCCCCAATTGAGCGTGTAGAAGTACGCTCTGCACTCACTTGTGAGGCCAAAAAAGGTATCTGTGCCAAATGCTATGGTCGCAACCTAGCGACTGGAAAATCGGTTCAGATTGGCGAGTCTGTGGGCGTAATTGCTGCCCAATCGATTGGAGAGCCTGGTACACAGCTTACTTTACGTACTTTCCACGTTGGAGGTATTGCTGGTAACATTTCTGAAGAGAATAAATTGGTTGCCAAATTTGATGGTAAGGCCGAATTGGAAGATTTAAAAACTGTAGCTGGAAAAGACGGTGAAGGCAACGACGTGAATATTGTTATTTCTCGAACTACAGAACTTAAAGTAGTAGATAAGAAGACAGGTATCACTTTGAGCAACAACATCATTCCTTACGGATCCTTTATTAAAATCAAAGATGGCCAAGCCATCAAAAAAGATGACGTGATTTGCCAGTGGGATCCTTACAATGGTGTTATCATCTCTGAATTTTCTGGAAAAATCGGATATGAAAACATTCAGCAAGGGGTTACCTATCAGGTCGAAATCGATGAACAAACTGGTTTCCAAGAAAAGGTAATCACCGAGTCTAGAAACAAGAAAGTCATTCCAACTTTATTGATTCAAGATAAGAAAGGAAATACCCTTCAGTCTTACAACCTTCCGGTGGGTGCCCACCTGATGGTCAATGATGGCGATGCCATTGATGCAGGTAAGATTCTAGTGAAGATTCCACGTAAGTCTGCCAAGTCTGGTGACATTACGGGTGGTTTACCAAGGGTAACCGAGCTTTTCGAAGCACGGAATCCTTCCAACCCTGCGGTGGTTTCAGAAATCGATGGTGTGGTGTCGTTTGGTAAAATCAAACGCGGAAACCGTGAGATTATGATTGAATCTAAAACCGGTGAAATCAAAAAGTACTTGGTTAAACTTTCCAATCAGATTTTGGTGCAGGAAAACGACTTTGTCAAAGCCGGAATGCCACTTTCAGACGGATCTATTACACCCAACGATATTTTGGACATCAAAGGCCCTTCTGCCGTTCAGCAGTATTTGGTCAACGAAGTACAAGAAGTATACCGTTTGCAAGGGGTTAAGATCAACGATAAGCACTTTGAAGTAGTCGTCCGCCAGATGATGCGTAAGGTTCGTATTGAAGATTCTGGAGACACTACTTTCCTAGAAGGGCAGTTGGTTCACAAAATCGACTTTATCGAAGAGAACGACGCATTGTTTGGTAGTAAAGTAGTCACTGAAGTAGGTGATTCTGAAAATCTCAAAGCAGGTCAGATAGTGACGGCACGTCAGTTGCGCGACGAGAATTCGTTGTTGCGTCGTGATGACAAAGCCTTGGTAGAAGCTCGCGATGCTGTTAACGCAACCGCTACGCCTATCCTACAAGGTATCACCCGCGCGTCCCTACAGACCAAGTCATTTATCTCTGCGGCGTCGTTCCAAGAAACGACTAAGGTTCTCAATGAGGCTGCCGTAAGTGGTAAAATTGACACGCTAGAGGGACTCAAAGAAAATGTGATCGTAGGGCATAAGATTCCTGCAGGAACTGGAAACCGTGCCTACAATGACATCATCGTAGGCTACACGGACGAGTACGAAGAGCTATTGGCTAAAAAAGAGTTAAATCTGAATGCCTAATGAGCGATTCTAAAGCCAAAAAAGAGGGTAGCATCAACATTGAGTTGGATCCGGAAACCGCACAAGGTACTTATTCCAACTTGGCCATTATCAATCACTCGGTTTCTGAGTTTGTGGTTGACTTTATCAATGTGATGCCCGGCGCTCCCAAGGCCAAAGTACGCTCGCGGATTATACTTACCCCACAACATGCCAAACGCTTCTTAAAAGCACTGGGTGACAATGTCCAGCGCTTTGAAGCTGCGCATGGGGATATCAAAGAGTATGACCCGCCCTCCATTCCGCTCAACTTCGGGCCTCCGGGAGAAGCCTAACAAAACAAAACCCTCCATTTGGAGGGTTTTTTTATGGATAGATTTTATGTAAGGTCAATCGGGCTATTCAGATGAAATGATTTTGATACTGTGAGATCCTTTGTTAGAACGTATTCTTAAAACATAAACGCCCTTATCTGGGCTCTTTACTGTGACCTCAGACATTGGTGGTTTCAAATCATTTTTATAAACAGATTTTCCTGTTAAATTGAAAATCTCAACAGATTGTATTGTGCTATTTTTTGATATGATTGTGATATTATCATTGCTGGGATTCGGGTAGACTTCAAATTTATTTGAAACCACATTTTTATTGATACTAAATGTTGTCAACTCATAACAATCAGAAGTGTGAGTACATCCGTTCGGAGCAGTAATTTTTACGGCATAATTTCCATTTGACTCGGGAGAAAAACTTTCTGAAGTGGCACCAGAGATGGGGTTGTTGGTGTTACAATCAATCCATTGGTAAGAGGTAGCCTCATGATAATCTGTTGAAATAGTACCACCGAAAACAGAAATGGTTTGCACGATACTATTGTCTGTATTAAATGAATAAGGATTAACATGTGGAAATTTAAGATCAGTATTAATCTCTTCCCACACTTCTAATTGTTCAACCCCTCTTGTTAAGCCATTATTAAAAGCAACCATAACTTCATACTCAAAACTCAGTGTAGGATTCCCACTCATGTTAATGTCACTTTGATTCAGTTCCAGATCAAACACCCCATTGGAATCAGGGTTTACAGCAAATGATGAATTCCAACGCCCGCCAGAGCCAACCTCTCCTTGAAAAGAAAAACGTATCACTACGTGATGAAATGGCAGATTGGACTTTACTCTTCCTCTTACATGTGCAATGCCTGTGGTGCAATCAACTGTAAACAAGTCATTGTCTCCCAATATTTTTTCTATTTTGATTCTTTTTCCGTTTAACTTCGAAATGCTGAAAGCAGAATTTCTTAATACAGGGTGAAAAGCAATAATAGCAGCTGTATAATCTGACAACTGAACGTCAAGAGTTTGCGCCACACCTACTTTTTTTTCATAAGCATTATTTACAGGACCCATTAGCGTGTTAAAAGCCGTGTTTGTTCTCAATGGACCATTATGCAAAACCGTAAATGCGTGCCCTAGTTCATGATGAATAGCTTTTAAGGAAATATCTCTATGATAGTCTGTACTTGACATGTTGCTTGAAAAATCAATAGACCCTTCAGCGTCTTTTAATTCAAAACGCATCCTACCACTGCCAACATTACCACCTCCGCTAAAGCCACCGCCTTGCTTGAAATGGGCAATGGCCCAAACAGAATTTCTATCTGTCAAGTCAGGATATGTGTTCATAGCTATTTCAGCCCCTGTATAGGTTGGGTCATATATGGCTGAGGATGACTTGTTGCTGCGGGCTACATAGATTAAAATCTCACCATCTGTGTTACGAGCAAATAGGTTTGTATTGATTTGGGAATACCCTTTTGATATAAGCTGATCGACAAAATAATCTTCTACATATTCGCCAATATCTTTGAGCCTATCAAAATGATTTTGAGTGAGTGTTACATCGGAAGTTTTAAGTATCACCAATCTAACTCGGGGTTTTGTTATAGGTGTGGCATCTTCCACATCATTGTTGATTTGTGAAAACAAGGAGGTTTGTACTCCTGAAAACAAAAGGAAGTAATAAATGGCTTTTCTCATTGGGTTTTTTTTGATTTGGGTTTGCTTTGCACTCAATCCTTTGGCAAGCGGAAGGTCATGTTTCTCGCTAATTTTTTATTGTTAGAGAATTTGTTTTTACGTAAAAGAGTGACACTTGTACCAATGCAGGAATAGGTACACGTAAATCCTATATCCACAATACGCCCTAAACCGAAAAAACAATTGGTTATTTTGGTATGCAGACCGAAAGGATGTTGATGTAGGTAAGGCATTGTAGAGCAACAATTTGGGGTTTTGTTGACCTCTAAAGTAATAAAAAAAATAACACCTTAGAATTCCGAAGTAGCGTGGAATTGCAGGGCGCTGTATTTGTCTTGGGTCATCTGCAGGGAAAAGGCAGAGTCAGCCAAAAAGACCAGTTGTCCTTGTTTGTCTTTGGCTAAAAATTTGGCCTTTACACGGCAGAATTCTTTAAAGTCGGGGTGTTGGGGGTCGGGGGATTCTACCCAACAAGCTTTGTGTACGTTGAGGTTTTCATAGCTACACTTGGCCCCGTATTCGTGTTCTAATCGGTATTGGATGACCTCAAATTGCAACGCGCCCACGGTGCCAATGACTTTCCGACCGTTGAGTTCAAGTGTAAAAAGCTGTGCCACTCCCTCATCCATGAGTTGGTCGATGCCTTTGGCCAGTTGTTTGGCTTTCATGGGGTCGGCATTATTGATATAGCGAAAGTGCTCGGGAGAGAAACTGGGAATCCCCGAGAAGTGCAGTTTTTCTCCAGCAGTAAGGGTATCACCAATCTTAAAATTGCCCGTATCGTGTAGGCCTACAATATCTCCTGGATAAGAGACAGCGACAATTTCTTTTTTGTCTGCAAAAAACGCATTTGGACTGCTAAACTTTAGCTTTTTGCCATGGCGCACATGTAGGTAGGGAGTATTGCGTTCAAAGGTTCCCGATACCACCTTGACAAACGCCAATCGGTCGCGGTGCTTGGGATCCATATTGGCGTGGATTTTAAAAACAAAACCACTAAAGTTATTTTCATCGGGTGCTACCAGGCGTTCGGCGCTGCTTTTGGGTCGTGGGGGTGGGGCAATCTCAACAAAGCAGTCGAGCAGTTCTTGCACGCCAAAATTGTTTAGGGCAGAGCCAAAAAACACCGGTTGTTGCTGGCCTGCCAAATAGGCTTCGCTGTCAAATGCAGGATAGACCTCAGTCACGAGTTCGATTTCTTCACGCAAGGTCTCTGCAGCCTGATCGCCAATATGGGTGCTGAGGCTAGGATCGTTAACATCATCAAAATCAAGAGCTTCGGCAACACGGGTTTTGTGAGCCTCATCAAATAGGCGCAGGCGTTTGTGCCACATGTTATATATGCCTTGAAAGTCATAGCCCATTCCAATAGGGAAACTCAAAGGCACCACTGAAAAACCCAGCTTTTGTTCCACCTCGTCAAGGAGGTCAAAAGCGTCTTTCCCTTCGCGGTCGAGCTTGTTGATAAACACGATGATGGGTATGTTACGCATGCGGCATACTTCCACCAGTTTTTCGGTTTGTTCCTCTACTCCTTTGGCTACGTCGATGACCACAATCACACTGTCCACAGCGGTGAGCGTACGAAAGGTGTCTTCGGCAAAGTCTTTATGTCCTGGGGTGTCTAGAATATTTATTTTTTTGTCACGGTAGTGAAAAGCCAATACGGAAGTGGCTACCGAAATCCCACGTTGTCGCTCGATTTCCATAAAATCGCTAGTCGCAGATTTCTGAATTTTATTGGACTTTACCGCGCCTGCTTCTTGGATAGCGCCACCGAAGAGCAACAGCTTTTCAGTGAGGGTGGTTTTTCCGGCATCTGGGTGAGAGATGATGCCAAAGGTGCGGCGTCGGGCGATTTCGGATGTAAAACTCATGACGGCGCAAAAATATCTGCTTTTTTGGGATTACACCCAGTCTGAACCGCAATATTTGTATTTTTGAAACATGAGTAAGCAGAGAGAAGAACAAGTGGTGCTGGTCGATGTGCATGACAATCCCATCGGGTTGATGCCCAAAATGGAAGCGCATCAAAGAGCAGTGCTGCACCGAGCTTTCTCAGTATTTGTGCTCAACGACCAAAACGAGTTGATGCTCCAACAACGTGCCCTTCACAAGTACCATTCACCCGGATTGTGGACCAATACCTGCTGCAGCCACCAACGAAGTGGCGAGTCGAATGTCCAAGCGGGTAGGCGTAGGTTGCAAGAAGAAATGGGTTTTACAACCGAACTGACCGAACTCACTTCTTTTATCTACAAAGCCCCCTTTGACAATGGACTTACCGAACACGAACTCGATCATATCATGTTGGGACGCTATAACGGCAGTCCGACCATCAATCCTGAAGAAGTAGCCGACTGGAAATGGATGCCCATCGAGGATGTAAAAAATGATGTGGATACACACCCGGAGCGCTACACGGTTTGGTTTGTGATTATATTTGAACGTTTTTATAAAGACCTTTTTTCAACATGTCAGTAACTGTCAGCCGCAAAGCCCACTTCAATGCCGCCCACCGATTGTTTCGTTCCGACTGGGACGATGACGCCAATGAGGAGGTTTTTGGCAAGTGTGCCAATCCTTACTACCACGGACACAACTACGAGCTGATTGTGCATGTGACCGGTGATATTGATCCACAGACTGGCTATGTGATGGATATGAAAGTGCTAAAAGACCTGATTAAGTCCGAAGTGGAGGATGCTTTTGACCATAAAAACCTCAACGAGCAAGTCTCGGAGTTTAAAAATTTAATCCCAACAGCCGAAAACATTGCAGTAGTGATTTGGGACAAGTTGCGCCCCCATATTGCTTCCGAAAAACAACTCGCGGTCACTCTTTATGAGACGCCACGCAATTATGTTCATTATCAAGGCTAACTCATGAAGCTCACACCTTTGTTTTTTACACCCATCCCCAAAGAACGACTATGGGGTGGGCAGAAGCTAAGATCTTTTTTGAACAAACCTTTTGAAGGCAATGCCATTGGCGAAAGTTGGGAACTGTCTACCGTTCCTGGTGATGTGTCTGTAGTGGCAGAAGGACCATGGGCAGGTAGCACGTTGGATGCGCTGATTACCAATCACAAAGTAGCCCTTGTAGGTCAAAAAGTCTACGACCGTTTTGGAGACGAGTTTCCGGTATTGATCAAGTTTATCGATGCCCAAAAGGACCTTTCGATTCAGTTGCATCCGCACGACCATTTAGCCAAAGAGCGTCACCAATCTTTTGGTAAAAATGAAATGTGGTATATCATGCAAGCGGACCCTGAGGCACAACTCATCGTAGGTTTTTCCCGTGATATTGAAAAAGCCGAATACCAAGCACATTTGGCTACTGACACTTTGGAGGACATTCTTCAATATGAACCTGTGGCGTCGGGAGATACGTTTTATATACGCACAGGAACCGTACATGCGATCGGGGCAGGCATATTGTTGGCTGAAATTCAACAGACTTCTGACGTGACTTACCGCATTTACGACTGGAACCGAAAAGACAAAGATGGCAATACTCGTGAGTTGCATACGGACTTGGCAGTCGATGCCATAGATTACACCCGACGAAATGACCACCAAGCGGTTTATGACCACCAAGCCAACGTAGCCAATGCCATGGTCGATTCGCCTTACTTTACTACTGACTTTTTGCCGGTGCGGGGTCGCATGACCATCGACGCGATGGATAAAGATTCTTTTGTTATACTGATGGGTGTACGAGGTGTAGTTGACTTGCATGTTGACGGATTAATCTATTCTTTGTCTATGGGGCAAACGGTGCTGATTCCGGCAACATTGGCTATCTTTGAGCTAACAGCCGCTGACGCCGATGTGTTGATGGTGTATATAAACTAAAGATTATGGCAAGCATACGCGACCTAAAGAAAGACCTGAACTATGTGTTGGGCGAAGTGATTCAGCAGGCTTTGGACTGGGAGAAGACCCAACCCGATGCCGACCACAAAGCCAGCCAAAAAATCATTGATGACGCGGTGGATTTGTTTGACGTACTAACCGCAAGGATCTACCAAAACAAAGGGCAAAACACCCAAGCGCACTACAAACAAATTGCCAACGACCTACTTGAAAAAGGCAATGCACTTTTGGAGCGGGTTACTGCGCTGTAAGCCCTTCTACATAATCATTTAACATCTTCCCATACCTTGTAGAAGCGATATCAGTTGTCATGGATTTGGCAATCGTATCAAGTAAAGAAGGCTGGATATCATTGAGTTCTGTAAGC
>JBMYKI010000046.1:0-8585 GCA_049595235.1 Flavobacteriaceae bacterium
CTCTTGACAGCTTTCGAAAACCCAGAGGAACGCTTAAATTCCTCCGGATTTCCGCAGATCTCCCCGAATGTCCCCCGATTTCCTCCGGAACTCCCCTCACCTCTCTCTGAAGATGCAGCATCTTTAAGAACAGTTACACTCTCAATATCAAAAGGGTTGATGTTGGCCGTGTTGGGCGCTTGTACACCGTCAATAATGAAGAGTGGTGCACTACCAGCGGTAATCGAACCAATACCTCGGATTCGAACATAGGCTCCAGAACCAGGCTTACCGTTTGTGGCAACAACTTGAACACCCGCAGCTTTACCTTGAAGCATGTTACTGATAGAGGTAGAAGTGTTAAGATTGGTAAGTTCTTCCGTATTAATGGTAGAAACCGCAGCAGTTACCTCAGATCTTTTCTTCGATTGGTACCCCAAAACAACTACCTCATCAAGGGCAGTGCTGGATTCCAATTGGATATTGATACTAAAGTTGCTTCGAATGCGAACTTCTTGAGATTCATAGCCCACATAGCTAAAGACCAAAACATCGCCTTCGGCAGCAGAAATGGCATAGTTGCCATCAAAATCTGTGGTAGTAGCTGTGAACGATCCATTTTGCACAGTAGCTCCAGGGAGCGGAACTCCTTCAGCAGAAGTAACAGTACCTGTTACAATCTGTTGTGCAAACAAAAACGGTAGCGGTAATAACAAAAACGCTAACGTTAAAATTTGAATAAATTTAGTTTTCATATGATTTCATTAGTTATAGCAAACACAAATATGTTAATTAATTGTTAATAAAGCAAGGGCGGTTTTAAAAAAAACACACATTTATTGAAGTTTTGTTAAAAAAAACATTTTTGAGTTTAGAATTTGTACATCAACAAAAAATAAACTTCAAAATTTTGAGAAGTTTATAATAAAGGACTAATGACCGAGCGCATTAGCTTTATTAAAAGGGAAATTCATCAGCCTATTGAGCGAATTGAGAAAACACACGCGCCAAGTCAGCGTCCGATTTGGGAGACAGTTTTTGGGTGCTTAAGTAAGTTTTTACCTCACCTGCCTTTTTACCAAAAAGCTTGCTTACGCCCTTTTTGGTCCTTGAAAAGGATGTTTTTTGGTTGTTGGCCACCAAAAAAGTTGATTTTTTTACTTTAATAATGTCATTCTTTTTGGTCTCGTATCCAATCACATGGCTTTGTTCTTGAATTTCAAGCCTAAACTCCTCGACTACTTGCGTTGCATCGTTGGAAAAAATGATTTTGTTAAATACCCCTCCGTCATTGGGAACAAAAGACACCTCATCGATAACGACCTCCCGCAAATCTTGGGCCGAGAAACTAAATGTTTTGTCGTTGACGGTAAAATCAAAAGTATTCTTTTGAATATTTAGATTCACAAAAGCAGTAGCATTTCTGGCTTTTTCATTCCAAAAATACAGCACAGCTTCTTTGGGTTCTTTAAATAGGTATACAGAACCATCATAATATTTGGTTAGGTCAGCACTATTTACATTGATATCCGTCAAAAAATTTTGAAAATCCATATCATCCATTAAGGACAAGTTGTAGCCCGTATTTTGGCCAGACAGCAGATGGGGTATAGTGACAAGAGTCAAAAAAAGAAAGATATTCGAAAAGCGCTTTTTCATTTTAAAGTTTTTTCAAAACTATCTTTTTTGCTCGAAACCACAAAAAAACCCCTTAAAAACCAATAACCATTAACTATTAACCATTAACTAATAACCATTCACCAATAACCATTCACCAACTACCAATCTGCCCCATTGTTAAAAAATTGCCTTTTCTGTATTTGATTATGAAAAAAATAATACTACATTTGCAGCCCTTAAAATAAGGGAAGAAATAAATAAAGTATATGCCAACAATTTCGCAACTCGTTCGAAAAGGAAGAACAGATCTGACCAAAAAGAGCAAATCTGCCGCTTTAGACGCTTGCCCACAAAGGCGCGGTGTGTGTACCCGTGTGTACACGACTACCCCTAAGAAACCCAATTCCGCGATGCGTAAAGTAGCGCGTGTGCGCCTCACCAATGGTAATGAAGTAAACGCTTACATTCCAGGAGAAGGCCACAACCTTCAGGAGCACTCCATCGTATTGGTGCGTGGAGGTAGGGTCAAAGACCTGCCTGGTGTGCGTTACCACATCGTTCGAGGTGCGTTAGACACCGCTGGTGTGGAAGGCCGTCTGCAGCGACGTTCGAAATACGGCGCCAAACGACCCAAAAAATAAAAGAGTAGAAGTACAATGACGTTCAAGCTTGCTTGAACCACTCAATAGAAAGATATGAGAAAAAGAAAGGCCAAAAAGCGCCCCTTACTCCCCGACCCCCGCTTCAATGACCAACTGGTCACACGTTTTGTTAACAACTTGATGTGGAGCGGAAAAAAATCCATCGCATTTCAGATTTTCTATGATGCCATTGACATTGTAGACCAAAAAAACCAAGACGAAGAAAAGCAAGCGCTTGATTTGTGGAAAGACGCCTTGACCAACGTAATGCCTCATGTTGAGGTGCGCAGCCGTCGCGTAGGTGGTGCCACCTTTCAGATCCCCATGCCTATTCGCCCTGATAGAAAAATTTCTATGGCTATGAAATGGATGATCAGTTTTGCGCGTAAACGCAACGAAAAATCCATGGCTCAAAAATTAGCAGCCGAAATCCTAGCAGCTTACAAAGAAGAAGGAGCGGCGGTCAAAAAACGTGTGGACACCCACAAAATGGCCGAAGCAAACAAAGCTTTCTCTCACTTTAGATTTTAACAACAATCATGGCAAGAGATCTTAAATACACACGTAACATTGGTATAGCCGCGCACATTGACGCAGGAAAAACTACCACTACAGAACGTATTCTTTATTACACAGGCGTAAGCCACAAGATTGGTGAAGTACACGATGGTGCTGCCACCATGGACTGGATGGAGCAAGAGCAAGAACGTGGAATTACCATTACTTCTGCCGCTACCACATGTGAGTGGACTTTCCCTACCGACCAAGGAAAACCCGTGGATGGCGCGAAGCCATATCACTTTAACATAATCGACACCCCTGGACACGTAGATTTTACCGTTGAGGTAAACCGTTCTTTACGTGTTTTGGACGGTTTGGTGTTTTTGTTTTCTGCTGTGGACGGTGTTGAGCCTCAATCAGAAACCAACTGGCGTTTGGCTGACAACTACAAAGTGCCTCGCATGGGCTTTGTCAATAAAATGGATCGCCAAGGGGCTAACTTCTTGAACGTTTGTACACAAGTACGTGAAATGCTCAAATCCAATGCCGTACCGATCGTATTGCCTATTGGCGACGAGGACAACTTTAAAGGTTGTGTGGATTTGGTGAAAAACCGTGCCATTGTGTGGCATGAGGAAAATATGGGCGCCACTTTTGATGTGGTGGATATCCCTGAAGACATGAAGGATGAAGTCGAAAAATTCCGAGGCGAGCTTATCGAAGCTGTGGCAGAATATGACGAAAACCTTCTTGAAAAATATTTTGAAGACCCAGACAGCATTACTGAAGATGAGGTCCACAACGCATTGCGTGCGGCCACTCAAGACATGAGTATCATCCCTATGATTTGCGGTTCTGCCTTCAAAAACAAAGGGGTTCAGTTTTTGTTGGACGCCGTTTGTCGTTATTTGCCTTCTCCTGAAGACAAAGAAGCCATTGAAGGTACCAACCCAGACACAGACGAAACCATCACCCGTAAGCCTAGTGTAAACGATCCGTTTGCAGCATTGGCATTTAAGATTGCTACAGACCCCTATGTAGGTCGTTTGGCCTTCTTCCGCGCCTATTCAGGTCGTTTGAATGCGGGCTCCTATGTGTTGAACAATCGTTCTGGAAACAAAGAACGTATTTCGCGTATCTATCAGATGCACGCTAACAAACAAAATGCCATCGAGTTTATCGAAGCAGGTGATATTGGCGCAGCGGTTGGATTTAAAGACATCAAAACAGGAGACACCCTCTCTGATGAAAAACACCCGATTGTGTTGGAGAGTATGGATTTCCCCGATCCCGTAATCGGTATTGCTGTAGAGCCCAAAACCAAATCCGATGTAGACAAATTGGGTATGGCTTTGGCCAAACTAGCCGAGGAAGACCCCACTTTCCAAGTAAAAACAGATGAAGCTTCGGGTCAAACCATTATCAGCGGAATGGGTGAGTTGCACTTGGACATTATCATGGATCGCCTCAGAAGAGAGTTCAAAGTTGATGTCAATCAAGGACAACCACAGGTTGAGTACAAAGAAGCCATTACCTCTACTACAGACCACAGAGAGGTTTACAAAAAACAAACAGGTGGTCGTGGTAAGTTTGCTGATATCGTATTTACCCTAGAACCTGCCGAGGAAGGCAAGCAAGGACTTGAATTTGTCAATGAGATTAAAGGAGGTAATGTACCAAGAGAATATATACCTTCTGTTGAAAAAGGATTTAAAGAAGCCATGAAAAACGGTCCATTGGCCGGTTTTGAGGTTGATGCCGTAAAAGTAACCCTCAAAGATGGTTCTTTCCACCCCGTGGATTCAGACTCTTTGTCGTTTGAGTTGGCAGCCAAGTTGGGTTATAAGGTAGCTGCCAAATCTGCAGGTGCCGTAATCATGGAGCCAATGATGAAACTAGAGGTGTTGACTCCTGAAGAAAACATGGGTGATATCGTAGGTGATCTTAACCGCCGTCGTGGTCAGGTCAACAGTATGGATGACCGCGCAGGTTCTAAGGTAGTCAAAGCTATCGTGCCTCTGTCAGAGATGTTTGGATATGTAACTTCGTTACGTACCCTTTCCTCTGGACGTGCCACCTCTACTATGGAGTTTTCGCATTATGCCGAAACCCCACAGAATGTATCAGAAGAAGTTATATCCGCAACCGTTGGTAAAAGCTAATAACGAACCATTATGAGTCAAAAAATTAGAATCAAACTCAAATCGTACGACTACAATTTAGTTGACAAGTCGGCTGAGAAAATTGTAAAAACGGTAAAGACCACAGGAGCCGTCGTAACGGGTCCCATTCCTTTGCCTACACACAAAAAGATATTTACGGTTTTGCGTTCGCCCCACGTTAATAAGAAGTCACGCGAGCAATTTCAATTGAGTTCGTACAAGCGTTTGCTGGATATTTATAGCTCGTCCTCAAAGACGATTGACGCTTTGATGAAATTGGAACTTCCAAGCGGAGTAGAAGTAGAAATAAAAGTATAATCTTCCGAAAGGAAAATAGATAAACAACGACCATTATGTCTGGGTTAATAGGAAAAAAAATCGGTATGACCAGCATCTTTGATGACAACGGAAAGAACCTTCCGTGTACGGTCATTCAAGCCGGTCCATGTGTGGTGACACAAGTTCGTACACAAGATACGGACGGCTACGATGCTTTACAGTTGGGTTTTGATGACAAGCCTGTCAAAAACAGCAACCAAGCTGCACAGGGTCATTTCAAGAAAGCCAACACAGCACCCAAGAGAAAGCTAGTTGAGTTTAAAGACTTTAACAGTGAGTACAAATTGGGTGATACGGTGAGTGTAGATCTCTTTCAAGAAGGCGAATTTGTCGATGTAACGGGCACTTCCAAAGGAAAGGGTTTCCAAGGGGTTGTCAAGCGACACGGCTTTGCGGGTGTAGGTCAGGCTACTCACGGGCAGCACAACCGCTTACGTGCACCCGGTTCTATTGGTGCAGCGTCCTATCCAGCGCGTGTTTTCAAAGGCATGCGAATGGCAGGCCGTATGGGGAATGAGCGTGTGACGGTTCAAAACCTTAAAGTTCTCAAAGTGGTTCCCGAAAAGAATTTGTTGGTCGTCAAGGGATGTGTCCCAGGCCATAAAAACGCATATATCTTAATATCTAAGTGATGAAAGTATCTGTAGTTGATATAAAAGGAAAAGATACCGGTCGCCAAGTCGATCTGTCTAAAGATATTTTTGGAGTAGAGCCCAATGAGCATGCAGTCTATTTGGACGTAAAGCAATACCTGGCACACCAACGTCAAGGTACGCACAAAGCCAAAGAGCGTGCTGAGATTGCTGGTAGTACTCGCAAAATAAAAAAACAAAAAGGTACAGGAACTGCTCGTGCGGGTAGCCTTAAAAACCCTTTGTTTCGCAGTGGTGGCCGTGTGTTTGGACCACGTGTGCGTTCCTATGACATGAAAGTCAACAAGAACGTGAAGCGATTGGCACGCAAGACTGCTTTAAGTCTAAAAGCGACTGCTAAATCCTTGACTGTTATTGAAGATTTTGACTTTGAGGCACCCAAAACCAAGTCATTTACAGCGGTTTTGGACGCCCTTGGTATTGCCGACAAAAAGGCATTGCTTGTGGTTGGTCAATCAAGTCAGAATGTATACCTCTCCTCACGCAACTTGCAACGTGTAGAGGTTGTAACCGATAAAGAACTCAGTACTTACAAAATCATCAACGCCCAGCATTTGGTGTTGGCTGAGAGTGCTGTGGAGACCATAGTTTCAAACTTGAGTAAATAAGCATCATGAGTGTATTGATAAAACCCTTAGTCACCGAAAAATCTACGAGCGAAAGCGAATTGCGCAATCGTTACACTTTTTTGGTACGTCCTACAGCCAACAAGGTTGAGATCAAAAAGGCTGTTGAAGCCACTTATGGTGTTGCCGTCGAAAAAGTGCGCACATTGCGCTACGGACCCGAGCGCAAAACGCGTTTTACCAAAACCGGCGTACAACAAGGTAAGACCAACGCAACCAAGCGTGCTATCGTTGAAGTTGCAGAGGGAGATAGAATCGATTTTTACAGTAATTTATAAACCAATAGGATGTCAGTTAGAAAACTTAAACCTATAACTCCTGGACAGCGCGGTAGAGTGGTCAATGGTTACGACGCCATCACCACTGATAAGCCGGAGAAAAGCTTGCTTGCTCCGAAAAAACGTTCTGGAGGTCGTAACAACAGTGGCCGCATGACCACTCGCTATCGCGGTGGAGGTCACAAGAAAAGATACCGCATTATCGACTTTAAGCGCAACCGTTTTGACGCACCTGCGGAAGTATTGAGCATCGAGTATGATCCCAACCGATCTGCTTTTATTGCACTTACTCAATTCAAAGACGGTGAAAAACGCTATATCGTCGCACAAAATGGCCTTAAAGTGGGCCAACAAGTAGTGTCTGGAGAAAGTGTAGCACCCGAAATCGGCAATGCTATGCCTTTGGCCAGTTTGCCTTTGGGTACCATTATCTCATGTATCGAATTGCACCCTGGCAAAGGAGCCGCTTTGGCTCGTAGTGCTGGTTCGTTTGCCCAGCTGATGGCGCGTGATGGGAAATTTGCTACCGTCAAATTGCCCTCTGGTGAGACGCGAATGATACTAACCACTTGTTTGGCAACCGTAGGTGCAGTTTCAAACTCGGATCATCAGTTGCTGGTTTCTGGTAAGGCTGGTCGCAGCCGTTGGCTCGGACGTCGCCCACGTACCCGCCCAGTAGCCATGAACCCTGTCGATCACCCCATGGGTGGTGGTGAAGGTCGTGCTTCGGGTGGACACCCACGTTCACGCAATGGCATTCCTGCCAAAGGATACCGTACGCGCAACAAAAACAAGGCATCGAACAAGTATATCATAGAACGAAGAAAAAAATAAATTATGGCGCGATCATTAAAAAAAGGACCCTTCGTACACCATAGCTTGACCAAAAAGGTTCAAGCCAATATAGACTCTGGTAAGAAAAATGTGATCAAAACATGGTCACGTGCTTCTATGATTACACCAGACTTTGTAGGGCAAACCATTGCAGTTCACAACGGACGTCAATTTGTGCCGGTATACGTTACTGAAAATATGGTAGGCCATAAATTAGGAGAATTTTCACCCACGCGTTCCTTTAGAGGGCATGCTGGGGCAAAAAATAAAGGTAAAAAATAACTATGGGAGTTCGTAAAAGACAATCCGCCGAGCAGTTGAAAGAAGCACGCAAGTCGATTGCGTTTGCCAAACTCAACAATTGCCCAACTTCACCCAGAAAGATGCGCCTCATGGCCGATTTGATTCGTGGTGAAGGCGTAGACAAAGCCTTGTCTATTTTGCGTTTTAGCGCAAAAGAATCATCATCACGTTTGGAGAAGCTGTTGCTTTCTGCAGTCTCTAATTGGCAAGCCAAAAACGAAGATGCTGATGTTGAAAAAGCCGGACTATATGTGAAGGAAATCCGTGTAGATAGTGCACGCATGCTCAAACGCCTACGTCCAGCCCCTCAAGGACGAGCTCACCGAATTAGAAAACGCTCTAACCACGTAACACTGGTGTTGGGAGCACAAGATAACGCGCAAAGCTAAACAGCATTATGGGACAAAAAACAAATCCAATAGGCAACCGCATAGGCATCATCAGAGGATGGGAATCCAACTGGTATGGAGGTAGGGATTATGGAGATAAGTTGTCCGAAGACGACAAAATCCGACGCTACATTCACGCTCGTTTGGCCAAGGCCAGTGTGTCTCGAATCATCATCGAGCGAACACTCAAATTGGTTACCGTGACCATCACTACTGCCCGTCCAGGAATTATCATCGGGAAAGGTGGCTCTGAGGTCGAT
>JBMYKI010000047.1:0-8567 GCA_049595235.1 Flavobacteriaceae bacterium
TCTTTGTTCACGATAAGCTTTCCAATAGGCTAAATTTAAGGGCACATAGACTTCTAAAAAATCATGTAGTTGTATATCAAGTTGATAGTGAGCAAAAAGTTGCTCGAAAGTGAGGGCCGAGTTGCGCTCAAAGTCCCATAAAGTATGATCCAAGTCAAAAAATATGTCGCTAATGCTTGCTTTGTTCAGCATAATCTTCCAAAAACCCTTTAAACATGCGGCGCCAGGGCCTATTTTTTTTTCGGTTATCAATCATTGTAGGAAAAGTGGAAAGTGTAAGGGGTGTTCCATAAAGAACCGCAAATTGTTTTAAACCCTCCAACAGTCTGCGTGCTTTTCTTGGAGATCCTTGCTGACGCAAAACGCTCTCACTAACAGCAACAGGGTGAATTTGCAATGCGATTCTTTGCTCAATGCTAATGTCGTAAAAATAAAACGGAAAACCTGTACCTGCTCTATATCCTACGCTGTCGGTAAATTGTAAGGAATAGTCATTTTCAAATCCACATGAGGTAAAATTTTTATAGGTGTCTGGCAATCTCAAACCAATATGGTGTTGGCGAACCAATCTCAATGGACGATGAATCAAACGCCCCAAACGCTTGCGCTCTGCCTCCAATAAACCATCGGTCTCTACAGATTGAAATGATGCCAATAGTGAAACGGGCACATAGTCTGAGACTTGTTTGATTTTAGCTTGAAAACCCCTCTTAAAAATACTAATGTTTCTATCTCGAGCCCCCGGACGTGAAAACAAAAATAATACTTGTGTCGGTAGGCCTAACTCATTGTGCCATCCAATCCAATCTTGATATATATCAAAAGGGTCCTCACGAAATCCAAAACGTACGCGAAAGCGATCAAGCACACTTCCAAATCTAAAACTAAATATATCCAATACGGATTCTACAAGTGTTCGCAACAAGCTCTTACTCTTATAGGCAAAACATTCGGGTACTTCCAAAATGGTTTGCAGCTTGACTTTATGTTGTTTTGACGCTACCTCAGGGAAAAAATCAGAGAATCTTGTCAAAAAACGCTTTGCCCAAATATCTACTACGGGTTTGTCAATGGCGCTTGATTGAAATAAAAGTGAGTTTTGAGTAGCAAACCGACCCATCGAGTCCTTGATATGGGGCATATATTCTTCATACCTGCTCAACATATAAAAGGTGGCTGCAAAGACATCAAATGGAACCGCACTATTTTCTGAACACGGAAAAAAAATAGGCGTACCCTCCCACATTTCTAACTGAAGTTCATAGTCCTTAAGTCCTTGATCAAACAATATTCCGTGGGATTGGACAAAAACTTCATTCCCTAATGCTTGCTTGGTATAGGATAATTTCGGGCCATTGTGGGCAATAAAAGTCTCCAACACATCGGTAAACACCACCTGATAGTCGGTGTATGTTTCAAAAAAGTGGGTAAAAACATATCGCAAGCGAGTAGTCACTCGGTGCGTATAAACCATTATCATTTACAGCAAGCCTTGATCCGCAAAGCTAAAATACGTGTTTTCAGCGACGATTATGTGGTCTAAAACATGAATGTCCAGACTTTGGGACGCCAAAACAAATTTGGTTGTGAGTTCTTTATCAGAAGTACTCGGTTGTGGGTTTCCAGACGGATGGTTATGGGCCAAAATCATAGCAACTGCTTGTAGGGTCAGTGCGCGCTTTAGGGCAATCCGAACATCTACAGTAGTCTGAGAAATACCTCCACGGCTGATTTGCTCACATGCCAGCAACCTTTGTGATTGATTGAGATAAATGATCCAAAACTCCTCGTGAGGCAATGTGCCTAGTCGTGGTTCGATAAGTGAATAAACAGCCTTACTGCTACTGAGTTTTTGTGTGGCATGGATTTGAGTTTTTTGTCTTTTTCCAAGTTCGAGTGCAGCTAACACACCAATGGCCTTGGCATAACCCATCCCTTTAAAATCACACAATTCTTCAAGACTCAGTTGCGCCAGTGTAGAAAGTTTGCCATTGGTAGACGATAAAATACGCTTGGCCAATCCCAGTGCACTTTCATTTCGATTGCCTGTGCGTAAAAGGATGGCCAAGAGCTCAGCATCGGTAAGCGTTTGTTTACCTTGACGAATTAGTTTTTCTCTCGGGCGGTCTTCAGCCGCCCATGACTTAATGGGGAGATTTCGGGGCATGATTTTCTTTTGGATATTAAATTAATAAATCTAATCCAAAAAAGTAGACAAAGACAATCCCCCAAAATGACCCGAGCTCATCAATAGCCAGACGGACGAGGAGTCTTTCATAAGGAAGGATTTTAGAGAATCTTTGTCGGTGATTACCTCTAAATTCTTGTGTTGAAATGCATTTTTGACCGTTAGGGTTTGTGGTACTTACTTTCCCTTGGCTTGTACAGCCTGTTGGTCAAAAAAAACGACAGCCCTTTCAGCAGCATCTAGGGTCGATTGGTATTGGGCTATAAATGTAGGGTCCAAACTGCTAAAGGTGTGTAACTCCAGACAGGCCAAAAGATCTTGATTGGGAAATTGGGTTTTGACTGCTTGAACCGTAGCCAAAACCTTGCTAGGTGCGTGTGCAAAATCACGAAAAACTTTTTTGTCTGGGCGGCTTACCAATGTTTGTAAACGTTTTGAAGCACCAGAAAAAGAAGTAATGGCCTCCATAAAGTCCATAGGATCCACACCCATATGTTGACAAACTTGCATCGCTCCCGACAGATTACTGATATTGTGTTGCCCAAATATCCCCAGTGGCAGTGGACCTTCCGAGGTTTCCAAATAGGTTGTTCCAGAATCCACAAAGTGGTCAACTGTTGTATATGGAATTTTCCGAATGGGGTGTGTACTTTTTTCCACCATATTCCGCAAAACCTCGTCCTCCTCATTGTAGACCAATACACCACCAGGTGTCAGGGTTTCAATAAAGATTTCAAACTGGCGGTTGTAATCCTGCTCTTTTGGAAATACATTTACATGATCCCAAGCAATGCCGCTTATCAAGGCGATATTGGGTTGGTACCAATGAAATTTGGGACGCATATCTATGGGAGATGACAAATATTCATCACCCTCTAAAACCACAAATTCGTTAGTGTCTGTCAGTTGCACCATCACATCAAAACCTTCTAACTGGGCACCTACCATAAAATCTACCTCCCGTTGCCAATAGTGCATCACATGAAGAATCATGGCGGTAATGGTAGTCTTGCCATGACTGCCACCAATCACCACCCGTGTTTTGTCTTGTGTGGATTTAAATAAAAATTCTGGATAAGAATAGATAGAAAGTCCCAATGCTTGGGCTTGCAGTAGTTCTGGGTTGTCTGACTTGGCGTGCATACCCAAAATCACGCCGTCTAAATCGGCTGTAATCCGATCGGGGTACCAGCCCATTTGCTCAGGTAATAATCCCGCTTTTTCCAATCGGCTTTTAGAAGGTTCATAAATAGCATCATCACTGCCGCTAACATGATAACCTTTGTGATGCAATGCCAATGCCAAATTGTGCATGGCACTTCCGCCAATGGCAATAAAGTGTATCTTCATATTGCTAATTTACATCGTTTATCATGGAACCAATTGGATCAAAAGTTTCTAACCATGACGCCATGCTCGGGAATTGTTTTAAAATACTTTCTTTAGTCGGTTGAGGAGTTGGTTCTTTTGACAAGAGAACTGAAATTTCAGCCAGGCGATATTTAGCAAACACAGCCGGATACATGTCTCCAGGTTGAGAATAGCTTATAAAAGCCCTAAAATATTCCTTCGATATCTCCATGTCTCCACCCCACAACCAAGCGATGGTGGCATACTCATACCGCGAATCATTGACCGTAATTTCTTTTACTTTGGAATCAAGAACCGATTGCATATAGGTTTTTGCCAAATCAATCTGGTTGGTTTTAGAAGCGTACCACACATAAGCCAAGGCGCCCTCTAGCGGAGATAAGGACTCTATATCCTCACAAATTTGTAATCCCTTTTGCAGATCACCTCCTAAAATTCTTGGTAAATCGACATAGACACTGAGTAGTGCGCGCTTTGCAGCAATAGAATTTTGGTTGATGCGAACCGCTTGTTCAAAACCTGATTTTAGGGAAGTTAAATAGGGTAAAGCGCGTATTTTAGAGACCGTATCCAATACAAACCCCGCTGAAGCACCACGACGAAATTGGTACTCAAATCGATTGGGATAGGATTGACATAAATATTCATATACCTCAAGTGCTTTTTTGTATTGTCGAGCTTGTAAAAAAAGTTGGCCAAGTTCATCCATCTGCTCTTCAGTAGCTTGGTAGGCTTCATAAAGAGACTGTAAGTCCAACATAAGGATTTTTTGTTCTTTTGTAAGCTCGTTTTTGGGGTATAAATCAAGTGGAGCTCTTTGGGCATGCACCCATCCAAAAATCAGCAAAAATGCGGTGGCTAATCGTTTAGAAATATCCATAGCCTGTCTTTGAGTTCTGTAAGACCTGTTTGAGCTACTGAGGATACAAAAACCACCTCATGATCGTTAAAGCTTTCAGCAACGTGTTGTCTCATCTCTTGCTTGAGCTCGTCGTCTAGCAAGTCTGATTTGGATATGGCAATAAGAAAATTTTTATCCAAAAGCTCTGGGTTGTAACGTTGTAATTCGTTTTGAAGGGTAGTGAATTGCCCATACAAATCGGGTGCATCAGCAGGAATGACATATAAAAGAATGGAATTTCTTTCTATATGGCGCAAAAAATAATGTCCTAAACCTTTTCCTTCAGCTGCCCCCTCAATGATTCCAGGGATGTCGGCCATCACAAATGACGAATAGTCACGTTGTTGCACGATACCCAAGTTAGGTTTTAGGGTAGTAAACTCATAATCTGCAATTTTTGGCTTAGCCGAGGTCAGTGCCGCCAAAAGAGTTGATTTGCCAGCATTGGGAAAACCAACCAGTCCTACATCGGCCAATACTTTGAGCTCCAAAGTGATATTTTTCTCAGCCCCTGGCAACCCAGGTTGGGCATAGCGAGGGGTTTGTCGGGTGGGACTTTTAAAATGCCAATTGCCTCTGCCTCCTTTGCCTCCTTGAAGCAAAATCAATGGATTTTCATCAGAAATTTCGGCCAGTTGGTCTCCGTTATCGGTGTCTAAAATGACGGTACCCAAAGGCACACGGATCACGCAATCTTCACCATCGGCACCTGTGCTTCTGTTTTTACTTCCATCACCACCATGACCCGCCTTAAAGTGACGTTGAAACTTAAAATGTAGTAGGGTCCATAGATTCTTATCGCCTTGTATAATAACATGACCACCTCGACCTCCATCACCACCATCGGGACCTCCCTTAGTGATATACTTTTCTCGATGCAAGTGAATAGAGCCTTTGCCCCCCTTTCCTGAGGAAACATGGACTTTTACATAATCGACAAAGTTTCCCTCAGTCATACTACAATTGTGATACGATACCAGCAAGGCGCGCTGTAATTTCTGCGATCTCACCCACGCCGTCTAATTCGTAAAATTTGTTCTGATGCTTGTAATAGTCAATCAAAGGAGCTGTTTTTGTATTGTATTCCTCAAATCGATTGCGAATTTTTTGTTCGTCTTGGTCGTCGGTTCTACCACTTTCCAATCCTCTCTTAAGCAAACGCTCCACCAACATATCCTCATTCACATCCAATGCAATGGTAGCACTTATGGACATGTTCTTTTCTTTCAAAAACACATCCAAAGCCTCTGCTTGGGCGGTTGTTCTTGGAAAACCATCAAAAATAAACCCGGCCGCATCGGGGCTCTTTATCACTTCGGACTCTAACATTTTTATGGTGACCTCATCGGGAACCAAATCGCCGCGATCCATGTAAGACTTAGCCAGTGTACCCAAATCTGTTTGGTTTTTGATATTCGCTCTAAATACGTCTCCTGTAGAAATGTGTACCAAATTGAATTGGTTTTTTAAAAATGCGGCTTGCGTGCCTTTTCCAGCTCCTGGTTTTCCAAAAAGGATGATGTTTTTCATAGGATTGTCATTACGGTGCAAAGATATCTTTTTAACAGAAAAGAATTCGTTTCAATCGATTGAGGAATTAAATGTAATTTTGCACCCATGGAGTCAGCGCACTTTTTCTCTTCTTCAAAAAGATTGGGCATACTAGGCGGTGGTCAGCTCGGAAAAATGCTTTTATCTAAGTGCCGACAATGGGACATCCATACTTCTGTGATGGATCCAAGTCCGTCCGCGCCTGCCCGGTTGTTAGCAGACCATTTTGTCAAAGGGGACCTGATGGATTATCAAACCGTATATGATTTTGGTCTTGAGGTGGATGTGCTTACCATCGAGATTGAAAATGTAAATGTAGAAGCACTTCAAGCCCTATCCCAGAAAGGAATTAAAGTCTATCCGAGACCAGATGCTTTGTCTACTATTCAAGATAAAATCAAACAAAAAGAGTTCTACACCTTGCACAATATTCCCACTGCAGCGTATCGCACTTGGGCAAACAAACCTGATTGGAAAGATTTAGATGTGCCTTGTATTTGGAAAAGCAGTCGCTTTGGCTATGATGGGTATGGGGTAAAAAAAATCAATAGCGCCATAGACTGGGAAGCCATTCCTGAGGTGCCTTGCCTGATTGAAAACTTGGTAGAAATCGACAGAGAGATTTCTGTAATTGTAGCACGAACGCCCAAAGGAGTTATGCAGTGTTACGAAGTGGTAGAGATGGAATTCAATCCCCATGCCAACCAAGTAGAATATGTTTTTTTTCCTTCTACCCTATCAAAAAATCAACAGCAAGAATGTCAAACCTTAGCCATGAAAGTCACCCAAGCGCTGAATCATGTGGGGCTTTTGGCAGTAGAGCTTTTTTTGGATAGAAAAGGTGAGATTTTGGTTAACGAAGTGGCACCTAGACCTCACAACAGTGGCCACCTCAGCATTGAAGGAGCAATAACCTCCCAATTTGAACAACATTTGCGCGCAATTCTGGATCTTCCTCTTGGCAAAACCACATTTCTATCACCGACCATTATGATCAACTTGGTTGGAGATGAGGGTCACTCGGGTCCGGTGGTGTATGAAAATCTAGAGGAGCTACTATCCATACCCAATGTACAACCCCATTTGTATGGAAAAAAAGAAACACGCCCTATGCGAAAAATGGGGCATATTACCATGACGGGGAATGATTTAGAGGTTCTCCGTCAACAGGCAACATCACTCAAACAAAAAATTCGTGTAAAAACGTAATAACATGAAGGTAGCAATTATTATGGGTAGCCAATCGGACATGCCCGTTATGGAAAAAGCTGTAAATATTTTAAACACTCTGGAAGTGGAAACCGTTGTAGATATTGTATCAGCACACAGAACTCCTGAGAAAATGATGAATTTCGGCCAAACGGCACACCAGAATGGCATAGGTGTAATCATCGCTGGAGCTGGCGGTGCAGCCCATCTGCCAGGCATGATAGCCGCAACAAGTCCACTACCTGTGGTAGGCGTGCCGGTAAAATCAAGGAATTCTATAGATGGGTGGGATTCTGTTTTGTCCATACTACAAATGCCCGCTGGGGTGCCTGTAGCCACTGTGGCTCTTGATGGGGCTGAAAATGCAGGCATACTAGCCGCCCAGATTTTAGCCGTGAGCGATAAATCCTTACAGAAAAGAATCATTGAGTACAAAGAAGGACTTAAGGAGAAAGTAAACCGTTCTAGCGAAGGTTTAAATTCCTAAATCGCTCTCAATCCACTTGACCAACACCCATAGTAAGGGTAAGGCTTCTACCCAGAAAGCGGCGTAGTATGTTGACTGCTTAGGCTTGCTGGCATAGAGCATGCATAAAGTGACCAAACACACAAGACCAGTGCCTATCATGGATGACAATGTCCAATTATGATACCAGAATTCAATGAAAAACACACACAGTGTCGAAAGATATCCAACCCCCTTGGCACCACGAATTCCAATACTGTGAGGAAGTGTGCGAATACTAGGGTCGTCCCATTTGATGTCGCGAATTTCAAAAGGCACCATGGTCGCCAAAGTCCAGAAGAAAAACACACACCAAAACATCAAATGGCACCATGTCAATGTTAACTGAAATGTTACCAATGGCAGGACGGCGGCTGTCGAAGCCCAAACCACAGCCACTATAATAATCTTTAGATGTTTGACATGGCGAAAACTTTGGATTTTAGAGGTCAGTGGAAAGACATACAAAAAACTGATAACACCCAACCCAATAGCCACCCATAAAGTAGGTGCAGGCAAATAAAAACAGCATAAAAAACAAACAAAACCACAGAAATAACTCAAAGCTCTGATGGATTTTTGTCTCCATCCTATTACATAAAAAAAAGAAGGCGCAGCGGTGGCATATTTTATAAAATTGTATGTCAACACAGTACTGCAAAACACAAATAAAACAAGAGGAAAGCCCAATGTCAGGTCAAATTCCAAATGGGTTATGGCCATCAAAGAAACCACTGCCAGACCCACATGTAAGCTTGACTGGACATAAAAAGAGAGTAGTTTTCGAAACAAAATTTGCTGAAAAATTTCTATAAATATAATACATGGTAGCGTTAAAAACT
>JBMYKI010000048.1:0-8491 GCA_049595235.1 Flavobacteriaceae bacterium
ATCCAGAAATAGCACAGGAGATGGGCATTCAAGGACGCGTCAATGTGGCTTTTGTAATCGATCAGCATGGCAATGTCACATCTATTCAATCTAGAGGGCCCGATAAAAACCTGATTGAAGAGGCAGAGCGCATTATAGGTTTGTTGCCCAAAATGACGCCCGGCAAACAGCGCGGACGTCCGGTTCGAGTTCCCTATGGAATCCCCATAACATTCAAGCTGCAATAGGCTGATCCTCAAACATTTTTTGGGCTTTTCGGTTGGTCAAACTCCTTTTGAGCAGTATCTTTGTGCCCTAATTGCACGATGATAAAGACCACCACACAGGCCTCTCTAATTTTACCCGCATTTGCGCAAGTCAGTCGTGACCTAGCCTTGCTTACCAAATCTAGATTAAGCCTGAGTGTGGTATTTTCCAGCATAGCCGGATACATACTTGGTGCTGAGACCATCGTTACTCAAGAAATCACATTGCTTTTGGTTGGTGGCTATGGCGTTGCAGGTGCAGCCAATGCCTTTAACCAGATCATCGAGCGCGACTTAGACGCTCAAATGATTCGCACCCAAAACCGTCCTCTTCCCGCCGGAAGAATGAAGGCAGTTCATGCTTTTTGGTCGGCCTCTGCATTTGCACTTATAGGCTTGGTGGCGCTGTATATGATCAACCCCAAAACCGCCATGTTTGCGGCCATTTCCATGTTTTTATACACCAGTGTGTATACGCCACTTAAATCCAAAACCGCTTTGGCAGTTTTTGTGGGTGCTTTCCCTGGTGCCATTCCCTTTATGTTGGGTTGGGTGGCTGCCACAGGGTCCTTCGGATTGGAAGCTGGTACCTTGTTTATGATTCAGTTCTTTTGGCAGTTTCCGCATTTTTGGGCTATTGGTTGGATGATGTATGATGATTACAAACGCGTGGGAATCTACATGCTGCCTACAGGTCAAAAAGATCGTGGTACTGCGCTGCAAATCATCCTGTATACGCTATGGACCATAGTGGTTTCTATAACACCTGTGTGGGGTATCACGGGGAACCTCAGTTTATCTGTACCCGCAGCGATTATGGTAGCTATTTGTGGAATTTGTATGCTTTTAGCGGCCTTGCGCCTCTATCAAAAACAAGATACTTTGTCGGCCAAGCGTTTGCTGTTTGTCAGTATCTTATATATCTCTGTGATTCAAATCATATATGTCATTGATAAATTTATATAAATGAGCTTGCAACCCAATCAAATACGTGCCAAAAAAATGATGTTATGGTTCTCCATGATCAGTATCACTATGACATTTGGGGGTTTGACAAGCGCCTACGTGGTCAGTAAATCACGCCCCGATTGGTTGAGTTCATTTGAATTGCCCTGGGCGTTTTATTGGAGCACTTTAGCGATTGTGTTGAGTAGTGTTTCCTTTTGGTGGGCCAAAAAAAACCTTCATGTGGACAATGCTTCTAGTCGAATGGGGTTGTGGACTACCTTAGGACTGGCATTGGTTTTTGTGGTACTGCAATTTCAAGGTTTTGGTAACCTAATTGCAGAGGGATATTATTTTACTGGCGCAGAAAGCAATGTGACCACTTCATTTTTATATGTACTGGTACTTGTACACTTGGCTCACCTGGCAGGCGGGTTGATCGTATTGGTCGTCGTATTGACCAATCATTACAGGGGCAAATACCAAGAAAATCCCTTGGGATTTTCACTTGCCCACACTTTCTGGCATTTCTTGGGCTTTTTATGGCTCTATTTGTTTGTCTTTTTATACTTATTACGATAATTCATTTATTTTTGTATACCTGATTCGCAACTCAATATTATGGACGCAACTTTAACCAATCAATCGGAAAACGAAAAAGTATGGGGCGGGGGCAATAAACCCCTAAACGCTAGCTACGGCAAAATGATGATGTGGTTTTTCATCGTTTCTGACGCCTTAACCTTTTCAGGATTTTTGGTCGCTTATGGATTCTCAAGGTTCAAGTTTATTGACTCTTGGCCCATAGCCGACGAGGTGTTTAACCACTTTCCCTTCATGCATGGTGTAGATGCGCCCATGTACTATGTGGCATTGATGACTTTTATATTGATCTTTTCATCTGTTACCATGGTATTGGCCGTAGATGCAGGTCATCACATGAAGAAAAACAAAGTAGCATTTTATATGCTCTTAACCATTGTGGGAGGTGCAATCTTCTTGGGTTCACAAGCTTGGGAGTGGAAAAACTTTATCAAAGGTCAATATGGAGCTGTAGAAACCAAGGGAGGACTAATCCTACAATTTGTTGACGCAGAGACAGGAAAGCGTGTGGCACTCGAATCGTTTGCAGCTGACATTCCTACAGATCGCACACAACACCAAAGCAAAAACGGTCTTTGGTTTGCTTCAGAACCTGCTTTGCCCTCCTTCACGGTAGACGAGGTGATCACAGGTTTTGCAGCTAATGAAAATCTGAGAATCAAAACAGAACAACTCGCCGACAATGGACACAAGATTGTTCTCGACCGCGAGGCTTCCCTTCAAAAACTACAACAAGCTGTGTATGTGGTTGAAGGTGCCAACCTTATTCGAAATGAATACGGAAACCGTTTGTTTGCCAATTTCTTTTTCTTTATCACTGGTTTTCATGGATTCCACGTATTGTCCGGGGTACTTATCAATTTGATTATCTTTTTTAATGTAGTGATTGGTACTTACGAGCGCAGGGGACACTATGAAATGGTCGAAAAAGTAGGTCTTTATTGGCACTTTGTAGATTTGGTTTGGGTATTTGTATTTACATTCTTTTATTTGGTATAATATGGCAGCAACACACAAATTATCGATTTTTAGAGGGCTTCTCACTTTCAAGTCCAACCAACAAAAAATTTGGGGCGTACTCATTTTTCTATCTATCGTAACCATCATAGAAGTGGTGCTTGGAATTCTCAAGCCAGCGGCCCTGATGAATCCTTTTTTGGGAATGAAATGGCTCAATTGGATATTTATCATTCTTACCATAATCAAAGCCTATTATATCGCATGGGACTTTATGCACTTACGTGACGAAAAAAGAAGTTTTACGAGCTCTATCGTACTTCCATTGCTGATATTGATACCTTATTTGGTGTTTATTCTGCTTTTAGAAGCAGACTATATCTACGATACGATGGTCAATGGCTTTATGGCCTGGAATTTTTAATAATTTGCTGTGAAAAAGTATATCGTCCTGACGGTTCTGTTTGTATTACCTTTGGTCGTATACTTATTTTTCGCCTCGGGTGTTAATCACTTCGCTAAACTCCCCGTTCGTTCCAACACTGTAGTTGAACTCTCAACCTATTCCGAAGTTTCCTTTCAAGAGCATATTACCATTTTGGGATTTTTGGGTACAGATATTTCAAACAAGAAAGGAAATGCCCTCAACCTAAATCAAAAAATATACAAGCGATTCAAAGATTTTAAAGATTTCCAGTTTGTGATGGTGCAGCCCAAAGGCACCGAAGAAGCATGTAACGATTTGGCAGAAGAGCTATCTGGTAGCACAGGAACAGATCTTTCAGGTTGGAATTTTGTTTACATAGCCGATGTGCAACTAGAGCATTTGTTTTCGAGTCTCAATCTCCCCTACGATTTGGATCAAACCTTAAGCACACCCTATGTGTTTATTATTGACAAAAATGGAGATCTGCGAGGTCGTGACGACAACGAAATGTTAGGATACGATGCGCGTTCAGTCGCGGACATCAACAACAACATGGTGGATGATGTCAAAGTCATTTTGGCAGAATATCGGCTCGCCTTAAAGAAATACAACGCAGAGCGTTAGAAACCCTATGAAGAAGAACGCTTATATAGGGATTTCTTTTATTATACTGGTGTTTGGTATATTATTTGTCCCTAAAATTGTCGATCAGATTCAGAACCGTGCCTGGGTAAAATCTGATAGAATGAGCAAAAAACCTCTTGCATATATTAAGCTCAATGAGCAAGCCAAAAAAGTACCTGAATTTGTACTTACAAATCAGGACAACCTGACCATCACAGACGAAGATTTTTTGGATAAGGTCTTTGTGGTCGAATTTTTCTTCACCACCTGTCCAACCATATGCCCGAAAATGAACCAAAACATGAAGCGACTAGAAAAAGCTTTTGGCCATCGGGAAGATTTTGGAATTGCCTCAGTTACCATTGACCCAGAAACAGACACGCCCGAACAACTCAAACGCTATGCCGAAAGCTATGAGGTCTTTAGTCCCAATTGGCATTTTTTGACAGGACCTCAAGATTATATTTACGGTTTGGCCAATACTGGATTTAATATTTTTGCGGGCATCAACCCCAAGGTTGCTGGAGGATTCGAACACCAAGGCTATTTCGCTTTGGTAGACAAAAAAGGCTATCTTCGTTCACGGACAGATGCGTATGGAAACCCTATTGTTTATTATTTAGGGATAGATGAAGATAATGTTCCAGAGCAAGGTACCGACATGTTATTGAAAGACATAAAAAAATTGCTTGAAGATGAATAAGACGAAGAGATACAACACACTGATTCTATTGACATCCATTGCCATCCCTGTTGTAGTGGCCATTTTGTTTCGAGTTCGTATTCCCAACGTAGCGCCTTTGGATCAACTTCCTCCCATTTATGCTACAATCAATGCGCTGACTGCGGTATTATTGGTTGTGGCGTTGGTTGCCATTAAAAATGGCCGAAGACTACTCCATGAGCGTATCATGAAAGTCAACATCCTTTTATCTCTTGCCTTTTTGGTTATGTATATTGCTTATCACATGACCTCTGACCCGACCCCGTACGGAGGCGCTGATAGTATGCGCACGATATACCTTGTGATTTTGATTTCCCATATTATCTTATCGATTGTGCTCATACCTTTGGTGTTGTTGGCATATGCCAAAGCAGCTCTCTCTGATTTCGAAGGCCATAAAAAAATAGCTCGATTTGCTTTCCCTATATGGTTGTATGTAACTGTGACAGGTGTCGTGGTTTACCTTATGATTTCACCTTACTACGCATGAGGCGATTTTTGTTTTTGGGTATCGTTTTGAGCCTCGCCTACATACCGTCTGCAGAGGCACAGTGCTCTATGTGTAGGGCGGTACTAGAGACAGGCGCAGATGCAAAAACTGCAGAACAACTCAACGATGGTATTGTTTACCTAATGGTCATCCCTTATTTCCTAGTGGCTGTGGTGGGCTATATTGTTTACACTAAGGTGTACAAAAAATAAGTATTTTTGTAACAAACCTTGTGGTATTTCGTTATATATCACAGTTGAAGCAAACATCCCAAACCATAAACAGCCTATTTGTCTATGATTACACTTGAAAATATCCACAAATCCTATAATCTGGATAGCAATCCCTTGCATGTACTTAAAGGAATCAACCTGAAAATTGAAGAGGGTGACTTGGTGGCCATTATGGGCGCTTCAGGCTCTGGTAAGTCCACTATATTAAACATACTTGGTATGCTTGACGAAGCTGATGAAGGCACCTATACTTTAGATGAAACCCGTATTGCCAACATGTCTGAAACCCAAGCGGCCCAATACCGAAACAAATTTTTGGGATTTGTTTTTCAGTCATTTAATCTTATTAATTACAAGACGGCAATAGAAAACGTTGCACTTCCCCTATACTACCAAGGGATTTCTAGAAAAGTACGCCAGGCCAAAGCTGCTGAACAATTAGCCAAAGTCGGGCTTTCAGAACGTACCCATCACTTGCCAAGTGAGCTTTCTGGTGGAGAAAAACAACGTGTGGCCATAGCGCGTGCTTTGGCTGCCGAACCCAAAGTGTTGTTGGCAGATGAGCCTACAGGTGCTTTGGATTCAAAAACTTCCTATGAGTTGATGGCGCTCCTACAAGACATCAACAATCAAGGCAAGACCATTATTGTTATCACCCACGAACACGATATTGCACATATGTGTAAACGCATCGTTCAGCTAAAGGATGGGGTGATTGTCGACGACAAACGCATCGAACAAGTTAATGCCCAAGCCCATGTGGAATAGAGACCGCTGGATTGAGATTTTTGAAACCATACGCAAGAATAAATTGCGTACCGCTTTGTCAGGGTTTACCGTGGCTCTAGGTATTTTCATATTTGTAACACTATTCGGATTTGGCAATGGACTGAAAAATGCTTTCAACACTTTTTTTCTCGATGATGCCACCAACACACTATGGGTCTATCCTGCCCAAACCACCAAACCCTACAAAGGTTTTAAATCCAGAAGACGCATCATATTTAGAAACGATGACCTGCAGGACCTTCAAGACCAATATGGATTGCTGCTTGAGGGAATCACTCCTCGAATTTCACGCAGTGCCTTGGTGCGACACAAAAACGAAAGTAACACCTATTCGGTCCGTGCTGTAGGGCCTTCCCATCAGGCAATAGAAAAGACATTGGTCACCAAAGGCCGATACATCAACCAAAGCGACGTAAAGAACCGCACCAAAAATGCGGTTATCGGTCGTTTGGTTGCGAAAGACTTATTTGGCCAGGATCCGCCCATGGGAAAATATATTGAGCTCAACGACATCGCATTTAAAGTAGTTGGAGTATACAAAGACGATGGAGGTGACAACGAAGAAAGGATGGTTTATATTCCATATACCACAAGGCAACAGCTGTTGAGTGGTACTGATGAAATAGATCAAATTATACTTTCATTCAGACCTGAAATCGGTCATGCAGGCGCACTTCAGCTCGAAGGAAAGATGATGCGGTTCCTAAAACGCAAACACAGTGTAGATCCTTCTGACCCTGCAGGCATCTACATTCGTAATGTAGCAGATGACCTAAAACAAAATCAGGACTTTGCAGGTGTTTTGCAATACATAATAACATTCGTAGGGTTTGGAACTCTAATCGCAGGCATTATTGGCATCAGCAACATCATGGTATATGTCGTTCGAGAACGCACCAAAGAGTTGGGTATTCGAAAAGCCATTGGCGCTACACCAAAGTCTGTGATTCGAATGATTTTACATGAGTCTATTTTTATTACTACCGTAGCTGGTTATGTCGGTTTGTTGGCTGGAGTGGGTACCTTGGCGCTGATAGGAGATAGTTTGGAGGACTATTTTATTATCAATCCTAAAATTCATATTGGCACTGCCATTTTTGCCACGTTCATACTTATTTTGTTTGGTGCCATTGCTGGCTATGTACCCGCCAAGCGTGCTGCTAAAATCAAACCTATAGTTGCCTTAAGAGATGAGTAATGTTTAGAATTTTATTTGATAGAGATACTTGGCAAGAAATTTTTGGATCGATCCGAAAAAACAGACTTCGTACCATTGTTACGGTTGTGGGCGTATTGTGGGGGATCTTTATCTATATAGCGCTCTCGGGTGCGGCCAAAGGTTTGGACAATGGTTTCGAAAGACAGTTTCAAAATGTAGCTATCAATAGCATGTTTTTGTGGGCGCAAAATACCAGTATGCCTTATGAGGGTTTTAAAACAGGAAGAGGTTTACAGCTCAAAATAGAGGATGCGCAACACTTGTCCAATCGGATTCCAGAACTCCAATATATTGCCCCGCGCAATGCCAGAGGCATTTTTGGAAGCATGGCGCCCAATGTGGTCCGTAAGGACAACGGCGGGGCATATGCGGTGTATGGTGACTACCCTATTTTTACAAAAATCGCCACCAAATATATTTATGATGGAGGACGTTTTATCAATCAAGCAGATATAGATTACAGCCGAAAAGTCTGTGTAATTGGCGAGCGTACCCAAGCAGAATTATTTGAAAAAGATGAAAATCCTATTGGAGATTATATACGTATAAGTGGCGTGTATTTTCAAGTCATAGGCGTCCATAAGTATGTTCCTGGAGGCGGTTTTGAAAGTGACTCGGATATTTTTATCCCATTTACCACTTTTAAACAGATTTACAATACGGGTGACCGAGTCAGTTGGTTTGCTTTGGCAGCTTATGACGATGCCGATATTGTTGCGGTCGAGGAAGAAGTCAAAACAGTTATGCGAGCCAAGTATCGGGTACATCCCGAAGACGAGCGTGCTTTTGGCACATTCAATTTGGGAGAGATTTTTAATCGAGTGGTAGGCTTTTCCAAAGGGATGACCTTATTATCTCTTGTGGTTGGGATTGCTACCATATTGGCTGGTGTGATTGGTATTGGAAATATTTTACTGATTTCTGTTCGAGAGCGTACAAAGGAGTTGGGCATACGCCGCGCACTCGGTGCCACGCCCTCTGAAGTGCGAAGCCAGATTGTGTTGGAGTCTGTTTTTTTGACTTTGATAGCAGGAGTGATGGGGATTGTGCTAGGCGCTTTTGTTCTGGCAATTATCAATGCACTCACTGCAGACAACAGTACCTTTCCGTATACAAACCCTACGGTTCCTATCTCATATATTATCGGCGCATTGGCTCTGATGGTGGTGTTGGGAACCCTTATCGGAATGATACCCGCTCAGCGAGCGGTTCGTATTAAACCCATAGAAGCATTA
>JBMYKI010000049.1:0-4858 GCA_049595235.1 Flavobacteriaceae bacterium
TAGAAATTTGGCGCCAATATGAACTTTTTCCTCCAGAGTGTATCCACTTACGTTGATGACTTCCATTCGGTCCAACAAGGCAGGCTGTATAGAAGACAAGGTATTGGAGGTCGCAATAAACAACACTTTGGAGAGGTCGTATTCCATTTCCAAGAAATTGTCATGAAAGGCGGTATTTTGTTCCGGATCCAACACTTCTAACAAAGCCGATGAGGGGTCTCCTTGATAGCTTTCGGAAAGCTTGTCTATTTCATCCAAAATAAAGACGGGATTGGATGTTCCTGCTTTCTTTAGATTTTGAATGATACGCCCAGGCATAGCGCCAATGTATGTTTTACGATGTCCACGGATTTCGGCTTCGTCGCGCATGCCACCCAAAGAAATTCGTACATATTCTCTCCCCAGTGCCTCGGCAATGGATTTACCCAACGAGGTCTTTCCAACTCCTGGAGGGCCAGTCAGGCAGAGGATGGGAGATTTCATATCCTTACGAAGCTTTAAGACCGCTAAATGCTCAATAATGCGTTTCTTGATCTTATCAAGCCCATAATGATCTCTGTCCAAAATACGTTGGGCACGCTTGAGGTCAAACTTGTCCTCAGAATAGCTTTCCCATGGCAAATCCAGATACAACTCTAAGTAATTTCGCTGTACGCCATACTCAGCCACTTGGGGGTTCATGCGCTCCAACTTGGCCAATTCCTTCTCAAAATGTTCTTGAATTTTTTTTGACCATTTTTTTTCTTGAGCACGGATTTTCATATCGGCAACCTCTTGGTCATAGGAGACTCCACCCAACTCCTCCTGAATGGTTTTGATTTGTTGGTGTAAGAAATATTCTCGCTGTTGCTGGTCTAAGTCGTTTCTGACACGCGATTGTATGTCATTTTTAAGCGAAAGCTTTTGAAATTCCATATCCATGTGCTTAAGACATAGCAGCGCACGCTCATGGAGCTCGTTGGTCTGTAGAATTTTTTGCTTGTCAGACACATCCATATCCATGTTGGACGATACGAAATTGACTAAGAAACCGTCACTTTGTATATTTTTAATCGCAAAAGAAGCCTCAGAGGGAATGTTGGGGCTTTGAGAAATTATCTGCAAGGACAAATCCTTTATAGAATCTATGGTAGCCGCAAATTCTTTGTCATTATCATCTGGGCGATGTTCTTTGAGCTCTGAAACCGTAGCCTTCAAATAGGGTTCTTCAGAAATATAGGAATCGATTTGAAACCTTTTTTTGCCTTGTAGAATAACGGTCGTGTTGCCATCAGGCATTTGGAGGACTCTAAGAATACGTGCCAAAGTACCGACCCGAAACAAATCATTTTTATCAGGAGACTGCACCGCTCTGTCTTGTTGCGCAACAACCCCAATGAGTTTGTTGGTAGCGTTGGCGTCCCTGATGAGCTTGATTGACCGATCTCGAGATGCAGTTATAGGAATCACAACACCTGGAAAAAGGACCGTATTGCGCAAGGGAAGAATAGGAATGGTTTCTGGAACCGGTTCTTTTGAAATCACCTCCTCATCATCGGTAGTCATCAATGGAATAAGGTCTGCGTCTTCTTCTAAGTCCTCCAACGAAAGATTGGCAAGTGAAATAAGTTTAGATTGCGCCATAACTAAAGTGTCATTTTGTCGGTTTACACGATAAAAGGGAAAAAATGTCAGTTAATTATTCTGATTATTCCCTCTTATAACATGAATAATATCAGTTATGTATAACTTTTCAATATCCATGCCAAGGATATAACAAAACTTTCAAAAACAGCTAACAAGAAAATGCACAGTAGATGTCAGAAAAAACAAATCACTAAAATGCCACAATCAAAACAACATGTTGTGTGGGCTTTATCAGGAGACAGATTGCATTTGCTTTTTATGCATGCGTCGTAGCAGAAGCGCACCTACTAAAAAGAATGCCAAAAAAAACAGTATGGCATTTCGCATGCTTCCGGTTAACTGATCGATTGTTCCATAAAGAACCATCCCGATCACAATACCCATTTTTTCAGAAACATCATAAAAACTAAAATAAGAAGTCGTGTCTTCCGTGTCTGGAATCAGCTTTGAGTAAGTAGAGCGCGCCAAAGCTTGAATGCCCCCCATGGAAAGCCCGACCAATCCAGCAGCGATATAAAATTGCATAGGAGTTACTACAAAATAGGCATACACACAGAGCCCGACCCAAACAAAATTTAAAAAAATTAAAACAGGAATGTTGCCAAAGCGCTCGGAGCATTTGGCAGTGACCATCGCACCCAAAATGGCTATCAATTGAATGATCATTATACTCACTATGAGTCCCATGGTTTTTTCGCCCTCGGCCCAAGCTACTTCCTGTTCGCCAAAGTAGGCCGCAACCAACATCACCGTTTGTAGAGCCATACTAAAAACAAAGAAAGCACCTATATATCGCTTGAGATCTGGCAGCCCTGACAAACTCTTCCAAACAGAGCGCAATTCTCTGTAACCATTCAGTATGACTTCGTTGGTCAGCACATTGTCTTTGTTGCCACGTGGCAAAAACCGAAAAGCTATCTGACTAAATCCAATCCACCAAATACCCACAGAAACAAAAGAATATTTCATGGCTTTGATTGCCGCTTCTGCTTCCGTACCTGTAATACCAAACCAATGGGGGTTTAAAACCATAGCCAAGTTGAATAACAACAGAATTACACTACCCACATAGCCCATCGAATAACCCAGAGCACTGGCGCGGTCCATTTGCTCGGGGTGGGCAATATCGGGAAGATAGGAGTTATAAAACACCAAACTTGACCAAGCACCCACAGATGCCAAAAAATAAAACATCAAACCCAGAAATATACTTTCCAATTCGAACCAATATAAACCCGCACATGACAAAGCACCTAGGTAGCAAAAAAATTGCATAAATCGCTTTTTATTGCCCATATAATCCGCAATTCCAGAAAGAATAGGTGAAATCATGGCTACCAAAGCAAATGCTGCCGCAGTTGTATAGCTTATTAAAGCGGTATTTTTCATAGATTGACCTAAAAAATCTATGTATAAATCCTCTCCAAACAAAGCCCCATAGTAAATGGGGAAAACCGTGGATGTGATGACTAAAAAATACACAGAATTGGCCCAATCGTATGAGATCCAGGCTCGAATAAGACGCTTGCTGCCTTTTTGAAGATGATTCATTTCTGTTAGTTAATCCACCAAAGTAACCAAAAAAATTCATTTGCATAATGCCTGAAAATCAATTTTATTTGTTGATAGGCTTGCTATGAATAAAAACACCCTTCCTACTCCATTTCAGGTGCCACCACTGATCCGTTGGTGTGCACGTACTTCCGAGCGTGTATCCAAAAGACTGGCTACGGCACTGGGTATGTATTTTTTCTTTAGACCACAGCGTTTTCCCACACCCAACAGAGAAAAACACATGTTGGACAACAGCCTACAAAGCGTGTTGCTTATTCCCACAATCAAAAAAAATATTCAGATATATCGCTTACCCAACAAAGGGCAAAAGATACTTTTACTGCACGGCTGGAGCGGACGCGCCACCCAACTCCATGCATTGGCACAATCATTACACCAATCTGGCATGGAAATTGTTTCCTTTGATGCACCAGCTCATGGACAATCTGAGGGAAACAAAACGAACATTGTTGAGTTTGTCACTTGTGCAAAAAAAGTATACGCCACCTACGGCCCGTTTGACCATGTTATCGGTCACTCCATGGGTGGGTTGGTCTCACTGAATGTGGCTCGTGAAGGCCTTAGGTTTAAAACCCTGACCGTCATCGGATCAGGAGATAAAATAAAAAATGTGTTTTTAGACTACACACGTAAAATGGAATTCACTGATAAGATTGCAGATCGCATGATCAATATAGTGGAAAAGAGATTTAAACTTCCTCTGGAAACGTATTCAGGCAGCCATGCCATAAAACAATTGTCTATTCCAGTACATGTCATACATGACAAGCAAGACTATGAAGTTCCCCTTGCTTATGGCGAAGCACTTCATGGAGCGGCCCAAAACGCCACCCTGACGGTTACAGAAGGACTAGGACATAGGCGTATATTAAGAAATGAAGCAGTAGTAAAATTGGTAACCTCGTTTATAAAAAAACACTTATGAGAGTTTTCTGTTTTCTTGTAGTGATGATTGGGTTTTGTGCTTGTGCTCAAAAACATTCTAGTGAAAAACATAGCTTTTCTGTTGTAAAGAATGAAGCCCAATGGAAAGCCCAACTCTCCCCCATGGCATATTATGTGTTGCGACAGGCAGGAACAGAGCGGGCTTTCAGTGGGGTCTATGACAAGCACTATAAAAAAGGGACTTACCAATGTGGAGGGTGTAACCAACCCCTTTATGAGTCAGAGCACAAATACGATTCTGGAAGTGGATGGCCCTCATTCGACCGGGCTATCAAAGGCGCCATAATTTTTGATGTGGACTACAAAATTGGGTATGCACGCACCGAACTTTTATGCTCTCAGTGTGGCGGACATCTCGGGCACATGTTTAGCGATGGTCCTAAAAACACCACAGGTAAGCGACACTGTATCAACTCATCAGCATTAAATTTTATAGCAGAAAATGAGTGATTATCCCTTTAAAAAATCTGAAGACGCCTGGAAAGAGTCATTATCTAATGAAGCCTACAGAGTTCTCAGGCAAAAAGGAACAGAATACCCACATACAGGCCAGTACAATATGCACTTTGAAGAAGGAACCTATGTGTGTAGCGGGTGCCATAGCCCCCTATTTGACAGCATAGCCAAATTTGAAAGTGGTTGTGGGTGGCCAAGCTTTTCAGAAGCCATTCAAGGTACGGTTCGGTATGAAGCAGACAGCTCGCATGGAATG
>JBMYKI010000049.1:4868-8169 GCA_049595235.1 Flavobacteriaceae bacterium
CTGTGTGCCTGCTGTGGCGGTCATTTGGGGCATGTCTTTGACGATGGGCCCACTTCCACACAAAGACGTTATTGTGTGAATTCTGTAAGCTTAGATTTTAAGGAGTCTTAGTTGTGTTTTAGGCAGCAAAATATGTCTTTGTTTTGTACTTTTGCCGACAAACAAACCACATGAGCAAATTTGATGTAATTGTATTGGGTAGCGGACCTGGAGGTTATGTGACCGCCATTCGTGCGTCACAATTGGGACTAAAGACTGCCATTGTTGAAAAAGAAAGTTTAGGAGGTGTTTGTCTAAATTGGGGTTGTATCCCCACCAAGGCTCTTATTAAGTCTGCACAAGTTTTTGATTATCTCAAACATGCCGAAGACTACGGATTGAAAGTTGAGAACTATGACAAAGATTTCGATGCCGTAGTCAACCGCAGTCGTTCTGTGGCTGATACCATGAGCAAAGGGGTTCAGTTTTTGATGAAAAAAAACAAAATTGAAGTCATCTTTGGTTATGGTACCCTCAAAAAAGGAAAAAAAGTAGCTGTAACTGCAGAAGATGGTACAGAAAGCATCCTCGAAGCAGACCATATCATCATTGCTACAGGCGCACGGTCGCGCGAACTACCGAGTCTCCCACAAGACGGAAAAAAAGTCATTGGCTACAGAGAGGCCATGACCCTGCCCAAACAACCTAAAAAAATGATTGTAGTGGGTTCAGGAGCCATTGGTGTAGAGTTTGCTTATTTCTACAACGCCATGGGGACAGAAGTGACTTTAGTAGAATATCTACCCAGAATTGTACCTGTAGAAGACGAAGAAATTTCCAAGCAAATGGAGCGCACTTTTACTAAAAGTGGCATTAAAGTAATGACTGAGTCTGAAGTTACCCAAGTTGACAGCTCAGGCAAGGGTGTAAAAGTGACTGTAAAAACAGCCAAAGGAGAAGAGGTGATCGAGGCCGACATTGTTCTTTCCGCAGTGGGCATCAAAACCAATATTGAAAACATTGGGTTGGAAGATTTGGGTATTGCTACCGATAGGGATAAAATTCTGGTCAATGAGTACTACCAAACCAATCTTCCTGGATATTATGCGATTGGAGATGTCACTTCTGGACAAGCTTTGGCACACGTAGCCTCTGCAGAGGGGATTTTGTGTGTAGAAAAAATCGCAGGATTGGATGTAGAGCCCATAGACTACAACAACATTCCTGGCTGTACCTACAGCCAACCTGAAATTGCCTCGGTTGGTTATACAGAAGCGCAAGCCAAAGAACAAGGTTTTGACATTAAAGTTGGTAAGTTCCCTTTTACCGCTTCAGGAAAAGCACAAGCTGGAGGACATACAGATGGTTTTATCAAAGTGATTTTTGATGCCAAGTATGGAGAATGGCTCGGATGCCATATGATTGGTGCAGGTGTGACAGACATGATAGCCGAAGCCGTAGTAGGCAGAAAGCTTGAAACTACGGGGCATGAAATCCTAAAGGCCGTTCACCCCCACCCCACTATGAGCGAAGCGATGATGGAAGCAGTGGCTGCAGCTTACGATGAAGTCATTCATATTTAGAAGAAGTAAGACCTCATTTTTATAAGCAGCACTTTGTGCTGCTTTTTTTGTACATTCACTCCTAATCAAATTGGAAAAGGGTGACAAAAAACATCGTTATCACAGGCGTCTCCACGGGGATTGGTCGTGATGCTCTTAGGTTGCTTCATCAAGAAGGCTATCATATTTACGGGAGTGTCCGCAAAGAAGAAGATGCGGATAGGCTACTCAAAGCCTATCCAAACCGCTTCACCCCACTTGTGTTTGATGTGCAAGACCTGATAAGCATGAAAAAAGCTTGTGAGGTGGTTTTTGACCAATGTACCCAACTAACAGCACTGATCAACAATGCTGGCATCGCTGTACCTGGTCCTTTACAACACTTGTCCGAAGAGGATTTTGAAAAGCAAATAGACATCAACCTGAAAGCTGTTCGCAGGATTACCAACTTGTTTTTACCATTACTAGGTGCAGATCCCTATTTTAAAGGCAACCCTGGTCGTATTATCAACATGAGTTCCATTTCAGGCTTGTTTAACTCTCCGTTCAATGGTGCCTATTCTATTTCAAAGCACGCACTAGAAAGCATGACTGATGTCTACAGAAGAGAGCTTCGTCGCTATAAGATTCAAGTCATCGCCATAGAACCAGGTCCCATCAAAACCGAGATTTGGAGAAAAAACCTCAACAGTATGGCGCCTTTCGCTGATACGGATTACAACGACGTGTTGAAAAAAGCCAATACAATGATAGAAAATGCCGAGCGAACAGCGCTACCCGTAGCGCGCATCTCAAAATTGATACTCAAGTGTGTGCGTGGTAAAAACCCAAAAACGCGCTATATCGTTCATCGAAATGTTTTTGTTTTTAAACTCATGGCTTACTACTTGCCCGATAAATTAGTGGATTGGTTTGTTCAAAAAACCCTCACGAGCAGTAATAAGCACAGACCCATTTAGGAATTCAAAAAACTGTCGATTGCCAATCGATATACATCCAAACCAAAGCCTAATATCAGCCCTTTGGCGTTGGGTGTAATATAGGAGGTATGGCGAAAATCTTCCCTGGCAAATGTGTTGGAGATATGGACCTCAATCACTGGAGCTTGAATGGCTTTTACAGCATCTCCCAATCCTACAGAAGTATGGGTGTAGGCAGCAGCATTGAGAATGATTCCATCGGCCTCAAAACCCACACGATGCAACGCATTGATGAGTTCCCCCTCAACATTGGATTGGTAGTAACTCAAAGTTGAATCGGGAAATTGTGAGCACAATTGCTCAAAATATGCCTCAAAGTTTTGGTTGCCATAAACCTCGGGTTCTCGGGTTCCTAAGAGGTTTAGGTTGGGACCATTGATGATGGAAATCTTCATGTCAGAATTTTTACAAAAATAGCAAACCCAATCTTAACAAAGGATGCTTTATTTTTGCATATGCGTTGGAATGATGCCTTAGCGGATTTTTTAGACTACCTCAAGCTAGAGCGTGGCTTGTCACAAAATTCTGTGGATAATTATCGTTTTGACGTATTAAAATTGATACGCTTCCTAAGCGAAAACAACAACACTACAAACCCTATTAAGATTAAAACCTCTGACGTACAGGAGTTTGTGTATGCCTCGTCTAAAAAGCTTAAACCACCTTCTCAAGCCCGATTGTTATCGGGGTTGCGGTTGTTTTTTGATTATTTGGTATTGGAAGGTTTTCGCGATACCAATCCACTTGAGCTTATAGAATCTCCCAAAATAGGATCGAACA
>JBMYKI010000050.1:0-8077 GCA_049595235.1 Flavobacteriaceae bacterium
CAACGCATTTAGTAGATCTTATGTACATTTTAAAAATTTACCCAAACACATGAATCTGCTTCACGAACTCCAAAAAAAACTTAACAAATAATGGCTAATCAAACCACCATCTCGTCCGAAATTACCCTCAAAGGAGTGGGTATTCATACAGGTGAAGAAGTCACTATGACTTTTAAGCCCGCAGCAGCCAATCATGGATATGCTTTTTGTCGCGTTGATTTAGAAGGACATCCTATTATTGAAGCCCATGTACAGTATGTTCTAGATACACAGCGAGGGACATCCCTTCAAAAGAATGGGGTGAAAATTCAAACATGTGAACACGTGTTGGCAGCATTAGTAGGTCTTGAAATTGATAATGTACTCATTGAGCTTAATGCGTCTGAACCACCCATAATGGACGGTTCTTCAAAGTTCTTTGTGGAAGCACTAGAAAAGGCGGGTATTGCCACACTAGATTCCCCAAGAGAAGAATATGTTGTCAAAGAGAATATCACTTATTATGACGAAGAAACAGGTTGTGAAATTACACTGTTACCGTGTGATAACTACCAAGTCACCACCATGGTTGATTTTGGCACCAAAGTTTTAGGCACTCAAAATGCAACGCTAAAACAACTATCAGATTTCAAAAAAGATTTTGCCAACGCTAGAACTTTCAGTTTTTTACACGAGTTGGAAATGTTGCTTGAAAACGGCCTCATCAAAGGAGGGGACCTCAACAACGCCATAGTTTATGTAGACAAAGAACTCTCCGAAAAAACGATGGACAAACTTCGAAAAGCATTCGGGAAAAAATCGATTTCTGTCAAACCCAACGGTATTTTAGACAACCTAACCCTTCATTATCCCAATGAGGCTGCTCGTCACAAACTGTTGGATGTAATAGGAGATTTGGCTTTGATTGGCACCAGAATAAGAGGCAAGGTGATTGCCACCAAGCCGGGTCATTACGTTAACACACAGTTTGCTAAAAAAATGGCTAAAATCATCAAAACAGAAAAACGCAACCGCGTCCCTGTGTTTGATTTGCATGCAGAACCCGCTTTGTTGACAAAATATTAGAAATAAGCGATAATCACGTAGTGGCCGTAAAAAGCGTGACCATGAATGAGCCCTTTTTTGAAGGTCATTTCCCTGGTCAACCCGTCATGCCAGGTGTTTTACAAATAGAGGCCATGGCACAAGCAGGAGGGGTTCTGGTTTTAAACACGGTTCCTGACCCAGAGAACTACTTGACATTTTTTATGAAAATCGATCAAGCCAAATTTAAACACCCTGTTGTCCCAGGTGATACTTTGGTGTTTAAACTCGAACTGCTTTCGCCTATTCGTAGAGGAATCTGCCATATGCAAGCATATGCCTATAGCGGTGGTCGATTGGTTACCGAGGCGGAAATGATGGCACAGATTGTCAGAAAAAAAGAAACAGAAGTATGAATCAACCGTTAGCATACGTACACCCAAGGGCTAAAATTGCTAAAAATGTAGTTATAGAACCCTTTACTACAATAGACAAAAATGTCGAAATTGGAGAAGGCACATGGATTGGATCCAATGTAACCATCATGGAAGGGGCACGGATTGGAAAAAATTGTAATATTTTCCCCGGTGCTGTCATAGCTGCCGTTCCTCAAGACCTTAAATTTAACGGAGAAGAAAGCACCGCTGAAATTGGTGACAACACGACCATTAGGGAATGTGTAACCATAAACAGAGGCACCTCTTCACGCGGAAAAACAGCCATAGGTAACAATTGCCTGATTATGGCATATTCACACGTAGCTCATGATTGCATAGTAGGTGACTATTGTGTTTTTTCTAACAATAGTACTCTAGCAGGTCACATTACCGTAGGAGATCATGTTATTTTAGCGGGAATGACAGCTGTGCATCAATTTTGCTCCATCGGTAACCATGCCTTTGTAGCGGGAGGTTCTTTGGTTCGTAAAGACATTCCACCATTTGTAAAAGCAGCCCGGGAGCCAATTTCATATGTTGGGGTAAATTCTGTAGGTTTAAGAAGAAGAGGTTTTGAGACTCAGAAGATTCGGGAAATCCAAAATATCTACAGGATCTTATATCAAAAAAATTATAACAACACCCAAGCAGTACAAATCATTGAAGGAGAGATGGAAATTTCAGCCGAGCGAGATGAAATATTGCAATTCATCCGCGACTCACAACGTGGTATCATGAAAGGGTACACACAATCATAAACATATGGCATCAACATCCGACATTCGAAAAGGCTTGTGCATAAGGTATAACAACGATATATTTAAAATTATAGAATTTCTCCATGTTAAACCTGGTAAAGGCCCGGCTTTTGTTCGTACAAAACTCAAAAGTGTAACTAGTGGAAAAGTAATAGACAACACCTTTTCGGCAGGTCATAAAATTGACGATGTTCGAGTAGAGACTCGCAAATATCAATTTCTTTACAACGATAATGACACCTTTCATTTTATGAACATCGAGGATTACAACCAGATAGAGCTGCAGAAAGACATTCTTGATGCCCCAGATTTGATGAAAGAAGGGGAGATTGTTACGGTGATGACCAATGCAGATGATGGCATCCCTTTGTCTGTTGAAATGCCGGCAAGCGTAGTGTTGGAAGTCACGCACAGCGAACCCGGAGTCAAAGGAAACACAGCGACCAACGCCACTAAACCCGCGACTTTGGAAACAGGTGCTAAAATCAATGTCCCATTGTTTATTAACGAAGGGGACAAAATCAAAGTTGATACTGAAAAAGGAAGTTATATAGAACGTATTAAACAATAACATGAGCGTACTCGTAAACAAACATTCAAAAATTATCGTTCAAGGCTTTACAGGAAGCGAAGGCACATTTCATGCAGAGCAGATGATTGACTACGGCACCCAAATTGTGGGGGGTGTAACTCCGGGAAAAGGAGGTCAGTCCCATTTGGGTAAACCGGTTTTTAATACTGTTGAACAAGCGGTAAAAGCGCTTGACGCAGACACAAGCATCATATTTGTGCCCCCTGCCTTTGCTGCTGATGCTATCATGGAAGCTGCAGATGCAGGCATACAAGTAATTGTAACCATTACTGAAGGTATCCCAGTGGCTGATATGGTCAAAGCCGCCGCTTATGTGAAAGAGCGCGGCGCACGCCTCGTTGGACCTAATTGCCCTGGGGTGATAACCCCTGGAGAGGCCAAAGTAGGTATTATGCCCGGTTTTGTGTTTAAAAAAGGGAATGTTGGCATTGTGTCCAAATCAGGTACACTCACTTACGAAGCCGCTGATCAGGTCGTAAAAGAAGGTCTCGGGATTACCACTGCGATTGGCATAGGTGGAGATCCCATCATCGGAACCACGACAAAAGAAGCCATTCAGCTTCTTATGAACGACGATGAAACCGAGTGTATTGTGATGATTGGAGAAATTGGTGGTCAACTTGAAGCCGATGCTGCCTACTGGGTACAAGAGCAAGGTAACCCAAAACCCGTAGTAGGATTTATAGCTGGTGAAACTGCACCCAAAGGTCGTACAATGGGTCATGCCGGTGCTATTGTGGGTGGTGCCGATGACACTGCCGAAGCCAAAAAACGCATCATGGCGGCCTGTGGTATTCATGTAGTGGATTCACCCGCTGAAATAGGAAAAAAAGTAGCAGAAGTTTTAGCTTAACAATATGAAATTACTAGAAGGAAAAGTTGTTTTAATCACCGGTGCCAGTAGGGGTATAGGAAAAGGTATTGCAATAACATTTGCCCAACATGGCGCTTCGGTGGCTTTTACTTACAGTTCTTCTGTAGAAGCTGCTCAAGAACTTGAAAAGGAGCTGATTGATTTAGGTGTAAAAGCCAAAGGATACCAATCCAATGCGGCAGATTTTGACCAAGCCCAACAATTGGTCGCAGATGTCTTGGTCGATTTCGAAGCTGTAGATGTTCTTATAAACAACGCTGGGATCACCAAAGACAACTTGTTGATGCGAATTTCAGAAGAAGATTTTGATAAAGTAATCGAAGTCAACCTGAAATCTGTTTTCAACATGACAAAAGCAGTTCAGAGAACCATGCTCAAGCAAAGAAAGGGCAGCATTATAAACATGAGCTCTGTCGTTGGGGTCAAAGGAAACGCTGGTCAATCCAATTATGCAGCTTCAAAAGCAGGTATCATTGGTTTCTCTAAGTCAATAGCCCTTGAGTTAGGTTCGCGAAATATCCGTTCCAACGTGATCGCTCCTGGCTTCATTGAAACTGAAATGACAGCCAAGCTTGCAGAAGACGTTGTGGCAGGCTGGCGTGCAGGTATCCCCCTAAAAAGAGGTGGCACTCCGGAAGACGTAGCGAACGCATGTGTTTTTCTGGCTTCTGATCTTTCTGCCTATATTACTGGACAAGTACTTCATGTCGATGGCGGCATGCTCACTTAATTATTTAATTTATTTTAATTTATACTAATGAACACATTACCAAAAATCGGATTGCCCATCGTCGTTATAGGCATGTTATTACTTATTTTTATTGCTAAGTCCTCTGTAAACATAGGTTACGGAGAAGCTGGCGTTGTTTGGAAACGCTTTGGAGGCGGTACGGTCGTAGACAAAGCACCTCTTGGAGAAGGTTTCCACATTATTGCGCCTTGGAACAAAGTATATATCTATGATATAAAGCAACAAGAAGAGTTTGAAAGTGGCATGCGTGTACTTTCTTCGAATGGTCTTGAAATTTCACTCGATGTTTCTGTGTTGTACCAACCCAAGCTCGATGAGCTGGGGATTCTTCACAAAACCAAAGGAGAAAATTACCTCAACATCGTTATCGTACCTGAAATTCGCGCTGTGGCTCGATCTGTAATTGGACGTTATACGCCTGAACAACTCTACTCTACCAAGCGTGATGCGATTCAGAATGAGATTTTTGAAGAAACCCAAAAGAAAGTTGAGCCTCAGCATGTTCAAATCAACTCTGTTTTGGTGCGCGATGTCACTTTGCCTCCTTCGATAAAAGAAGCGATTCAGCGTAAGCTCACTCAAGAACAAGAGGCTTTAGAATACGAATTCCGACTAGAAAAGGCGCGTCAAGAAGCCGAAAAGGTGCGAATTGAAGCGGAAGGTAAAGCCCTGGCTAACCGCATCTTAAATGCTTCATTAACAAGAAATGTATTATTAGAAAAAGGAATTGAAGCCACCCTTACACTATCAGAATCACCCAACGCCAAAGTGATAGTAATTGGCAGTGGAGAAGATGGTCTGCCAATTATTTTGGGCAATCAATAGGGTATTTTGAAATTTTTGTTTCATATTTGCACCCATAATGAAAAAAAACACACATATCCATCATTCAAAATTCCTTCCTCAAGCGAGTTGAATAGGATATAGTATATATTCATAAAACCCGTTTGAGCTTCAAACGGGTTTTTTTGTTATAAATAATGCAATATCATGAAAAAAAAGTTACACATAGCGGTTCAAAAATCGGGACGTCTTCACGATGACTCTCTGAGGTTGCTCAAAGACTGCGGGATCTCTATCGATAATGGCAAAGATCAACTCAAAGCAGCGGCGAAAAACTTCCCTATGGAGGTCTTTTACTTGCGCAATGGAGATATTCCTCAATACCTACGCGACGGAGTGATAGACATTGCTATTATCGGTGAAAACCTATTGGTTGAAAAAGGGGAGGGCATAGCCATTGCAGAGAAACTTGGTTTTTCAACTTGCAAGGTGTCTTTGGCCGTTCCCAAAGACGACAGCTATGAAGGAATTCAAAGTTTGCAGGGCAAAAAAATTGCTACCTCATACCCCAATACTGTAAAGAAATTCTTGTCTGAAAACGGGGTAGAGGCTGATTTGCACATAATCAATGGATCAGTAGAAATTGCACCCAATATTGGTCTTTCAGATGCCATTTGTGACATCGTTTCCAGTGGCTCTACGCTGTTTAAGAACAACCTCAAAGAGGTAGAAGTATTGTTTCGCTCTGAAGCTGTGCTTGCTTCAGGTCCTTCTCTAGACGATGAAAAACAAGCCTTATTGAACAAACTCCAGTTTCGCATCCAATCGGTTCTAAAAGGACGTCGATCTAAATACATTTTGATGAATGTGCCCAATGATAGTATTGAAACCATTTCGTCTATCTTACCCGTTCTAAAATCCCCCACCATCATGCCTTTGGCTGATGAAGGGTGGAGTTCTTTGCACTCTGTGATCGATGAGGGTACGTTTTGGGAGGTAATTGACCAGCTCAAAGCCGCAGGTGCCCAAGATATTTTGGTATGTCCTATCGAAAAAATGGTGCTCTAAATATATTTTAAGCATGAAAAAATTTTTAAATCCGCCTATTTCTGAATGGAAAGCGATACAGCAACGACCTATGGCTTCCTATGAGGCGATTTTGCCGATTGTCGATGAGGTTTTTGATGCAATTCAATCAGAAGGTGATAAGGCCGTTCGTGGGTATAGCATCCAGTTTGACAACTACAGCCCAGACAATATTGAGGTTCCAAAATCAGCTTGGGAGCAAGCTGCTGATGAGCTTTCTGAAGACCTTAAACGATCCATCGATAGCGCTTATGCGAATATATACAGCTTTCACAAAGCCCAACGCACCTCCAGAGTAGAGGTTTCTCCACAAGAAGGGGTTCTTTGCTGGCAAGAGAAGCGTGCCATCGAAAAAGTGGGATTGTATATTCCCGGAGGTACTGCGCCTTTGTTTTCATCTGTATTGATGCTAGCTATTCCAGCACAATTGGCAGGTTGCCGAGAAATTGTACTTTGCACACCTCCCAACAAATCAGGCACCATTGCTGCGCCAATTCGCTATGCCGCATCTTTGTGTGGCGTGACACATTTATTTCAGGTAGGTGGCATTCAAGCCATTGCCGCTATGACTTATGGCACAGAAAGCATTCCGCAAGTATACAAGATATTGGGTCCTGGCAACCAGTATGTTACTGCTGCCAAACAAAAGGCCACTCAATGTGGGGTAGCCATCGATATGCCAGCGGGTCCTAGTGAGTTGTTGGTAGTGGCAGATGATACGGCCAATCCTGCCTATGTGGCCTCTGATCTGCTTTCCCAAGCCGAGCACGGCACTGATAGTCAGGTGATATTGGTAAGTACCTCGACAGTGCTTATTGAGGCTGTTGAGCAAGAAATCGATAGGCAGCTTCCTCTTTTGCCCAGAAAAGAAATCGCAAAAACCGCTTTGAGCAACTCCAAGGCCATTCTGTTTACGGATGAAAAAATTGCCATAGATTTTATTAACGGCTATGGACCAGAACACTACATCATTTGCATGCAAAATGAAGACAGATTTGTCAAAAATGTGCAAAATGCAGGCTCTGTTTTTATAGGAAATTACACACCCGAAAGCGCTGGCGACTATGCATCAGGAACCAACCACACCCTGCCTACCAACGGTTATGCCAAGCAATACAGTGGTGTCAATCTGGATAGCTTTCTCAAAGCCATTACTTTCCAAAAGATTTCCGCCAAGGGTATAAAAGATTTAGGACCAGCCGTTGAAGCCATGGCAGAGGCCGAAGGTTTACAAGCCCACAAAAACGCTGTAAGTATACGTTTAAAGGATTTGAAATGAGTTTTGATGTCAACCAATTATTGCGACCCTACGTATTGGCCATAAAGCCATATACCTCGGCACGGGACGAATTTGATACCCAAACAGAAGACTTTGTGTATTTGGATGCCAACGAAAATCCATTTCCCAATGGTGTCAACCGATATCCAGATCCGCAACAAAAAGCGCTGAAGTTGGTCTTGGCACAAAAAATGGCGGTTAGCTCAGATCAATTGCTGTTGGGCAACGGCAGCGATGAGGTTCTCGACTTGATATTTAGGGCTTTTTGTGAACCCAGCCAAGACGAAATCTTAATTATGCCACCCACCTATGGTATGTATAAGGTTTTGGCAGAAATCAATCAAATAACTTTAAGAGAAGTGCCTTTATCTATTGATTTTCAATTAGATATAAAATCTATACTTAGCACTATAAACCCAAGAACCAAGGCCATATTTTTGTGTTCACCCAACAATCCCAGTGGAAACAGTTTTCAAGAAAAAGACATCGAGAAG
>JBMYKI010000051.1:0-8017 GCA_049595235.1 Flavobacteriaceae bacterium
GGGAACCCTCATCGGAATGATACCCGCACAGCGGGCTGTCCGTATTAAACCTATTGAAGCATTAAGAGAAGAATAACATTAAATTTAATAACCCAAGAAACATGAAAATCTTAAAATATATCGGAATTGCCTTTGCCATAGGTGGCGTACTATTCGCCATGGCCTATTTTGTAAAGACCAATGCCAAGTCATCTACAGTCTACGAAACGGAAACTTTGTTTGTGACCAATATTGCAGAAAAAACATTGGTAACCGGAAAAATAATCCCCCAAGATGAGGTCGAAATCAAACCTCAAATTTCTGGAATCATACAGGATATTTTGGTAGAAGAAGGGGATAAGGTTCAGACAGGTGACTTGTTAGCTCGTATTAAAGTCGTACCCAACGAACAAACTCTTAACAGCGCCAAAGGGCGTCTCGAAGTTGCCAGATTGGTGATGACAAATGCCGAAAAAGATTTTGCACGAAACCAACGGCTCTTTGAAAGAGGTATAATTTCCGAACGTGAGTTCAACGCAGCCGAATTGAGTTTTAACCAAGCCCAACAAGATTTGTTGAATGTAGAAAACGATTTCAAAATCATCAAAGAAGGTTCTGCAGGTGGCGCTTCCTCTGCCAATACCAATATCAGAGCTACCGTCTCTGGTACGGTGTTGCAAATTCCTGTAAAGGAAGGGGATCAGGTTATCGAATCCAATAATTTTAACGCAGGAACCACCATCGCTTCTGTTGCAGACCTGACCAAAATGATTTTTGAAGGCAAGGTAGATGAGTCAGAAGTTGCGAAGATTCAGCCAGGGGTAAATCTGGTTATCAGCCTAGGAGCTGTAGAAGGCAAAGAGCTAGATGCCACATTGCGCTTTATTGCTCCTAAAGGGGAGGAAGAACAAGGAACTGTACAATTTACTATCGAGGCTGATGTGTTACTCCCTGATGATTTTACAATTCGCGCTGGGTATAGCGCCAATGCAGCCTTGGTCTTAAGTCAAAAAGACAGTATTCCAGCGATTAGGGAAGCTTTGTTGCAGTTTGATAGCAAGACCCAAGACCCTTATGTTCAGGTTATGGAAGGGGATCAAAGATTTAAGCGCCGCGATGTAGAATTAGGTATCTCTGATGGTATCAATGTAGAGATTATTAGTGGTTTGGACAAGGATGACCAAATTAAAGTATGGAATAAGACGGAGGAAAGAGACGAACAAATCAATGAGGAATAAAATCATGACCATGAAAACAAGAATCCTATCCCTATCATTTGTATGGCTCTCAGGCATGTTAGCATATGCCCAAGACCATTCTTGGACCCTTCGTGATGCTTTGGAGCATGGACTCGAGCATAACCTTCAGATCAAACAGGCCTATTTGAGTGTATTAGATGCTGAAACTGGCAAGCGTGATGCAGTAGGGAATTTTCTGCCTACCTTCAATCTTTCTGCGGGTCATTCTTGGAATATCGGTCTTAACCAAAACATAACAACAGGTCTTTTTGAAGATGTGACCACACAGTTTACCAACGCCTCGTTGAATGTGGGTGTTGATATTTATAACGGTCGACAAAACGTATTGCGATTGATGCGCTCGAACCTTGCCGTGTTGGCAAATCAATACCAACTCGAAGACATGAAGACCGATGTGGTACTATTGGTCGTAAACAGCTATTTACAGGCCTTGTTTAGTCGTGAGGTCTTGCGTACCGAGGAGGCACAACTAGCCATAAGTCAAGAGGAATTGAGGCGTACGATAGAACAAGTTGACACAGGCGTACTTCCCGAAGGAGATCTTTTTGAAATTCGCGCAGCACTAGCAGCACAAGAACAGCAAACTATTGTGGCGGAGAACAATTTTAGACTGGCCAAAATCTCTTTGGCACAGTTGCTCCTAATAGAGGACTACGAAAATTTTATCATCTCTGAAGAGGAATTTCCTTTAATCAGCGAAACAATCTTAAACAAATCTCCTCAAGAATTGGTACAAAAGGCTATGGAACACCGAGATGACATTAAGCTCGCCTTAACCAATGTTGAAATTGCACAGACCGATTTGGGAATTGCCAAGGCGGCCACCAAACCCAGACTTTCTGGATATTATAGCTACAGCTCGCGTATTTCATATGCAGATAGACTGGTCAACAGCGGGGTTGATGAGCTCGCACCTATTGGATTTGTAGAAGCCACAGGAGCTACTGTAGTGCGCCCTGTTCCTATTCAAGAAGTAGCAGGTCCTTTGCCTTTGGACGAGCAGTTTAGGCTTAATGACGGACACAACTTTGGGCTGAGTCTTAACATTCCAATTCTCAATGGTTTTGCTGCTAAAAATAGCGTAGATCGCTCTCGAATAAATGTGTCTCGTTCTGAATATCAGTACAAGCAACAAGTATTGGATTTAGAAAACACAGTCAATCAAGCCTACAACGATGCTAGAGGCGCTTTACAAGCTTTTGACGCCGCCCAAAAAACCCTTGACTCTAGACAAAAGGCCTATGCATATGCCCAAAGCCGATTTGAAGTGGGAGCCGCGACAGCTTTTGAATTTAGTCGTGCAAAACAGCAGTATGAAGCCGCCCAATCTGACTGGGTTCGTACCAAATATGATTATATTTTCAAGATCAAAGTTCTGGAGCTTTATTTCGGGATTCCTATAACCGAAATATAAACAGATTGGGCTTTGTTTTCTATTTTTGGGCATGCCAACGCATATCCTTAATATAGAAACCACTACCACCCAATGCTCTGTTGCTCTTGCTACAGACGGCGCGCTTGTGCATGTGGAGCAATCCAACAATCAAGACTATCAACATTCGAAGCTGCTACATATCTATATCAAACGTATGTTACAGTCTGTGGGTATGGCCCCATCAGACTTATCTGCCGTGGCCGTAAGTGCGGGTCCAGGATCATATACGGGATTGCGTATAGGTGTAGGCGCTGCCAAAGGATTGTGTTTTGGGTGTGACATTCCACTTATCTCCTTACCTACTTTGGGAATTATAGCCCAAGAAATCCGTGTAGAGGATGGACACATCCTACCCATGATGGATGCCCGACGCGATGAGGTGTATGTGGCAGTTTATGATGCAAATCACAATCTCATCCAGCCCGCTTCACCACATGTGATTTCTGAAAATAGCTTTGAACATTGGGCCCACATGGGTGCGGTGTATTTTGTTGGAACGGGTATAGAAAAATGTAAAAACATCTTAGCCCAGCACCTTAGCTTTCATTTTCCCCAAGAAGAAATCTACCCGAGTGCTACTCAAATGGCAACCCTGTCTTACCAAAAATATCAGCAAGGAAATTTTGAGGATTTGGCTTATTTTGACCCTGACTATTTGAAGTCTTTCCAAGTGACTCCAAGTAAAAAAGACGCCTTAGGACTGCCCAAAAACTAACCGTTTAGTGCCGTTACTTGCGCTACTTTTCCAGGAAGCATTTCTTTTAGCATTTGTTCGATGCCGTTTTTAAGGGTAAAGGTAGATGAAGGGCAGCCGCTGCAGGCGCCTTGCAATATGACCTGAACCGATTGGGTAGACGCGTCATACGAATCAAAAACAATATTTCCTCCGTCTGAAGCCACCGCAGGTTTGATATATTGGTCTATGATTTTTACAATCTCCAACGAGACACCCTCGTGTTGTGGTTGTTCAGTTTCTAGGGCCTGGACATTTTGAACCTGATCTACCACGGATTTGCCTTCTATTAAAAAGTCTCTAATAAAGTTACGGACATCTTGTACGACCTCTTCCCAAGAAGCAACCTCAAATTTGCTAACAGAAACAAAATTTTCATCGATATATACTTCTTTTACAAAAGGCATATGAAACAAGGCCAAAGCGAGCGGGGCACCTTGGGCTTCATCTATGTTCTTTGCTTCAAAACTTTGAGTGACCAATAATTTATTGGCAACAAATTTCATCACTGCAGGATTGGGTGTGCTTTCGGCATATACCGTGACAGCAGCCTTGGGCTGTGAGGTCTTCTCGATCAAGCCTCCTTGGTTGAGAAAATTGGTAATTTGATCTTTGACTTCTTCTTGAACTTCGCTCCATTCCAAGATAGAAAAACGCTCCAATTCAATGTGATTTGGGGTCAGCTGCACACTTTTGACAAACGGAAGGTAGAAGAGTTGCTGAACCAAGGGGTAATCCGTAGCATCATCTATGTTTTGGAATGAAACCGTTTTGTCCGACAAAACTTTATCACTACACAAACGAATTCTTTCTTTTTGGTCCGTATTTTCAATATCAAAGTGGTACATACAGCAATTTTGTTGCTAAAATACGCAATCATTGGGTTTAAGAGTGCTTGTGATTTATTACTTTTAGATATGCTTATTAAAACGGTTCGAGAAAAGACCCCAGCCTATGGCTCCAATTGTTTTTTTGCCGAAAACGCCACCCTTATAGGAGATATTGTTATAGGCGATGACTGCTCTGTGTGGTATCAGGCTGTGGTGCGTGGTGATGTCCATAGCATTCGAATTGGGAATCGAGTCAACATACAAGACGGGGCGGTAATTCATGCTACCTACCAAAAAAGTCCTACCCAAATTGGCAATAATGTATCTATTGGTCATAATGCGATCGTACACGGCTGCACGATTCACGACAATGTGTTGGTTGGTATGGGTGCGATTGTGATGGACGATTGTGTGGTTGAGTCAAATAGTATCATTGGGGCAGGAGCAGTACTTACACAGGGAACTATTGTACCATCAGGAACCATTTTTGGGGGTGTTCCAGCCAAAAAAATAAAAGAGGTCTCTCAAGACCTATTGGAGGGTGAAATTCACCGAATTGCTAACAATTATTTACACTATGCCGACTGGTTTCGCTAACGATTGAGTGAGCAGATGGATGTGTCTTGAGGCAGGTGCTGGGTCAAAGGCTTTTCTGACCCCGTACAGTAAAAACGGGTCTCTACTGTTCGGTCTTTGGGTGATAACAGCTGATACTTTTCTAAAATGCGACCCACTTGCTTGGCCACAGCGGGACTGCAATCTACAATCTGCACTTCTTTAGGTAATATTTTTTGTAAGGCAGGAATCAAGAAGGGATAATGTGTACACCCCAAAACCAAGTGATCTGCCCCTGCATCTAGCATAGGAGTCACATAGGTTTTTAAAAGTTGCTCCATGGATTGACCACCCGTGATGCCTCCTTCGATCATAGTGACAAGGTTTTTCCCTTCTTGTTCGATTATTTGTATTCCATCAGCATAGGTTTGTGCGGTTTGGTGAAACAAATCGCTAGCCAAAGTTCCTTTCGTGGCCAACACACCTATCACCCCAGTTTTTGTGTTCAAGGCAGCAGGTTTGATCGCTGGTTCGATACCAATAAAAGGGATTTCGAATGTGTTTCTTAGCAGAGAAATTGCGTTTGTGGTGGCTGTGTTGCATGCGACTACCACCATTTTACAGTTTTGTTCTAAAAACCATTGGGTAATCACATGGCTTCTTTCTTGGATGGCCTTTTTGGACAAAGCCCCGTAGGGTGCGTATGCGTTGTCAGATACATAAATGAGATTTTCGTTGGGCAGCAAGCTGGCAATCTCATTCAAAACTGAAAGACCGCCTATGCCAGAGTCAAAAATTCCAATCGGAGCGTTGTCCATATAGCAAAAATAAAAAACTGCCCGATGTGGACAGTTTTTTGAGTTTTGTACTAAAGTATTTATGGTTTATATACCCAATTCTTTTTTGACATCGGCCATCAAATCTTTACCTTCAGACATCAACACGGGTGAGCCTTGACTCGCATCCAATACATAGTCAAAACCTTGGGCTTTGGCTACGCTTTGAACGGTGGTGCGTGCTTTTTCAATCAAAGGGCGAAGCATGTCGGCTTGTTTGGTTTGTACATCTTGCAGTGCCGTCTGACGGAACTGCTGTATGTTTTGCTCCATACCTGCCAACTCTTGTTGTCTTTTTTGGTTGGTCAAATCAGTTTGATTTTCAGCATCAGCAGAGTAGTTCTGTAGTTTGGTTTGGTACTCTTTGAAAGAGGCCTCAATTTCGTTTGTGTAGTCTTTTTCTAATTTTTGGATTTCCTCTTGCGCTGCTATTACTTCAGGCATTTCACTCACCAACTTTTGGAAATCGATGTGGGCTACTTTGCTCTGTGCCTGGGCTGTAAAACTCATTAAAACGACAAATAAGCTAGCTATGTAATGTAAAGGTTTCATTTTCATTGTATTCTTAAATTAAATTTACTTTTTTGCTTGTTTTCTCTTTTCTTCAAGTTCTTTTTTTCTTGCTTCAAGCGCTTTGATACGTGCTTCTCTTTTTTGTTGCAAGATTTTTTCTCGTTCCGCCTTTTTTTCTTCGGGGCTTAATTTTTCTTTGACCTCCCTTTTGACTTCTACTTTGGCTTCAGTCGCTTGTTTATTCTTTTTTGACGCTTTTTGTTTCTTGCGTTCTGCCAACTTACGTTCTCGCTCTGCTTTGCGTTCTGCCAAAGCTTGACGTCTTTTTTCAGCCGCCGGATTGCGTTGCGCTTTTTGTTCTTGTTTGCGTGATTCTACCAGTTCCTCACGTGCTTTTTTCTTGTCTTCCTGTTCTATGTATCGAATAACAAGTTCGCTAATATCGTATTTTTTTTCCGAATGGAATACCAAAATTTCAGCACTTCTGTCAAATACATAATCCAATTTTCTATTGTCTGCGACCTCGCGTACTGCGTCTAAAATTTTATCCTGAACGGGTTGGAGGATGATCACTTTTTGAGCCATCCAATCTCCCTCGGGTCCAAAACGTTTCTGCTTGTAGGCGTCTAGCTGTTCTTGCTCAAATGCAATGTCTTCTGTACGTTCTTCTATTATTTCTTGTGTAAGCAAGGGCTTTTCTGTGTCTAAGATTTTCTGAAGGGTATCGATTTGCTTTTGTCGCGTTTCTGCTTCTTCTTTCCAAAGCGCAATTTTGGTTTCCAATTGGGCATTAGAAGTTTGGTATTCAGACAAGCCCTCTAACACACGATTCACATCTAAAAACCCTACGCGTACCTGCTGTTGGGCATAAGACATCATCCCTGCCAAGACTAAACCAATACATAATATACGCTTCATCAGATTAAAATTGTTGCCCAATGATGAAATGGGTTTCCCAACCATGTGCAGACAAATCGCCACTTTGGTCGCTGTCAAACCCATATCCAAAATCTATGCCCAAAAGTCCAAAGGCAGGCATAAATATGCGAATGCCAAACCCTGCAGACCTTTTCATATCAAACGGATTATACTGCTGAAAATTGTTATAGGCATTACCAGCTTCTAAAAAGCTCAAAGCATAAATCGAAGCTGAGGGTTTTAAGGTGATAGGATACCTAAGTTCGAGTGAAAACTTGTTATAGATCGTTGAGCCATCTTGATCCGATAGTGATTGGTTTTCATAGCCGCGCATAGAAACAGTTTCGCGTCCGTCTAGCGCATATTGAGACAGCCCGTCTCCACCCAAGTAGAAACGCTCAAAGGGAATAACACCTCTGTCATCATTATAAGCCCCTAAATAACCAAATTCGGCATGAGTCTTCAATACAAGTTTATCTACTATGCGGCTGTACCAACTTCCAGAAAACTTGAGTTTGTAAAATTCCAACCAACGGTATTTTTCCTGATCGATCTTGGCATTGTCTGGCTCTCCGTCTTTGTCCTGATACGCTGGTAAATCACCCAGATTCGCATAATCCACGCCGTTTACTAATGAATAAGGAAAAGACAGTTTGGCACTGATGGAAAATTGAGAACCTCCTAATGGAAAAATAGGATTGGTAAAGGTGTTGTTTCGAGACAACGCAATGGAATAATATAGGTTGTTAGACACCCCATCTCCAAAAGTAAAGAGGCCTGTAAAGTAGTTGTTCAGGTCATAGTATTGATAACCAATAGACTGAGAGAGGGTAAAATAGTCATCTGGAACACGAAGGCGCTTGGCAAGTCCAAGTGTAAGACCGCGGATTTTGAAATATTGATCCGTGTTGGCTCTCCCGGTCATAAAATTGTATCGATATTGTGTGGTTTGCGATATG
>JBMYKI010000052.1:0-7659 GCA_049595235.1 Flavobacteriaceae bacterium
ATGATGGTGTAAAAATAGGGGAGACCTGCTCTGAATGGTTGAGCAAACCGACAAACATACTTTTTAACAACACCAAGGCTTCAGGTGTTTTGTTAATGATGACAGAAAATAGTTTTACAGGGCGGTAGGGCACATCACCCATTTTGTCTTTGTTCAGGTCATATCCTTGATACCGACTCCAGTAATTGTTCACAAATCGGTTGTCGTGCACCGGGCCGGTATAGGAAATATCAAAAGCGTTGTCGATAAAGTTGTTTTTACTAAATCGATTTCCTGTACAAGCGCCTCTGAACTTAACGGCCCAACCGTTGTTTTTAAAAAGATTGTACCGGTAAACAATGCGGTTCAGTCCTTCGGCATTGATGCCGATGGTGTTGCTTTCAAAAATATTCTCCTCTACGACCAAGTCGTTGACCTCTTTGAGGAGCAAGCCATAGGCGTGGCTGCCCCAATTGTGAGAAAATCGGTTTCTACGCATTTGAACATGATTGGAAAACATCACCGCAGTTCCAGCGCCATTTTGTGTAAACACATTGTCGGAATAGGTATTGTGGTTCGAAAACATAAAATGCAACCCATAGCGCAAATTGTTATGGCTTTGATTGTTCTCTATCTGACTGTCGTGTACAAACTCAAAATAGATACCATCTCTCAGTCCGGCAACGGTGTTGTTTTGTACTACCAATTCTTTGCAGTTCCATACATGGATACCATTTCCGGAGTCCGACTGGCTACGGGCATCGCCACGAATGGTGTTCCCAATGATCTTAACCTTTTTGGACCGTTCTAAATAAATTCCAAAAAACGCCTTGTCTATGTGGTTATCTTGTAGAATTATCTGACTTGCGTTGTTTATTTTGATAGCTGCATGGTCTTGGGTGTAGCTATGTCCCACATTTTTGATTCTGAGACCTGATAACTCCACACTGTCAGAAGTGATGATAAATACAGAACCTTTATGCTGACCATCAATGTCGGCATCATTTCCAATAATCGTGATTGGTTTATCGATTTGTATGTCATAGGCCTTGTGCTCTCCAGTCAGAAAAAGGGTGTCTCCATGCTTTGTGGCTGCTATTTGCAGATCGATGGACTGCGCGCTTAAGCCCATCACCCAAAACAGGCTAACGAAGTATCTCATGTAATTTTTCCCAACTAAATCCATCAGCGTGTTCTTTAAATCCTGCCAGGTTGGCACCCATAGGTGATCGGATGCTATCGTGAATCAAATACACCGCTTCTTGCGCAGGCAAAACTTGATGGGTGTAGAAATCATGAATATAAGCCGTGCCCTCTGCGGGGCGGTGACGCACCAAACACTCGATGGCATCGTATTTATAGACCTTGCCTTTAGTGGTAACAAACTGTGCTGCATAGGGCCTGGAAACAATGCTCATTTGACAATAATGACACACGTCTGATCCATAAGCAATGGGCTGGGGGCCTTTGTTACAACCCAATAACACCAACAGAAACAAGACTTTTTTATACATTTTTGTGTCTTTTTAAGTGATATGCCCAAAAGGCAAGTACCAACGACAAAAACACGCCCAAGCTACCCCATGTAGGCATGGAGACTGCCTTAAAATTGAGAATCTCTTTGCTGCCAATCAGTGGGGGTTGATAGGCTTGGCCAGGGATTTTTATGGGGGCTTTGGGGTCTAAGTTGTGCCCGTAGTCGTATCCCCATATATAAAAATCATATACGCCAACACAGGCGATTAATAAAAATAACACAATCCACAGCCCATAATATTTTTGCATCCAAGCAACCAGTATTCCAAGACACATCATGGCCACGATGATGATGGGAAATAAGACAAACTCCGTCATATGTTCTGGTATGTCTTTCATACCCACATAGTGGTTGAGGATGTTGATGGTCTGTATCTCCCCGCTAAACCCGTCAGGATGTATAAACATCTTAACGGGTTCGGTGTATTGCGGTGCCGATAGGGAAATTACCCATACCGGAAAGAAAAAAGGAGTTACCAGGGTCAAAGAACCCACCAGCATACAAATGCGATCCTTACTCCACCCACTCATCATCCAGCGACCATCTTAGTTTAGTGTTTGCATCGGCAGCAGATACACGAATGTAACCACTCATTTCCTGATGCAAAGCAGAGCAAAAATCTGTACAATAAAACGGATAGATGCCCACAGACTTAGGTTCCCACACCAAGGTTTCTGTTTGGCCAGGCATGACCAACAACTCTGCGTTTTGTGCGCCCAACACACCCAATCCGTGTGGTACATCCCAGTCTTGTTCCAAATTGGTCAGGTGGATATAGACACGGTCGCCTACGCGAATTCCTTCTATGTTATCTGGATAAAAATGACTCCTTATACTGTTCATATACACATGAACTTCTTTGCCCGATCTTTCCACCCGACCCTCGAATTGCGATTTGACAGCATAGGGATGGTGGTTGTCTTCCAAAGCATAAATCCTTTTGGAGTTTGGCGCCACCAGATCCGCAGGAATGGCTTGGGCATAATGAGGCTCTCCAATGGTGGGAAAATCGAGCAAAAGCTCCATTTTTTCACCTGATATATCGTAGAGCTGTGCCGAATGATTGAGTTCGGGTCCTGTGGGCAGATAACGGTCTTTTGTGATTTTGTTCATAGCGACCAGATACTTACCCCATGGCTTTCGTGTGGTGCCTCCCGGCACCAATATATGACCTACAGAGTAGTAAGTGGGTTGACGGTCAATGACTTCATAGGAGCCCAATTTCCATTTGACTACTTCTGAGGAAATAAAATAGGAAGTATAGGCATTTCCCTCATCGTCAAACTCCGTGTGTAAGGGGCCTAAACCGGCTTGTTCTAAAGTACCGTGAACGACACTCTCAAAATTGATTACAGGGATGTTTTGTATCTCTCCTGTAAAATCTTCGTTATCGATAGCAGCTATGATTTTGTCAAACGAATGAACCGTCATGTCTGCAGAAAGCTTGCCGTTTCCTACTATATACTCACCCGATGGGTCTATATCAACCCCGTGGGGTGACTTGGGGGTAGGGATGAGGTATGCAATACCAGGCAAGTCTTTAGGATATAACATTTTTACCCCGTTTTTCTGGGTTGATGTGGCCATATGGGTGTGTTCACTGTATTCGTTATCGAAATAGGTGGCTGGAAAATCCTCAAATTTCCCTTGAGCGATGTATTCCTCCATTTTTTTCCAATTCAAAGCAAGGATGTAGTCTTTGTCATGTTGTGAGGCATTGACTTCCAACAGGGAGTGACTTTCTTCTGAATTATAAGAAGTAAAGAATACCCATCCGTGGGATTTACCCTTTCCGCCACGGGCCAAGTCGTAGCCAAATCCAGGCACCATAACCTGAAAGGCAAGGTCCATGTCACCCGATGTGTCATCCACAGATACAAATGATATGGCTCCTTTAAAAGTTTCCTTATAGGAATCAATGGGGACATCGCGTTGGGGAATGGGCACGCTAAATCGTGTAGAAGCCACTACGTATTCTGTGTTTTCTGTCACAAAGGCTGAGCAGTGGTTGCCGGCGCTGTTGGGAACTTCCAATATTTCAGCAGTTTCAAAAGTAGTCAGGTCTATTCGTGCAATGCGTGGGGTGTTGTTTCCATTGATGAACAGCCATTTGCCATCGTGTATGCCTTCGGTTTGTGACAAATGGGGGTGGTGGGAATCATCCCATGGAATAAAGCCATAACTGGTGTTCAAAAGAGGTTTGGTTTCTTCGTTAAAGCCATATCCTTTTTCGGCATCCACCGAAAAAACGGGAATTACCTTGAGCTGTCTTCCAGATGGCAAGCCATAGACACTTACTTGTCCGCTGAAACCACCCGAGAAAAAGCCGTAAAAATCATCGTGCTGACCGGGTTCTACATACACTTTGGATGGAACATCACCCGAAATAAGACCACCTTCAGATGAAGTTGTTTGGTTGACCAAAGTGGTTACCAATAAGACCACAAGGACACCCCAAAACAGGAGTAAAAAAACAGGGTTTTTAAATAGTTTTTGAAGAGAGTTCATAAGAAATTATTTAAGGGTTAAAGGATCGGATATAATCGAGTAGGGCAGTAGCCTCTTCCAAACTAACGTCTTGATTGGCCATGGGTGAGCCGTTGTATTGCACAAAGAGCTGTTTGGCTATAGGGTCTTTTTGGGTCATTTCTTCCGGATTCATCATCATATTAAGTGCCCACTCCGGAGAACGACGATCCAAAAGACCTTTGAGGGCGGGTCCTATAAATTTTTTCTCCATTTTGTGGCAAGCCGTGCATTTGATTTTAAAGACTTCTTTCCCTTTTTCAACAAGTATCGGGTCGATGGGAGTAAGCGTGTGCGACTTAACAGGCCCTATTCCTTTGTTGGTAAGGTCAATTGCAATTTCGGAAGAGACCGGTTGGTTGGGCTGAACTTGCTGTTGCACCCTGCCGTAAGTAACTTTTTCAGGTTTTTCTTTCTTGGTTTGACAACCAAAGACAATAAGAATGAGGATAAAGGCAAAATGCCAAGTGGTTTTTTTCATGTAGGTTAGGTTTAATTCGACAAAAATTCCCTAGTGAAACGCTTTCAATCAAGTGCCTTTGTCAGGTTTCATTTGGGTGTTATAAATGTAGTGCAGAAGGAATTCATATTAAAGTTAATCTTAAGTATTTTATTCTTTTTTTTATTATTTAGAATATTTATAACCTATGTTTATTCACTACTATTTCACCTTTTTTTAAAGTTATTAATAAACATCATTATTATGTCTATAATTTATATTATGTAAAATTGTATTCTGCTAAATTTACACTCCTATTCTTTATTGTTATATAAATAGTTTATAATATTGTATATCGTTATATATACAACATGAACATAGGAATACCTACTGAAATCAAAAACAACGAATTCCGTGTGGGCATGACCCCAGCTGGTGTTTTTAGCCTTATTCAAAATGGGCATATAGTATATATACAAAAAAATGCGGGTCTTGGCAGTGGCTATAGCAACGAAGCCTATATACATGCAGGAGCTCATGTCATCGAAACTGCCAAAGAGGTGTATGTAAAGTCCGAAATGATAATCAAAGTCAAGGAACCCCTTCCCGATGAATACGGTTATATACAAGAAAATCAAATCATATTCACTTTTTTTCATTTCGCAGCTTCTGAAGAACTGACAAAAGCGATGATTCAGTCCAAGGCGGTTTGTGTTACCTACGAGACCATCACAGATGATATGGGTACCCTTCCCCTGTTGACACCTATGTCAGAAGTAGCCGGAAGATTGGCGGCCCAACAAGGCGCCAAATATTTGGAACGCCCCCAAGGCGGTTTGGGTATACTAATGGGCGGTGTGCCAGGCGTTCCACCCGCAGAAGTGATGGTATTGGGCGGTGGCGTGGTGGGCACACAAGCAGCTTTGATAGCCGCGGGCATGGGCGCTTCGGTAAGCATTTTTGATATCAATCTCAAAAGGTTGCGCGCATTGGATAACCTGATGCCAAACAATGTAAACACATGCTACTCGACCCCCTATTCCATAGAGCAACAACTCTCAAAATCCCATCTTGTGATTGGTGCGGTATTGGTGCCGGGTGCCAAAGCCCCCAAGCTGATCAGGCGTGAGCAATTAAAGCTTCTTCAGCCAAAGGCTGTTTTGGTCGATGTTGCTGTGGATCAAGGCGGATGTTTTGAAACCACCTGTCCCACTACTCATGAAGCGCCTACTTACAGCGTTGATGGCATACTTCATTATGCGGTAGCCAACATGCCAGGGGCCGTGCCACAAACCTCTACCCCTGCGCTAATCCATACCACCCTACCCTATGCTTTGCAACTGGCCAATTTGGGTTGGAGTGAGGCTTGCAAAAAACATCCTCATTTGGCAAATGGCCTCAATATCGTACATGGTTATGTGGTTAACCAAGCCGTAGCCGATGCTTTTGAATTGACCTACACACCTGTGGAGGATGTATTGAACTAATTGGTTATTTTTGTGTAAAGACCACAAAGACATGAAACAAATACCCTCTGTTGATCTTAGAGATTTTTTAAGTAAAGACCCCGCCAAAAGAGATGCTTTTATCCAAAATCTTGGAAAAGCTTATGAAGACATTGGTTTTGTGGCGCTTAAGGGACATTTTCTAAGCCCTGAATTGGTTGAATCACTATACGAACAAATACGCTCCTTTTTTGCATTGCCAGACGATGTGAAATCCAAGTACGAAATTCCAGGTCTTGCTGGGCAGCGCGGCTATACAGCTTTTGGTAAAGAACATGCCAAAGGTCGCACCACGGGTGATTTAAAAGAGTTTTGGCATTTTGGTCAATATGACAAACCTGCAGATGGTGAAGTTTACCCTGAAAACGTTGAGGTTATTGAGATACCAACCTTCAACTCCGTAGGCAAAGAAACTTATAAAGCCCTCGAAAAAACAGGTGTATTTGTACTTCGTGCTTTGGCAATACATTTGGGTCTTGATGAACATTATTTTGACCCATTTGTAAAAGGTGGTAACAGTATTTTACGCCCCATCCACTACCCTCCTATCACTGACGAACCCAAAGAAGCTGTCCGAGCCGCAGCCCATGGGGATATTAATTTGATTACGCTGTTGATGGGCGCTCAAGGTCGTGGGTTACAGGTACAAAACCACAAAGGCGAATGGCTAGATGCCATTGCGGAAGACGATGAACTCGTAATCAATGTGGGGGATATGCTCTCACGGCACACCAACAACAAACTCAAATCTACCATTCATAGGGTTGTCAACCCACCCAAGGAGTTGTGGGGTACCTCGCGCTATTCTATTCCATTTTTTATGCACCCTATTTCCTCTATGAAACTCGATGTGCTGCCCCATTGTGTGGATGCAAACAATCCCAAACTATATAAAGACATTACCGCAGGTGCATTTTTAGAAGAGCGTTTGCGTGAATTGGGTTTAAGAAAATAGTATGGCCAAACTCAATAGCCTTTCCGAACTAAAAAATCTGTTTCCCGAAGCAGAAGGCACCTATGAACCGCCTAAAACCACCAAGACTCAGCACTTGGAGGCACATTTTAGCAACAAAGGTCGCGGTGGAAAAACAGTGACGATTATCAAAGGCTTTGAAGGTTCTGACGATGAACTTAAAGTAATGTCCAAATCTCTAAAGTCGCTTTGCGGTGTCGGAGGTACTGTCAAAGGCGGTGAAATCCTCATACAAGGGAATTTTCGTGATAAAATCATGAATTACCTACGGCAACAAGGCCACCAAGTCAAACGCGTGGGCGGATGAAGGCATCTGAACTCATTCTGAACCCAGACGGTTCTCTCTATCATTTGGGGCTCAAACCCGGTGATTGCGCCCCTTTAGTTATTACTGTAGGTGATCCAGAACGTGTTTCCACAGTAGCCCAACATTTTGACACGGTTAGTTATTCCCATCAAACCAGAGAAATACATACCCAGACCGGTATGTTGTCTGGCAGACCCATCTCCGTAATCTCCACAGGAATGGGAACAGACAATATTGACATTGTAATTAACGAACTGGATGCGCTTTTTAACATGGATTTGCAAACAGGAAGTCCCCTACCCGCTCATACGCCACTAACCTTTATCAGATTGGGTACTTCGGGGGCTGTTCAGATCGATATTCCCCTCGACACCATCATGGTTGCTAAGACCG
>JBMYKI010000053.1:0-7276 GCA_049595235.1 Flavobacteriaceae bacterium
AGCACAATCGACACAGGAATTACATTTTTTGATCACATGCTCGATCAGTTGGCACGTCACGGAGGGATTGATATCGAATTGACCACCAAGGGCGATTTGGAAGTCGATGAGCACCACACCATTGAAGATACTGCGATTGCACTCGGTGAAGCATTTTCTCAAGCATTGGGAGACAAGTTAGGCATCGCACGCTATGGTTTTTGTCTGCCTATGGACGATTGTTTGGCACAAGTGAGTTTGGACTTTGGCGGGCGCAGTTGGCTGATGTGGGATGCCACTTTCAAGCGAGAAATGATAGGCAAAATGCCTACTGAAATGTTTTTCCACTTCTTTAAGTCCTTTGCTGACGGCGCCAAAGCCAATTTGAATATTAAGGCAGAAGGTTTTAATGAACACCACAAAATCGAGGCGATTTTTAAAGCGTTTTCCAAAGCCATAAAAGCCGCCATACAGAGAGATGCTGAAAAACTGATATTGCCCTCAACCAAAGGAATGCTATGAGTATAGCCATCATTGATTACGGCGCGGGCAACATTCAAAGTATCCGATTTGCCATGGAACGCTTGGGGTTTTCAACCATACTTACGAACAAAGTAGATGAAATCCAACTAGCGGACCGTGTGATTTTTCCTGGTGTAGGGGAGGCGAGTAGTGCCCTGACCAAACTTCAAGCATCCGGACTCGATACACTGATCCCAACCCTTACTCAACCTGTTTTGGGCATCTGTTTGGGGATGCAACTTATGTGTACCCATACCGAAGAAGGCAACACCAAAGGTTTGGGGATTTTTGATACTGAGGTAAAACGTTTTGACAACCAACTCAAAGTCCCTCACATGGGCTGGAACAAGAGTAGTCATGCCGATTCAGGGTTGTTCGAGGGCATTTGTGACCAAAGCTATTTCTATATGGTGCATAGCTATTATGCTAAAATGAGCGACCAAACCATTGCGAGTATGAACTACGGCTTGGAATTTAGTACCGCTTTGCAGAAAGATAATTTTTATGGTGTACAGTTTCACCCTGAAAAAAGCAGTAAGGCAGGTGCTCAATTGCTCCAAAACTTTTTAGAATTATGAGAATCATCCCCGCCATAGACATCATAGACGGCAAGTGCGTACGCCTTTCTAAGGGAGACTACAGTACTCAAAAAGTGTACAATGAAGACCCGCTTGAAGTCGCCAAGACTTTTGAAGCACATGGCATAAAATATTTACATTTGGTCGATTTGGATGGTGCCAAATCGCAACACATTGTCAACTATAAAGTACTGGAGCAAATCGCTTCCCATACCCAATTGCAAATCGATTTTGGTGGAGGTATCAAATCAGACGAGGATGTACGCATCGCGTTTGAAAGTGGTGCCCAACAACTTACGGGTGGCAGTGTTGCGGCTAAATCACCAGCATTGTTTGAGAAATGGTTGTCAGCGTATGGATCTGAGAAAATCATTCTAGGTGCCGATGCCAAAGATCGCTTTATTGCTACCCACGGATGGGAGCAGACTTCTGATTTGGATGTGGTCGCTTTTGTAAAGGATTACATAGCAAAAGGGGTTTGTTATGTGATTTGTACTGATGTCAGTAAAGACGGCATGTTAGCAGGTCCTTCTTTTGACCTTTACAAAGAATTGCTATCCGAAGTGCCCGACATCAAGCTAATCGCTTCCGGAGGGATTTCAACATTTGATGAATTGCCCCAGTTGGCGGCTATGGGCTGTGAGGGTGTGATAATCGGTAAAGCGATTTACGAAAAACGCATTTCCCTAAAAACCTTGGAAAACTATATTTTAAACCCTGACGCATGTTGACCAAACGCATCATTCCATGTTTAGACATCAAAGATGGCCGTACGGTCAAAGGGGTCAATTTTGTGCAATTGCGCGACGCGGGTGATCCTGTAGAATTGGCCCAACGCTATGCCGATGAAGGTGCCGATGAATTGGTGTTTTTAGATATTTCAGCTTCTGAAGAGCGTCGCAAAACCCTATCGAAACTAGTCAAAGAAGTGGCACGAGCTATAGACATCCCTTTTACGGTGGGTGGTGGTATAGCTAGTGTGGAAGATGTGGATGTTCTTTTGCAACATGGTGCAGATAAAGTTTCTGTAAATTCTGCCGCCGTTCGCAACCCCGAACTTATCAATGCTTTGGCGCAAAAATTTGGTTCACAATGTGTGGTATGCGCGGTCGATGCCAAGCAGATTAATGGAGATTGGAAAGTACATCTTGTGGGGGGCAAAGTGCCCACCGAAATTGACCTGATGGACTGGGTACAAGAAGTAGCACAGCGTGGGGCAGGGGAGTTGTTGTTTACCTCTATGGATCACGACGGTACCAAAAACGGATTTGCCAACCGTGCTTTGGCACAAGTCGCTGATTTGGTCAATATCCCATTGATTGCTTCTGGTGGTGCTGGCTCCATCGAACATTTTGCGGATGCCTTTGCCCTAGGTAAAGCCGATGCGGCCTTGGCAGCGAGTGTGTTTCACTACAAAGAAATCGAAATCAAAACATTAAAATCGGTACTACGAGACCGACAAATACCCGTAAGATTATGAAAGTCAATTTTTCCAAACACGCAGATGGATTGGTTCCTGCCATTGTTCAAGATGCCAACACTCGCGTGGTGTTGATGCTGGGCTTCATGAATGCCGATGCACTCACCCAAACCCATGACACTCAAAAAGTAACCTTTTACAGCCGAAGTAAACAAAGATTGTGGACCAAAGGCGAAGAAAGTGGGAATTTCTTACACTTGGTAGATATCAAAGTGGATTGTGACCAAGATGCTCTTTTGGTTTTGGCACGCCCCGAAGGTCCAACCTGCCACAAGGGGAGTGACACTTGCTGGAACACTGAAAACAAGGCCTCCTATGGGTTTTTGAGTAGTTTGGAAGCTACAATCGCCTCGCGCAGAAACACGCAACCTGAAGGCAGCTATGTGGCTTCTTTGTTCGAAAAAGGAATCAATAAGATTGCCCAAAAAGTAGGGGAGGAAGCGGTTGAAACCGTGATTGAAGCCAAAGATGGCAACGACGAACTGTTTTTAAACGAATCTGCCGATTTGCTATTTCACTATTTGATATTACTTCAAGCCAAAGGCTACTCGCTCCAAGATGTGGTCACAGTTTTGGAAAATAGAGAGAAGTAGGTTGTTGGTTAGTTAGTGGATATTAGTTAACGGTTAATAGGTGTTGCCGGTTATATATACTTTTTTATTTAAAAAAGGGTTTCTGGGAATAAGCATATACACATTAGTATAATAAAAGTATAATTTTTATACATTTGTTGTACATTATGTGTTTTGAATTCGACATCGCCAAAAGCATTTCCAACAAAGAAAAACACGGTATTGATTTTACAGAAGCACAAGTTTTATGGGATGACCCTGAAATGATACAGCTTCCGGCCAAAAACACAGATGAACCTAGGTATTTGACCATTGGAAAAATAAACAACCTCCATTGGTCTGCCATTGTGACTTTCAGAGAAGATAAGATTCGCATCATTTCTGTAAGGCGCTCAAGAACAAAAGAAATAGCACTGTATGAAAGCTACTGATTTAGATAAAAAATTTGACAAAAACGAGGATGTCTTGGATGATTTTGACTTGACCCAAGTGCAAAAACCCAACAGCAAACACAAGCGTGTCAATGTGGACTTTCCTTCTTGGATGGTAGCCTCTCTGGACAAAGAATCCAATAGATTGGGCGTGACCAGACAGTCCCTAATCAAAATGTGGCTGGCGGACAAACTTGCTGAAAAAAGCTAAATCAGCGTTGGTTTAGGTTGTTGGTTAGTAGTTATTAGTTAATGGTTATTAGGCGGAGCGTTATGCTTCGCTGATTTATAAATTCATCAGGAATTTGTATTTTTAAGCATGCAACTATCGCCCGATATTTTCCTGTTTTTTACCGCCCTGTCAAAAAACAACCATAGAGATTGGTTTATGGAGCATAAGCCCCGTTTTAAATCTTTGGAAACCGAGGTCAAGCAGTTTGGAGAGGCTGTCAAAGATTCCCTAAACGGCCATGACAGTATTGACCGATTCAAGCTGTTTCGTATCTATCGTGATGTGCGTTTTTCGAAAGACAAAACACCCTACAAAACCCATTTTGGCCTTACATGGCACCGTACCAAACCCCACAACCGCGGGGGTTATTATCTGCATTTGGCTCCAAAAGATTGCTTTTTGGCCTGTGGCTTTTGGGATCCCAACCCCGCTGACCTCAAACGCATACGAGAGGAATTGGCGATGGATGCCCAAGAGTTTCGTGAGTTGGTAGCCGCGCCCGACTTTGCAAGTATATGGGGTGTGCTACAAGGCAGCGAGCTGAAAACCGCCCCCCGTGATTTTGACAAAGACCATCCCGACATTGACTTGATTCGTAAAAAACAGTTTTTGTTTTTAAAACCCTTTGATGAAAAAAACGTGTGTAGTCCCGATTTTGTACAACAAGTCGATGCTGCCCTACAAGCCGTACGTCCTTTTGTGGACTATATGTCGGATGTGCTGACTACTAATTCGGATGGGGAATCTATAATTTGATAGATCATTTGCGGTGGAAATATTCCACCGCAAACACAGTAAATTACTGACTCACACTGCCTTTGAAAGGGTTTGGGGTACCAACAACTGCAGTTGGTCTTGGAGTCGGGTGATAACCAAATTCATCATACGCTTGTTGAGTTTGGAAGAGTTTTCGATATAGGTTTGGTATTCTTCTAGTGTAAATTGGCCTATGATCATGCCTTTGAGGGCATTGCGAAACTTTTGGTCTTTACAGATGGCGTTTTCGATATAGGCGAGTCTTTTTTCTGTGGATAGCTCAAAAAACACTCCTTTGTGTTTGACCGCATAATTGACAAATACAGCGATCAGCAGCGGGTTTTGCAGTTTGAGTACCGGACGGAGTGTGGTGTTTTGAAGACGTTCCTCTTCAGACATATTGTCGAAGGTGAGATGCTTTTTGATTTCGGGGCGGATGCGCAGTAGGTCGTTGTGGCGATCATTCATCCTATTGGTTTTTTATAAAATTACCACAAATGTTTAGGCTACCTAAAGACCACAGCAAGGCTTCATTAACAAAGTTTTTAACAGTGGGGCTAAACTCATGACTTGGGGGTATTCTTATCCCAACTAAACATATTTTTCTATATTTGAAGTACCTACTTTTTATTATGTCTCAAATCGTCAATGGGAAGTCTGTTCCCTTCTTTCATGTTCTTGTTCCGGTTCTTTTTCTGTTGGTGCTGATCACCTATGGACTCATACTGCAACCCAGGCTGTTTCACAAAGAAGCCTTTCCCTTAGAAATTGTATTTCTGTTGGCGGCTTTTTTCTCTGTTGCACATTTGTTGTGTATCGGTTTTAAATGGAACGACATTCAGGCTGCCATCGTTCAAAAACTCTCCAAAGGTTTTCCAGCCATTTTGATATTGTTTTCTATAGGCCTTGTGATTGCCACTTGGATTATCAGTGGCACCATCCCTATGTTGATATACTACGGCATCAAACTCATCAACCCTAGTTATATGTATGTGCTAGCCTTTTTGATTCCGGTGTTGTTTTCAACCCTCACTGGGACTTCATGGGGTTCTGCAGCGACTATTGGTACCGTAATTATGGGCATCGCCTCGGCCGTAGATGCCCATTTGGGGATTACTGCCGGCGCGGTTATCGGAGGGGCTTACATGGGAGATAAAATGTCGCCTCTCTCAGACACCACCAACCTGGCGGCTTTGTCCGTTGATGTCAATTTGTATGAACATATCCGCTCCATGATGTACACAACTGCTTCGTCGGCTTGTATTGTGGTTGTGGTCTTTTTTGTATTGGGTTATACCCATCCTCCTTTGCTTCAAGATACCAACAGCCCTGAAACCCTACAGATGCTTACGACCCTTGAAAGTATGTTTGATTTCAACTTCTTGTTGTTACTGCCCCCTTTGGTGGTTTTGATGGGTTCGCTAAGGCGTATGGCCACACTGCCTACTTTATTGACCTCTTGTGCTTTGGCTTGCGTGTTGGCTTTGGGATTTCAGCAGTTTACTTTCGAAAACGTCTTGACTGCTCTTAAGGACGGATTTCACACCCATATGACCCCTTGGGCAACTGACATACCCGAAAGGGTAGGCGTCTTACTCAATAGAGGAGGACTGTATGCCCTAAACGAGGTTATAATCTTCACTCTAATGGCTTTGACTTTTATAGGCACACTAGATGTTACACAAGCCATGCCCCGGATTGTCAATAGGGTGTTTGCCTTTGCCAAAACACGTTCGGCGGTTATTTTATCGTCTTTGGCTTCTACAGGATTTACCAACGCCATCACCTCCAACCAACCCGCTACCAGTTTCATCATTGGCGATGCGTTTCGAAAACAATATGACCGTTTTAAGATTTCCAGAAAAGTGCTTTCTCGCTCTATTGAAGACTATGGAACCATGTTGGAGAGTTTGATCCCGTGGAGTTCGACTTCTCTTTTTATGGTAGCTACGCTGGGTGTGGCGCATGCTGATTATTGGCATTGGCAGTTGTTGTCATTGGTCAATTTGGTGGTGGCGCCTGTGCTGGCCATCACAGGAATAGGTTGCTTTTATCACGAAAATAACAAAGGAAAAAATGAAAAAAAATAGAATAGAAACTGACATAATGCACTTAGGAGAAGATCCGAAAGACTACAACTCGGCTGTTGTCCCGCCCATGTACCAAAACTCTTTATTTGTATTTGATGGATGGGACGAACTCGATAGGGCATTTGACGACAAACCCAACCAATTTATATACTCCCGTGGCAACAACCCTACCGTAACCTTGGTATCCAAAAAAATAGCTGCTTTGGCCAAAGGGGAGAAGGCACAGCTTTTTCCCTCTGGTATGGCTGCCATCACGGCTGCTTGTATGCATTATTTGCGTCCCGGTGACCATGTGATTACTATCAATAACATTTACGGTCCAGCCTATAATTTGTTTGAAAAATATTTGTCATACAAAATGAAAATATCAACAAGTTTCGTCGAAGGTGCCGAAATCAGTGATTTTGAAAAAGTCCTCCGAGACAACACCCGACTGATTTATCTTGAAAGTCCTGCATCGGTTGTTTTTTCACTACAAGATATCGAATCGGTGGTAAAACTGGCCAAAGCACACAATATCAAAACCATCATCGACAACACTTGGGCAACGCCTTTGTTTCAACAGCCTTTGGCTATGGGGGTGGACTTGGAGGTGCATTCTACCAGCAAATACTTGGGTGGGCATAGCGATTTGAT
>JBMYKI010000054.1:0-7136 GCA_049595235.1 Flavobacteriaceae bacterium
CGGCCCATGCTTCGGCATGCTTATCGAGTTTGACCGTGAGATAGCGCATCACACGCTCATCTCTCCTAAATTCCAGTTCGAAAGCATTGATGGCATCTGGGCTTATCTGAAAATCAAAAAGGTGGTAGAATCCACTTTTTTTGTTTTGAATGGGGTAGGCAAACTTTTTGAGACCCCAGTCTTCTTGATGGACAAGCGTACCTCCATTGGAGGTGATGAAATCAGCATACTTTTGAACTGCTTCCTTTACCTGATCATCAGATAAAACGGGATTTAAAATGAAAACAGTTTCGTAATGATTCATAATTCTAAATTGGGCAGCGAAATTATCATTTTTGTTTGTATTTCACAAACCTTCTTTCCAATATAAATTGAATTGAATTCTAAAAACTTTCAAATAGGATCTACATCTATATGAATCCGAACCGAACGAAACGATGCAATTTGCTCAAAACGGTTAACCACACGCATGATTTGCGACTTGGGTGGGGCGGTGGATTTATCAGCCGGGAGTTTTAGCAATATGTGCATCACATATTGGTTGCGAACGCGACCTACTGGGGGTGATTGGGGACCTAAAACTTCTGGGAAATTGGCGCGTAGAGCCGAAGCAAACCAGTTGGAAGCCTCTTGCAGCACAGCAAAACTCTTGTGCTTGAACTCAAGACGTATCAGACGCTGAAAAGGCGGATACTTAAACTGACTACGTTGTTGTATTTGACTGCCAAACATATCTTGATAATCGTTGTTTATCAACTGAGTCAAAACGGGGTGATGAACATCATAGGTCTGCACAAGCACGCTGCCGTGTTGGCCCGCACGACCTGCACGACCTGCTACCTGCAACAACATCTGAAAAGCTCTTTCGTGTGCCCTAAAATTGGGGAAATGTAGTAGTCCATCTGCCTGAACCACACCCACCAGCGATACGCCACCAAAATCCAAGCCTTTGGTTAGCATCTGGGTACCCACCAAGATGTCTAATTCACGGTTTTGAAAACGATCAATCAACAGCTGGTGCCCATTCTTGCCACGAGTAGTATCAGTATCCATACGAGCCACACGTGCCTTGGGAAACAGTTTAACAACCTCTTCCTCTACCTGTTGGGTTCCCAACCCCATGGGGCGTGGCTGGGGGGTTCCACAAGCCGTACAATGGCCATGAACCGGAATCGCATAATCACAATAATGACACTTAAGCTGCTGGCTATGACTGTGGTAAGTTAGGCTTACATCGCAGCTGGTGCATTGGGGCACATGTCCACAAGCCACACAACTGACAAAGGGCGCATATCCCCTTCGGTTTTGAAACAATATTACCTGATCTCCCTTTTTTAAAGTTTCCTTTATTGCTTCTATCAAAGGTGGGGAAAACACCCCTTGCATTTGTCGTTTTTTTTGGGTGGATTTTAGGTCAATTAGTTCAATGGTTGGGAGTTGAAACCCTTCAAACCGTTGGTTTAATGTGTTTAAGTGGTATTTACCTTGGGCGGCATTGTGGTAGGACTCTATTGAAGGAGTGGCCGAACCCAAAACCACAGCTGCCTTGTGTATTTGTCCTAACACCACCGCAGCGTCTCGGGCATGATAGCGAGGTGCTGCCTCGAACTGCTTGTAGGCATATTCGTGTGATTCATCTACTACTATAAGTCCAAGATCAGAGAAAGGGAGTAGTACAGCAGATCGTGCGCCTACAATAAGTTGGACGGTAGGCTTTTTTTCCAACAAAGCCCGCCAAACCTCCACGCGCTCGCTCTGAGAATAGCGTGAGTGGTAGACCGCCATCTGCCTGCCAAAATGCTGATGCAATCGCTGGATAAGTTGGGCAGTGAGCGCGATTTCAGGCACCAAGAACAGCACTTGCTTTCCTGCATTCAACACATCTTGAATTAAATGCATATAGACCTCTGTTTTTCCAGAAGCTGTGACACCATGCAATAGATGTACGGATGGATTCTTATTGGTGTTTTGGATTTGCTCTAAAACATGCTGTTGGGCTTGGGTCAAAGACTTCAGTGGAGATTCAGCGTCTGTCTTAATGGGTAACCTATCTACCTTATGGCTGGTGGCCACAAAAACCCCTTTTTTGAGTAAAGTTTGCACCGAAGATTTGGAAACACCTGGAAGCTTGTAAAAAACAGGACGCGAAATCGGTTGTTTTTGCTGTGTCATCTGCAGAAGGGTCTGGCGTTGGGTTTCAAACTTTTCGAGAGATGCCAACAAAGTGATAAGCTTATCTTCTTTTTGATATTCTTGAGCCATGGAAAGCCGGACTTCTTCTTTGGGTGCGTAGCGCCCATAAACCTGCTCACGTGTGGCAATCAGTTTGTGATCGAGCAACTCTTGAACCACTTTAAAGGGATTTTGGGCGGTTGTGTAGTCACTTACTTGTGCCAAAGGGATTTTTTCGACAGAAGCTAATTTATCCCACAACAACCTGGCGTTGTTACTAATGCTTAAATTTGATGTAGGTGCCTGTAAGTGAACCAATTCGGTTTCGCTTTCCAAAAGCAACATACTGGGTACGGCAGCCCTTAACACCAAGCCCATAGGACACATATAATACTCAGAAATCCATTGCCAATGTTTGAGTTGAGAAGAAGTAACCATCGGATGCTCATCGATTATATAATCGATCCATTTGGCTTCATAGGTAGGAATTCTTGTATGCGTCTCTACTGCCAAAGCTGCATATTTTTTCTTTTTACCAAAAGGGACCACCAACCGAGTGCCAGGTTTGATAAAGTCATGTTCAGCTTCTGTTATTTGATACGTAAAGGGTTTGGGCAACGGCAAGGGCAATATGACATCTACAAAATAGGGCATTATTTGATCTTGTTGAATTTGTTGATGACAGCGTTGAGTTCAAAACCTAGAAGCAAAATGATTGCGTTGAGCCATATATATAGCATCAAAACCAGTAAGGCACCAATCGAGCCATAGAGTTTATTGTAGGATGAAAAATATTCGATATACAGGCCAAACAAAAAAGTGGTTAAAACAATCAACGCACAACTCATAAATGCCCCTGGTGAAAAGAAGCGCAGGGTGTTGACCTCAGCGGTGCCAAAGTAGTACAAACATGCACTCGTGATATAGGAAATAAACACAAAAAAGACGTATTGAAGGGCTGGAACACGCAGCAAGGTATGGTCAAATTTTCCTCCGGTTTCGGGACTCATCACATAGACCTCAAAAAACAAAAAACCAGCCACTGCTAATAATAAAATAAAGGCCAATAACAAGCCTACACCCAGAGCATACAGGTATTGTTTAAAAAAATTTCTTGTCATCTCCACATGGTAGGATTCTTCAAAACCACCAAAAATGGCATGAATGCCATTGCCCATAAAAAATATGGACAACAAAAACGTTGAAGACAACAATCCGCCCCTTCTTTTATCATAAACCCCTTCGTATATAGAGTCAAAAACAGGGATGGATTCCACAGGCAAAAGAGACTCCAAAAACATCTTAAAAGTTGCTTCAAAGCCTGGGATAGGCACAAAAGGTATGAGGTTGAGCACAAACAAAAGAAATGGAAAAAGTGCCATAAAAAAACTGAAGGCAATACTACCCGCTCGTGTGGTTAGGGCGCCTTTAAAAATACCTACAACATACATTTCTATAAGATCAAACAACGAAAAGTGATGGTTTTTATGTAGATAAATAGATCTCAAAAAGGAAACCAACCGACGCAACAAGGGGATATTATGAAATTCAAAAGTATTGCGTTCGTCCATGAGGGCTAATTTAAGAAATATGACTCGTGGAGCAGTCAAGAGGCCTTATCTTTGTCAACATGAAGATCAAATTGTTGGCCGTTGGAAAAACCCATAGATCCGAATTATCTGAGTGGATAGACGACTATGCGAAGCGCATTGGAAGGTATTTACCTTTTGAATGGATAGTTTTGAAAGATGTAAAAAAGAACAACAAATCCAAAACCGAATTTGTTAAAAATCAAGAAGGAAGTCTCATTCTTAACGCTGTATCCACCAATGATGTATTGATGTTATTAGATGAACGAGGCAAAAGCTATACCTCTGTTGATTTTGCAAAATTTATAGAACAAAAAACACTCCAATCTACCAAAAACCTGGTTTTTTGTATTGGGGGTGCTTACGGATTTTCAAATGAAGTTCGAGCACGTGCCAACGGATTTATATCTTTTTCCAATATGACTTTTTCACATCAAATGATTCGTGTTTTTGCTGTTGAGCAAATCTACCGAGCTATGACCATCATCAAGAACGAACCATACCACCACGCATGAACGATTTTATATTTGCCACCCACAATTCACACAAGGCTCTTGAGCTCCAGGCCATGCTTCCAAAGATGCAGATCAAAACCCTGACTGACTTAGGGCATCATGATGACATCCCTGAGACAGCCAGCTCTTTGGAGGGCAACGCACTTCTAAAAGCGGAAACGTCCCACAAGCTTTTTGGGGGACTTGTCATTGCAGATGACACCGGGCTTGAGGTAGAAGCGCTGAATGGAGCACCAGGTGTGAGGTCGGCTCGATATGCAGGTACTCCTAAAAACGATACAAAAAATCTTGAAAAACTGCTGGAATCCTTAAAAAATGAAGAAAATCGATGTGCCCAATTCAGAACGGTCATATGTTTGTATGGTTTAGAAAAACCCCATTTCTTTGAAGGGATTGTTCAAGGAGTCATACTGGAAAAGCGCCAGGGAATAGGAGGGTTTGGGTATGACCCTGTCTTTATGCCAGACGGCTATTCAGTGTCTTTTGCTGAATTGCCAATGGAGGTCAAAAATCGCATCAGTCATCGTGGATTGGCCGTTCAAAAATTGGTGGAATATCTCCAGAATCCCTACTGAAATTGTTAAAATTTCGCCAAATGATTTGGGGATGAAAAAGAATGGGTTTAGTTTGTATTTTTGATGGGCGTAGAATGAATAGTATTTCAAAATACTTGTTGATAAGCTTGTGTCTGGCTGCAATGCCCTTGGCAGCACAAGAAGTTGTAGGTGTGGTGCAAAATGATGAAAATGACAAACCGATTCCTACGGTTCATGTACTCAACCTCAATCAAGTAAAGATGAGTATTACTGATAGTAATGGGGTTTTTATCATCCCCGCAAGTGTAAACGACACCCTGCTGTTGAGTTATCTCGGTTTTAAAAGCCTGAAAGTCAAAGTCACTAATGACCTCATAAAATATCCAAAAACTGTCTTTAAGCTCACACAACTTGCCCTAGCCCTCGAAGAAGTGATTGTTCGCCCCTACCAGCTTACAGGCTTTTTAGATATTGATGCCAAAAATGTACCTATCAATCGAAACCAACGTTACAGCATTCCTGGTCTTCCCTCTAGGGGCTATGAAGCTGGGTCGAGGGGACCGTCAGCATTTTCTAGAGTGGTCGGTTCCATTTTCAACCCATTTGACTTTTTACATAATCTGTTTGGGAAAAAACCCAGTCAATTGCGAAAATTGAAAATAATGCGAGAAAACAATGAACTTCGTGATTTACTCGCTGTCAAATACGATCGGGAAACTTTAGAGGAAATGCTTCAACTGGAGCGTGTAGACATAGACGAAATACTTCGAAACTGTAATTTCTCAGAAGGCTTTATCAAATCGGCAAATGACCTTCAAATTTTAGAGGCCATCAGCAGTTGCTATGAAGAATACAAGGTGCTTAGTAGGCGATAATATGGTGTAAAATAGTACCTTTGTCGCTGATAATTTTTCTATGTTACTCAACACCCTTAATGCCATTTCACCCATAGACGGTAGGTACCGCAAAAAAACCAAATCTTTGCATCCTTTTTTCTCTGAGCAAGGACTCATCAAATACAGGGTACAAGTAGAGATTGAATATTTCATTGCACTTTGTGAGCGTCCCTTGCCCCAGCTCAATGACTTTAAAAGAAGTCTTTTTGATGACTTAAGGGCTATCTACATTCATTTTTCTGCTGATGATGCCAAAGCCATCAAAGACATTGAAAAAACCACCAATCACGATGTCAAAGCGGTTGAATATTTCATCAAAAACGAATTTGATCGTCTCGATTTGGGCGCCTTCAAAGAATTTATTCACTTCGGCCTTACCTCTCAAGATATCAACAACACAGCCATTCCGCTTTCTATCAAGGATGCGTTAGAGACAGTTTTGATACCCAAGCTTAATGAAGTGAAAGCTTCTTTGAGTCATTTGGCTCAACAGAATCAAGAGGTACCTATGTTGGCAAGGACCCACGGACAACCCGCCTCTCCCACCCGATTAGGCAAAGAAGTGCAGGTTTTTGTAACGCGGTTAGAGGAGCAAATCGGTTTGCTTGAGCACATTCCGATGGCAGCCAAGTTTGGGGGTGCCACTGGCAACTTTAACGCTCATAAGGTGGCTTATCCCCACATAGACTGGAAAGTTTTTGGTCAAAAATTTGTAGAAGAAAAACTTGGCCTAAAACACTCATTCCCCACTACGCAAATCGAACATTACGACCACTTGGCAGCACTTTGCGATGCTTTTAAACGCATCAACAACATTTTGGTAGACTTTAGCCGAGATGTGTGGACCTATATTTCCATGGAATATTTTAAACAAAAAATCAAAGCAAACGAAGTGGGTTCCTCTGCCATGCCTCATAAAGTAAACCCAATTGATTTTGAAAATGCAGAAGGGAATTTGGGTATGGCCAATGCTATTTTCGAGTTTTTAGCAAATAAGCTACCCATTTCGAGATTGCAACGCGACCTGACCGACAGCACCGTATTGAGAAATATTGGTGTACCCATGGGTCACACACTTATAGGATTTGAATCGATACTCAAAGGCATTGGAAAACTCGAAGTAAACAAAGCAGCTATCGAAAACGATTTGGAGCAAAATTGGGCTGTGGTGGCCGAGGCCATCCAAACCATATTGAGAAGAGAAGGTTATAAAAACCCTTATGAGGCACTTAAAGCGCTTACACGAACCCACGGGGTTATTGACGCACAAGCTATCAAATCGTTTATTGACCAATTGGAGGTCTCAGAGAGTGTGAAGCAAGAACTTTCTAAAATCAATCTAAGATAAATCAGTAAAAATTTGATAAAGATAAGATAAATAGAACCAAAGTTATGGCCAAAATCATCATTTTGGTGGAAAGTACTGGA
>JBMYKI010000055.1:0-7016 GCA_049595235.1 Flavobacteriaceae bacterium
CGTCCTTTGCGACGTACAATCTTGCACTCGGGACTTCTTTTCTTTAATGATGCTCGTACTTTCATAATTAATATCTGTAAGTGATCCGTGCCTTGGTAAGGTCATACGGACTCATCTCTAATTTTACTTTATCTCCCGGTAACAGCTTGATATAGTGCATCCGCATCTTACCGGAAATGTGGGCAGTTACCACATGACCATTTTCCAATTCCACACGAAACATGGCGTTGGAAAGGGCCTCGATAATCTGACCGTCCTGTTCTATTGCGGGTTGCTTAGCCATTATCCTCTTCTGTTTTTACCGGTAGTCATCAAGCCGTCGTAGTGACGATTCAATAAATACGCATTTACTTGTTGTATGGTGTCTATGGCTACCCCAACCATAATCAGTAGAGAGGTACCTCCATAGAAAAGTGCCCAACCTTGTTGCAACCCCATCAATTGATAGGCTACAGCGGGCAGTACGGCTATGGCTGCCAAAAATAGGGAGCCTGGGAAAGTGATGTGTGACATCACTCGATCCAAATAGTCTGCGGTTTCTCCTCCAGGGCGTATGCCAGGAATAAAGCCGCCGCTGCGTTTTAGGTCATCGGCCATTTTGTTGGTAGGTACAGTGATGGCAGTGTAGAAATACGTAAATACGATAATTAAAACGCCAAACAACACGTTGTACCACAATCCAAAGATATCTGAAAACGAAGCCTGTAGCCATTGGCCTACATCATTATCACCTACCAAACGACCCAAATAAGCGGGTGCAAACATGATGGCCTGTGCAAAGATGATTGGCATTACTCCAGAAGCATTGAGCTTTAAAGGGATATACTGACGGGCACTTGCTTGGTTTTTGGCATAACCACCAGCGGCAGTTCTACGGGCATATTGAACAGGTATTTGACGGACTGCCAATACCAACAACACACACAAAGCGTTGACAACTACCCATATGACAAGCTCAACAAGAATAAATATCAACCCGCCATTGTTTTCTGAAACACGCGACACAAATTCTTGAACAAAAGAAAGTGGCATCGTAGCAATGATACCTACTGTAATAAGTAAAGAGATACCGTTACCGATTCCCTTGTCAGTGATTTTTTCTCCTAGCCACATGGCAAATATGGTTCCTGTGACAAGTATAATTACTGAAGATCCTATGAAAACAGGTCCCTTACCAAGTAAGAAAGCAGAGTCTGGAACACCCAAAGCACCCAATCCATATAGATAGGCTGGTGCTTGTACTACACAAATGGCGATGGTTAGCCAACGGGTAATTTGATTAATCTTACGACGTCCGCTTTCGCCTTCTTTTTGAAGTTTTTGCAAATATGGAATAGCGATTCCCATCAATTGAACCACAATAGAGGCAGAAATATAGGGCATAATACCAAGTGCAAATACTGAGGCATTGGCAAAAGCACCACCTGTGAAGGCATTTAGAATACCAAGAAGTCCACCGCCATCCGTACGGTTGGCGAGTTCAGATAGCTGAACCGAATCAATACCTGGAAGTACAACTTGAGCACCCACGCGATATACCAAAAGTAAACCTAGGGTTATGCCAATACGAGTTCGCAATTCCTCGATTTTCCAAATATTCTGTATGACTTCAAAAATGCGTTTCATGCTTCTTATGCGTCTATGGCTTCTCCTCCGGCAGCTTCGATAGCTGACTTTGCAGTTGCCGTAAATTTGTGAGCGGTTATTTTTAAAGCGGCGGATAATTCACCACGACCTAGAATTTTTACCAAATCATTTTTGCCTGCCAAACGAAGGGAAATCAATTGATCGAGTGTAACTTCTTTTTTGATTTTCTTCGCATCTACCAAAGCTTGTAGTGTATCGAGGTTGATTCCTGTGTATGACTTACGGTTGATATTCTTGAAACCAAACTTGGGAACACGACGTTGAAGTGGCATTTGCCCTCCTTCAAAACCAATTTTCTTTGAGTAACCAGAGCGTGACTTTGCACCTTTATGACCACGGGTGGCCGTACCTCCTGATCCAGAACCTTGTCCACGTCCCAAACGTTTGTTGGCAGTTTTTACCGATCCCTTTGCGGGTTTGATGTTTCCTAATTCCATAATTTAAAGTTTCTCAACTGAGATTAGGTGTTTAACTTTATCTACCATCCCTAACACTGAAGGTGTGGCGTCATGTTCAACGGACTGTCCCATTTTTTTCAAGCCCAGTGCCAAAAGTGTACGCTTTTGATCTTCAGGACGTTTGATTTTACTGCGGGTTTGTGTGACTTTAATCTTTCCCATGATATTATCCGTTAAATACTTTATCGACTGAAATTCCTCTTTGCTTGGCAACCATACGTGCGTCACGCAACTGAAGCAAAGCGTCAAAAGTAGCTTTTACCACATTGTGGGGGTTTGATGATCCTTGAGACTTCGATAGTACGTTTTGAATCCCTACCGACTCTAGCACCGCACGAACCGCACCACCAGCGATAACTCCTGTACCTGTTGATGCTGGCTTCAAAAATACCCGAGCACCACCGAACTTTCCTTTTTGTTCGTGAGGAAGTGTTCCTTTGTAAACAGGGATGCGCACCAAATTTTTCTTTGCATCCTCTACAGCCTTAGAAATGGCTTCAGAGACTTCTTTGGATTTACCGAGTCCGTGTCCTACGACACCATTTTCATCTCCCACCACTACGATGGCAGAAAAACCAAATGCACGGCCCCCTTTGGTTACTTTGGTTACACGCTGAACTCCGACCAAACGGTCTTTCAACTCCAAGCCTCCGGGCTTTACAAATTCTATGTTATTGTAATTCTGATACATATTTCTTTAAAATTTTAATCCTCCTTCGCGAGCCCCCTCGGCTAGAGATTTTACACGTCCGTGATACAAATAGCCACCTCGATCAAATCGAATGATGCTGATACCAGCCTTGGTGGCCTTTTCAGCGATTAGCTTACCGACCAATCCGGCTTGCTCTACCTTATTGGCGCCCTGCCCCTCCAAGCTTTTGTCTCTTGAAGATGCAGACACCAAGGTTTCACCTGTTTGGTCGTTGATGATTTGAACGTAAATCTCTTTGTTGCTTCTAAAAACAGACATTCTAGGCTGCTCAGCCGTACCAGAAACGGTGGCTTTGTAGCGGCGCTGTATGCGTTGTCTTCTTTGTGTTTTCGTTTGCCTCATAGTTTTATGCCTTATGCAGACTTACCTGCTTTTCTGCGGATTTGCTCACCCACAAATTTGATTCCTTTTCCTTTATAGGGCTCTGGCTTGCGCAAAGAACGAATCTTAGCCACTACCGCACCCAACAATTGTTTGTCGTGAGAGGTCAACTTGATAATAGGATTTTTCCCTTTTTCAGATATGGTTTCTACTTTCACTTCTGTAGGTATTTGAAACACAATATTGTGAGAAAAACCCAACGCCAAATCCAATTTTTGACCTTGGTTAGATGCGCGGTAACCTACACCCACCAGCTCAAGCTCTTTGGTGAATCCAGCAGAAACACCTTGTACCATATTGAAAACCAAGGCTCTGTAGAGACCATGTTTGGCTTTATGGGGTTTGGCATCTGAGGGACGTGTCACCAAGATTTGACCATCTTCTTGCTTGAAACTGACCGTGTCGTAGCTTTGGTGCAACTCACCTAATTTTCCTTTGACGCTAATCACATCGGATTGGACATCGACTGTGACGCCTTCCGGGATTGCTATTGGATTATTTCCTACTCTTGACATTGTTACTATCTTACCTTATTAATATACGTAGCAAAGCACTTCGCCTCCTACATTTTCTTTTTGTGCTTGTTTGCCAGTCATCACACCGTGAGATGTAGAAAGAATGGCCACACCCAAACCGTTTAACACACGAGGTATGTCACTCGATGCAGAATAACGGCGCAGACCTGGTGTACTGGCTCTTTGAAGCTTTTTGATTACCGGATCTTTAGTGATAGGATCATACTTGAGGGCTATCTTGATACTGCCTTGCGCCGTACTATCGTCGGTTTTGTAGCTTAAGATATACCCTTGATCAAACAATATTTTAGTGATTTCCAACTTCAACTTAGAAGCAGGAATATCAACAACACGATGGCCCGCACTGTTGGCGTTACGGATACGAGTTAAAAAATCTGCGATTGGATCTGTATTCATAATACTTTTTATTTACCAGCTGGCTTTACGTACACCGGGGATTAAACCTTTGTTTGCCATCTCGCGAAACATCACACGAGAAATACCAAATTGACGCATGTAACCTTTTGGACGACCTGTCAACTTACAACGGTTGTGCATGCGTACTGGAGATGCATTTTTGGGCAACTTTTGCAATGCTTCGTAGTCACCAGCATCTTTGAGCGCTTGACGCTTTGCGGCATACTTAGCAGCGAGTTTTGCACGTTTGACCTCTCGGGCCTTCATGGATTCTTTAGCCATATTTAATTCTTTTTAAAAGGCAAGCCCATATGAGCTAGCAATGATTTCGCTTCTTTATCTGTTTGGGCAGAAGTCACAAAAGTGATATCCATTCCCGCTATTTTCGCCACTTTATCGATGTCGATTTCTGGGAAAATAATTTGTTCGGTTACACCAAGGTTATAATTACCTCGGCCATCAAATCCGTTGGCTTTTACCCCTTGAAAATCGCGCACACGGGGAAGTGCCGCGGTTACCAAACGATCGAAAAATTCGTACATCTTGTCACCTCGTAACGTGACACGAGCTCCGATTGGCATTCCTTTTCGAAGTTTGAAATTCGACACGTCTTTCTTTGATACAGTGGCTACAGCGCGTTGCCCTGAAATCTGAGTGAGTTCATCCACAGCATGCTCTACCAATTTCTTGTCTGCCACAGCGGCGCCTACCCCTCTGCTTATGACAATCTTTTGAAGTTTTGGCACTTGCATTACATTGGCATAGCTGAATTCTTCAGTCATCGCCTGAATCACTCTATCCTTGTATTCTTGTTTAACTCTAGGTACCATCTTAAATTACTTCATTGGTTCTACGTGAGATGCGCTCTTTCTTGTCGCCATTGAATTGGTATCCAACTCGTGTAGGCTTTCCATCAGCGGCAAGCAATGTCAAATTGGATATGTGGATGGCCGCCTCTTTTTCGACGATACCACCTTGAGGGTTCTGAGCATTGGGCTTGGTGTGACGCTTCACCATGTTAACGCCTTCTACAATGGCTTTGTCTTTGTCGACAATCAATTGCAGTACTTTGCCTTCAGCGCCTTTATGGTCTCCTGCTAAGACGCGAACCGTATCACCTGTTTTTATTTTAATTTTTTTCATTTTTACTTCTTATAGAACCTCGGGGGCCAAGGAAATGATTTTCATAAATTTCTTATCTCGCAACTCACGTGCTACAGGCCCAAACACACGCGTTCCACGCATTTCGCCTGTAGGGTTGAGCAGCACACAAGCATTCTCATCGAAACGAATATAAGACCCGTCAGGACGACGCACTTCTTTTTTGGTACGTACGACCACAGCCGTGGAAACTTGACCCTTTTTTACAGTACCGTTGGGTGTAGCATCTTTGACAGTAACTACGATCTTATCTCCGATAGAAGCATAGCGACGCTTCGTACCTCCTAAAACACGGATGGTCAACACCTCTTTGGCTCCTGTGTTATCTGCTACTTTAAGTCTGGATTCTTGTTGTACCATTATTTTGCTCTTTCAATAATTTCAACCAATCGCCAACATTTGGAAGCGCTCAATGGGCGTGTTTCCATGATGCGGACGGTATCTCCGATGTTGCAGTCATTCTGCTCGTCGTGAGCTACATATTTTTTAGTTTTCAAAACGAATTTACCGTACATCGGGTGTTTGACGCGCTTGACCTCACTCACAACAATAGATTTTTGCATTTTGTTGCTGGTCACTACTCCGATTCGTTCTTTTCTCAAATTTCTTTCCATAATCATAATTACGCTTCTTGCGAGTTACGCTGATTTATTTCCGTTTTAAGGCGTGCTATGGTACGTCGCTGAGCTCGCAATTGTAGTGGGTTTTCCAAATTGGAAAGTGAATGCGAGAATTTGGCTTCAGCATAGCTTTTTTGCTGCTGGGCGAGCTTTTCTTGTAACTCGTCTTGTGTTAACGCCTTAATTTCTTGTTGTTTCATTTCTCTACTCTATTATGCATCGTAATCACGAGCAATCACAAATTTTGTTTTTACAGGTAGCTTTTGTGCCGCTAAGCGCAAAGCTTCTTTGGCTACATCATGTGGCACACCAGCTACCTCGAACAATACGCGGCCGGGCTTTACAACGGCCACATAGTGATCCAAAGCTCCTTTCCCTTTACCCATACGAACCTCAAGCGGTTTTTTGGTGATGGGCTTGTCAGGGAAAATTTTAATCCACAATTGTCCTTCACGTTTCATGTAACGCGTAGCAGCGATACGAGCAGCCTCTATCTGACGTGAGGTAATGAATACCGAATCCAATGCTTTAATCCCAAACATACCGTTGGATAAACGGTGTCCACGTTGCGAAAGACCTTTCATACGGCCTTTCTGCATTTTTCTGTATTTGGTTCTTTTTGGTAATAACATAACTATTCCGTCTTCAAATTATTTGCGTCTGCGAGGTGAACGACCTCCACGTTTGTCATTTTTGCCTTTGGTAGCGCCCAAGCTCATGCCAACTAAGGGGGAAAGCTCGCGTTTTCCATAGACCTCACCTTTCATAATCCAAACCTTGATACCAATACGTCCATAAGTGGTATGCGCTTCTACCAAGGCGTAGTCGATATCTGCACGGAAAGTAGAAAGCGGAATACGTCCATCTTTATAACTTTCAGAGCGCGCCATCTCGGCACCATTGAGTCGACCCGAAATCTGAACTTTGATACCTTCGGCATTCATACGCATCGATGCGGCGATGGCCATCTTAATAGCGCGGCGGTAAGAAATACGACTTTCAATCTGGCGGGCAATGCTCGCAGCCACCAATTGGGCTTCCAACTCAGGGCGCTTGATCTCAAGTATATTGAGCTAGGAACCTCCCAAGGGTTAGGTGGTTCCAT
>JBMYKI010000056.1:0-6756 GCA_049595235.1 Flavobacteriaceae bacterium
GCATCAACCTCTCAAATATTAGGAAACAATGAGTGCTTTGAGCCTTATACATCCAACATTTATACGCGACGCGTACTCTCTGGGGAGTTTATTGTAGTCAATAAACATTTGTTGGAAGATTTAGTACGTTTAGGCTTATGGAACGAAGACCTTAAACAAGAACTGATGCGCGCCAATGGTTCTGTACAGCAAATCGACATCATTCCTGAAGACATCAAAGAGCTGTATAAAACTGCTTGGGAGTTGAGTATGAAAGACATCATCGACATGTCACGACAAAGAGGTTACTTTATTGACCAGTCGCAATCGCTCAACCTGTTTATGGAGGGAGCTACTATGTCCAAATTAACCTCTATGCATTTCTATGCCTGGAAGTCGGGACTAAAGACTGGGATGTACTACTTAAGAACCAAGTCGGCAGTAGACGCTATTAAGTTTACTCTTGAGAAGAAACAGGCAGAACCCGCCAAAAAAGCAGAAACCGCAGCATCGACCGTAGTTGCGGAGCCTTTGTCACCGTCTGAACTCAAGGACATGCTCGCTCAATCGAGAGAGAGCGAAGATGATGACTGCTTGATGTGTGGATCTTAACTAGAGAGCACCAACGGAAATTTGTAAGGAAAACTACATTCTAAAAACTCCGAAGCTATCCGAACCTTCTATAGGGGTGTTATACACCACCGCTAGGGAAAGGCTCAAGTACTTTCGGGTTTCTCTGGGGTCAATGACACCGTCGTCCCAGAGCTCTGAGGTTGCATGCCAAACACTGGCTTTGTTTTCTGCATCTTTTTTGATGGCACCCTTTTCTTTCTTTAGAAGCTTTTCGTCGATTTCTTTATTGAGCGATTGGGCAGACTGACGCTTGATAATCTCCATCACTCCGGATAACTGTTCAGCGCCCATCACACCTGCCTTGGAGTTTGGATAAGAAAACAAGAATCTCGGGCCAAAGGAACGACCACACATGGCATAGTTTCCGGCACCATACGAATTACCAATTAAAAGGCTGATATGAGGCACAGTACTTCCTGCAACGGCATGAATCATCTGTGATCCGCTGTTAATCATTCCATTTTGCTCATAGGTCTTTCCGACCATAAAGCCTGTAGTATTATGGATAAACAAAAGAGGAAGGTTTGATTTGTTCGCCAATTGAATAAACTGAGTGGCTTTCTGGGCAGACTCTGCAAAGATGACACCGTTATTGGCAATAATCCCGACAGGATAGCCATTGATTTCTGTCCAACAGCACACCATGGTGATTCCGTAATTTTCTTTAAACTCAGTAAAGGCTGAATTGTCAACAATTCGAGCGATTACCTCTCTGACGTCGATGGGTTTTTTGAGGTTTGCAGGAACGATTCCTAATAATTCTTCGGCTTTATAACGGGGCGCCACGATTGTTTTAGAGGGAACTAGATGTGGGGTCTGAGGCTTTAAGGTTGCAACCACCTTTCGGGCAATATTGATGGCATCCATTTCATCATCGGCAAGAAAATCGGCAACACCCGATATGCGGCTGTGCATCAAAGCGCCTCCGAGTTCCTCATCATTGGTGTCTTCGTTGGTCGCCATTTTAACCAGAGGGGGTCCGGCAAGAAATACTTTGGCAGCATCTTTTTGCATGATGGTGTAGTCCGACATACCAGGCACATAAGCACCACCAGCAGTAGCATTTCCAAAAACAACAGAGATGGTTGGGATGCCTTTTTTGGATCTAATAGACATTTGCTTAAAAGTAGCTCCATAATTATTAAAAACCCTGTCTTGATCAGGAAGGTTGGCACCTCCGCTTTCAACCAAGTTAATGGTAGGAAGCTCATTTTCTAGAGCAATCTGACTTAGGCGTAATATTTTCAAACTTGTTGCGTAGTCAACCGTACCCGCTTTTCGGGTGCTCAGGTTAGAATTTACGATACAGAGTCGGCCATTAACATATCCAATACCAGCTATGGTTGTGCCACCAGGTCCAAATCCGTTTTCGTGTTGGAGTCCTGCCAAAGGCATGAGTTCAATAAAAGGGCTGTCTTTGTCGAGCAAAAGATTGATTCGCTCTCTAGCTAGGAATTTTTTTCTTTTTCGTGCTCTAGATATAGAGGCTTCGTTCCCTTCCTTACGGCTCAAGGCCATATGAGCATCCAATTGTTTGACAAGGGCGGTCATCTCTTCCTTGTTTTTTAGGAAGCGATCGCTTTTTGTCTTTATTTGGGAACGAAAGCTTTGCATAATGTATGATAATATATGTAGTCCACTGAACATGAGTCAGCGTACATTTCTGATGACAAATGTATTAAATATGGGCCAGTTGTTGGGTATTGGTTATTTATTTCCTTCTTTGGAAACCAAAGGATCTACTTTACTGTCATACTTTAGATAGTACAACTCAATTAGATTCATTGTGGCAGCAATTAGGTCTTTGGTTTCAAGGAGTAAGCTAAAAAACAAGGTTGTGTTTTTTGGGCTAGAGTCATCTTTGCGTGTTCTGGAGACTTGATCGTCTATTTTTCGAACGATGTCATCGAACAGCTGGTTCTTTTTGGGAAGAATTTCTTTGATTTGGTCAAAGTCGTTAAGATCAAATGAAAAGCGAATTTCACCAAACAAATCTTCTAACTGCTCTTGGGTTTGTTTGAGTTCTTTGACCTGTGTGTATTTGAGCTTTTTGTGATTGTTGTTGACGTGTTTGTGGCATTTTTTGGTAATGTATTCTAAAGACTGACACATGTCTTCCAAGCAATCGATTAGGTTGATATAAAAAGAACTAGCAGAAACGTTCTCTTCCTCCAATTCTTTGATAAAATAATACAACTCATCACGAAGGGTGTCAATTTCGTTGGACAATTTGACAACACTTTTTTTGGTTTTCTTAAGATTGTCTAAGTTTTCTGTAGCCAATCCATGAATATTAGCCTCGTAGATTTTGTTTGCCCTGCTAACCATTCTTGATACGTTATAGGCGCTTTCGGCGATAAGCCCTTGGACCGAACCGCTTTCAATTAGGTAAAGCTCATCCTCTTCTTTTAGGCTTTGATTTTCTTTGACACTGCGGATGTAGTTTCGATAAAGGATAAAAGTTGCCAAAAGCAGCAGCAGAACAATTGCAATGATTCCTCCGTAATAGATAAGGGTTGCCAGTAATGCACATGCACTAAAGGCGATCATAGCAGTCATAAACCAACCTCCAATAACATTGAGTACTCCCGCCACACGATAGACAGCACTGTCGCTGCCCCAAGCGCGATCGGCCAAAGAAGTTCCCATAGCAACCATAAAAGTGACATAGGTGGTAGAAAGGGGTAATTTAAAGGAGGTAGCAATCGAAATCAATACAGCGGCTACCGTAAGATTTATAGATGCCCGTACGTTGTCGAAAGCCGGCATATCCCCTTTTTTGACAACTGCTTCTTCCACAACAGGCTGTGTGAACTGTCTGCTGATATACCCACTTATAGAAGCAGGCACTATACGTTCTATAACCAAAACAGAACCTACAAAAGCACGCACCAAACCACGAGAGAGGGCATTGGACTTAAATCTTTCTTGGGTTTTGTCTTGACGAGATAAATCAATAGTTGTTTTGACTACTTTTTTAGCTTTGGTGGAGGTCCACAATGTGATGACCATCACAAATCCAGCAATCACCAGTAAGAGAGTTGGTGTGGCTACTTTTTGGCTCAAGCCCCCCATGTTAAACAATTCTGCTGCTGCACCAGAGGCCTGCCAAGCCTCATAGGACTGCCAGGCTGCAATGGGTACCCCGATAAAATTGACCAAATCGTTGCCGGCGAAAGCGAGTGCCAAGGAGAAGGTACCTACACCAATGATAATTTTGTATATATCCCAACGTGCGACATAGACCCACACCAGACTGAGTGTTGTCCAAAACAACAATCCCCACAGAACCACTACGCTCAGGCGTGCCTCTGCAAATTCTTTGAGGGTCAGCCCTCCCAAAATTTGCCAATCAGCATCCGCAAATGGAGTGCCTTTTAGTCCCTTGATAACAATAAAATAGGTAATGGCCGTAAGGGCCATTCCTCCAAACAAAGCGCCTGCCCAAAGGGGCTTGTCGACGTAGTGAAAACTCAAAAACAAACGAGAGACATATTGCACAATGGCGCCTATGGTAAAGGCAAACAGCACGGATAAAAAGATCCCTATAATAATTTGGCTGGCCTTACTGACATTGATAAAATCTACCAATTCAGAAGACGCATTACCTGTGTATACCTTAATAAGTGCGATGGCCACAGCCGCTCCGAGCAACTCAAACACAATAGAAACCGTTGTGGAGGTTGGCAGTCCAAGGGTATTGAAGAAGTCCAATAACAATATATCCGTAATCATGACCGCCATAAAAATGACCATGATCTCTGAAAAGACAAACATTTCTGGATTGAAGATGCCTTTACGGGCTACTTCCATGAGTCCGCTGGAAAAAATAGCACCTGCTGCTACCCCCAAACTCGCCACCACCATGATGGCTCTAAAAGAAAGTGCTTTGGAGCCTATGGCCGAGTTGAGGAAGTTGACTGCATCGTTACTAACCCCTACAATGAGGTCTGCCAAGGCGAGTACTGCCAAGGCAATCAACATAAAGAGGTACAAATTTTCCATTCGGCAATAATAAATAAAAGCCCTCAATTGTTGAGGGCTTTTACTTTATGGTTTCGTTAAATATTTAACAAAAGGGTTGTTTAAATTTTATTGTTTAATCCAGCTTGATGCTATATCCTAAAGAAATACTTCTGCCTGGGTTGCGGTAAGAGAAAACTTCATCTGCAGCACCAAAGGACTCAAGTACACTTTCTCTTTTTTGGTCGAGGATGTTTTTGAGTTTTAGGGTGATGGTTTGGTTTTCACCAATTCCTTTGATCAGGTTCAAATTGACAGAGTGAAAAGGTTTTGTATATACATCGGGGAAAAACCCGTCACCTACCACCTCTAGTGTTTTTCCTTGAACATTATATCCCAAGCTACCTTGGAGATTCAGTTCTGATAGGTTTAAATTAAGTGCTGCATTGATGAGATAAGGGGACTGTCCTTGCAGTGCGCGTCCATCTCCCAATGTTTCTCCAGTACGCAGACCGTTTTCTCGAAGGTTGCGTTCATCTTCACTGTATTTTTGAAAAGCTTCTATCAAAGACGCATTGATGTTGATGTCAAATATATCAAACCCACCAATAAACCCTAAGTTCTTTCGAAGTTCAAACTCCACTCCGTAGACATTAGCGTCGCCTAAATTAAGAGGGGTAAAATTTGATGTAGAAGCCGCCACAAAACTTAGTTCAATTGGGTCAGTAAATTTTTTGTAAAACGCACTTACCGCGAACATTTGCGCATTTTCTCCATAGCTTTCAAAACGGAAGTCAATGTTGTCAATGTAAGTTGGCTGAATGTCTACATTTCCTATAAAAACAAGATTTGACAGTGGGTCAAAAATTTCAGCAATAGAAGCTTCTTTAAAAGAGGGTCTGGCAGTGGTCTTATAATAAGCCAACCTTAGATTTACGTTGTCGTTTAATTCATAAATTAAGTTGGCAGTGGGGAAAAGATCCAACTTGTCGATAATGAGTTCATTATCAAAGTAAACTCCCTGTTGGCTATTTGAGCCCGTATAATAGAGGTTAAATTTTTCAACACGTAAGCCCAAAATGCTTCTCAATTTGGAACTCATCCGAAACTCATTAGAGACATAAGCGGCAACATTCAGTTGTGATGCATCAAATTTATTTGCTTCCTGTAAGATGGTGGTTTGAGCGTTGATGTAGGTCCCGTTTTGGTTCTCATAGGTCCAAATGTTATTTTCTGCAAACAATTGGTTGGGGTCTCCGTTGTATCTTAGCCAGTCAGCAGGCGAAGAGAACAAAGTACTTACAGATATTTGTGCAATTGAAAAATCTCTTTGTTTGTAGGAAGTATAACCGCCAAATTTCAGCAAAGCATTGTTGTCAAACAGGGTGTATTTCTTGTTAACATCAATTTTACTGACCAAAGCCACCTCATCGAGGATACGCCAAATTCTTTTGGGTTCTGTATTTTCTTTAAAACTAAAAACACCTTCCTCGTCTTGAAAGGCAGTTACACGAACATCTTTGTCATGGCTTTTGGAAATGGAGGGTGAAATTTTCCAATTGGTTTTCCATGTTCCATCTTTGCTGCTATGAACACCAGAAAGTAACAAATTAGAGATGGATCTTTCGGTATATTCTAAATTGTCTTTGTTGAAGTCTATAAAATCAGAAAACCTCGTTTCTTGTCTAAAATCTCCTGATCTGCTTTCTCCATTTTGAATGTGAAGCAGGTTGATTTTATATTTTGAAAATTCGGTTTTGTAAGAAAGCCCCAATAATCCGCTTAAAATGATGTTGTTACTTCCAATATTTCCAGATTGGGTTCTGTTTGGTTCAAGTTCATATACATTTTTGTCTTCATTTTTATTATAAATATTGTTCTGGGCACCCTCATATAAATCCGTACTATTTTTGTAAGAAAAGGCAGTAAGTACTCCAAGCCTGTTTCCAACACTGCCTACGTCATAGGCGTTTGCGGCGGTATAACCAAAGCTAAAATCCATACCACTTGTTTGACGGGTAGCAGCCATGTTAGGATCAAATGAACTTGCCAAAGCGGTTATATTTTTAGCATTTTCACTTGTAAGTCCAAATCTCGGATCAAATTCTCCTCCAAGTATTGAGGCGTTAGTAGGCAAGTCACGCGTGCCATCATCAAACCCCAAAAAATCAGTCCCTCCGC
>JBMYKI010000057.1:0-6355 GCA_049595235.1 Flavobacteriaceae bacterium
AAAACTCTTCTATGAACAGGTTTCATTCCATCACGAACGTCAGGCAATGCGCGTGACACAATGACAGACATTGAGTAGTCGATATATGCCGACTTCATCTCATCCTCTATGTTGATAGGGATCAACTTATCTTCCGTAGCCATCTAATGAATTCTATTTGTTTTTAAAGTGATGCTAATTTAATTAATTAAGAAGTCAAAGAAGCATTATGGACGCATCTTTTTGTACATACTTATTAACATATTTCGCAAAAAAAAGGAGGAATTTTTAACAACTTAAAACTTGTATTTTCTGTTATTTTTTTGTCTATTAGCCATAGAATGGTTCGGTTTTTGAACAATCGTTATAAATAGTTCTCTTATGGATGATAATTTTTCACCTCGAGTCAAAGACGTTATTAGCTACAGCAAAGAAGAAGCTTTGCGTCTAGGACATGATTTTATCGGAACAGAACACCTGATGCTTGGCATCCTCCGCGATGGTAGCGGCAAGGCCATTTCTATTCTATCTACACTAGAGATTGACCTAGATTATCTGCGCAGGAAGGTAGAGATTTTAAGTCCCGCCAACCCCTCAAGCGAACCAGTGCCCAACCACAAAAAGAACCTTCACCTAACACGCCAGGCTGAACGTGCACTCAAAACTACTTTTTTGGAAGCCAAGCTTTTCCAAAATCCATCCATAAATACGGCACATTTATTACTTTGTATTTTAAGAAACGAAAACGATCCCACCACCAAACTTCTACACAAGCTCCAGGTGGATTATGAAACGGTCAAGGATCAATTTAAATTACTGACCTCAGAGAGCGATGATGATTATTTAGAAATGCCCGCTGCCGAAGCCTACCCCGAGGAACAAGAGGAAGAAAGCACTCCAAAAAAGCAGAACCCTTTTACCTCTACTTCTGAAAGCAAGTCCTCTAAAAAATCATCTACACCTGTTCTAGACAATTTTGGTAGGGATCTCACTGCCTTAGCTTCAGGCGGGAAATTGGATCCTGTTATTGGACGCGCCAAAGAAATTGAGCGTGTTTCTCAAGTATTGAGCAGAAGAAAGAAAAACAACCCCCTGCTGATTGGTGAGCCAGGTGTAGGAAAATCCGCCATTGCAGAGGGCCTTGCATTGCGCATCATTCAAAAGAAAGTGTCTCGGGTGTTGTACAACAAACGCGTTGTGACATTGGATCTTGCAAGCCTTGTGGCTGGCACCAAATACCGTGGGCAGTTTGAAGAACGCATGAAAGCGGTTATGAACGAGTTGGAGAAGAACGATGATATCATTCTTTTTATCGATGAGATCCACACCATAGTTGGCGCCGGTGGTGCCACGGGTAGTTTGGATGCATCTAACATGTTTAAGCCTGCCTTAGCCCGAGGAGAAATCCAATGCATAGGCGCAACCACTTTGGACGAGTACAGACAGCATATAGAAAAGGATGGTGCATTGGAACGCAGGTTTCAAAAGGTTTTGGTAGAACCCACATCAGTTGATGAAACCATTGAAATCCTTCAAAATATCAAAGAAAAATATGCTGCACACCACAATGTCAACTACACAGACGATGCCATCGAGGCTTGTGTGAAGCTGACCCATCGCTACATGACTGACAGATATTTACCAGACAAGGCCATTGATGCTTTGGACGAAGCGGGCTCGAGAGTTCATATCACCAATATGGATGTTCCCAAGGAAATCGTTGCACTGGAAGAAAAACTGGAAGAAGTTCGTGATCAAAAGAATTCTGTAGTTAAAAGGCAGAAATACGAAGAAGCTGCCAAACTCCGAGATGATGAAAAACGCATCGAAAAAGAGCTGTTGTTGGCGCAAGAAGAATGGCAAGAGACCCAAAAACTCAACAGAGAAACCGTTAGCGAGGCAGACATAGCAGAAGTTGTGTCGATGATGACTGGTATTCCTGTGCATCGCGTAGCTGAGTCAGAAGGCATCAAGCTGGCAAATCTTACTGAACAGATCGAACAAAAAATCATAGGTCAAAACGAAGTGGTTCAGAAAGTCGTGCGAGCTATTCAAAGAAACAGAGCAGGCCTTAAAGACCCTAACAAGCCTATCGGTTCGTTTATATTCTTAGGGCAAACAGGTGTGGGGAAAACCCAATTGGCCAAAGTGCTCGCCACAGAATTATTTGATTCATCAGATTCACTGATTCGTATAGACATGAGTGAATACATGGAAAAATTTGCTATCTCCAGACTCATAGGTGCACCTCCTGGCTATGTAGGTTATGAAGAAGGCGGGCAACTTACAGAAAAAGTGCGACGCAAGCCCTATGCGGTTGTGCTTTTGGACGAAATAGAAAAAGCCCATCCAGATGTATTCAATATGTTGTTGCAAATTTTGGATGACGGTTTTATAACAGATTCACTTGGTCGCAAAATTGATTTTCGCAACACCATTATTATTATGACCTCCAATATTGGGGCACGTCAAGTCAAGGATTTTGGACTTGGCGTTGGTTTTGGTACCTCAGCGCAGAAATCACAGGCTGATAAACACACCAAAAGTGTGATTCAAAATGCCTTAAAAAAGACTTTTGCACCCGAGTTTTTGAATCGTATTGATGATGTGGTCATTTTCAATGCACTACAAAAGGAAGACATTGCCAAAATTATCAGTATCGAACTTCAAGCTTTAGAGCTCAGGATTCAAGAGTTGGGCTTTTCGTTAAAACTCAAAAAGAAGGCCATTCAGTTTCTCAATGACAAAGGTTTTGATACTGAATATGGAGCGCGACCACTAGCTAGGGCATTGCAGAAATACATAGAGGATGCTTTGGCGGAAGAGATTGTCAAAAGTAAAATTCCCAAAGGCGCATTGTTGACATTCGATTGGGATGGCAAAAGTGAGGAACTGCAACTTACTATAGACCACGAAAAAAATCCTGCCAAGTCTTAGGGCTTCAAACCGTTTCCTTTGGAAATATTTTTTTTGATTACAAATATTGTTGCTAGCTAGTTACAAGACTCATGTCTAGCGGACTGGCAGAATGTATAATCGCACCCACGGACACAAAATCAACGCCTGTCTCCGCGTATTGAACAACGTTATCTAAGTTGATATTTCCAGACGCTTCAGTTTGTATAGAATTTGGAATTAAAGGCAAGACATCCATTATTTGGTGAGGTGTCATATTATCCAACAGAATGCGGTCTATACCTCCAATAGCCACGCATTGCCGTACCTCATCTGGATTGCGCGTCTCAATGATAACAGGAATTGAAAGCTGTTTTTTATATAAATATCTAAGGCAGTTTTTAACAGCAGTCTCAATGCTCCCATTAAAATCGATGTGATTGTCTTTGATCATGATAGTATCATACAGTCCAAAACGATGATTCAAGCCTCCACCTATATGCACCGCCCACTTTTCAGGAATTCTAAAATTGGGCGTTGTTTTTCGAGTATCCAAAACCCTACAAGGTGTATGGGCAATTTTCTCTTGAAATGTCCTTGTCAAAGTTGCGATACCACTCATACGTTGCATACAATTTAGCACCACCCTCTCAGCAGACAAAAGCGCGTGAACAGATCCCTCTACCACACAGGCAACAGTCCCAGGAGTTACCCAATCGCCATCTTTCACAGAAGCCTTGACCGACACATTTTTGTCCAGGCACTGAAAAATCATTTTGGCTAAATCCAACCCTGCCAAAACTCCTGAGTCCTTTACCAAAAGTCGGGTAGAACCTTGTGTGTCTGACGTTATGGTCGCCAAAGTGCTGTGATCTGCCTCACCTATGTCTTCGGATAAGGCTTGACTGATAAACAAATCGAGTTGCTGTTTGTGATATGCCAAAAAATTATATTTTTTCATCTGAAATAAAATGAGTTCCCTTATTCTGTGGAAAATTTTGCGCCTGATCAACAAGAAGATATGCTACCGCAATCATATTTCTCAAAGTACTTAGCTGTAGAGATAAGCTTTGTATATTATAAAAAGTGTTGATTTGCTGAAAAAGTTTCTCTATTTCTAAACGTGCATACTCCAAACCGTCATGAGATCGAACAATTCCAACATATTGGCTCATGATTGACTGCAACTGTTTTTTGATCACATCTAGTTCAGCCGTGGTTTTTGTCGATACATAACCATCTCCTTTCCAAAGAGGAATGTTTTGTAAAAAAGCTTTATCAAGCTGTATTTGATCTAGCTCATCAGCCAATTGGGTAGCCGCTCTTTTTGCATAAACCAGGGCTTCTAACAATGAGTTTGAGGCCAGTCGATTGGCGCCATGTAATCCCGTATGACTACACTCACCTATTGCATATAAACCATTCAGATCGGTACGCCCATACTGATCTACAGAAATACCTCCGCAGAAGTAATGGGCAGCAGGAACCACTGGAACGGGTGATTTTAAAGGATTGATGCCAACTGACTGGCAAGTCTGTAGTATGGTTGGAAACTCCTTGAACATGGTCTTTTCAGGGATAAGAGTACAATCTAACCAAACCCAATCAGATTTGTGTTTTTTGAGTTCGGTATCAATGGCTCTAGATACAATGTCTCTGGAAGCCAAATCGCCACGCGGATCATATGACTTCATAAAAGCTTCTTTTTTGTGGTTGAGCAAACGAGCACCCGCCCCTCTGATGGCTTCCGAAATCAAAAAGGTTTCGTTGTCCACTTTGGGATACAATGCTGTGGGGTGAAATTGAACAAAATGAAGATGTTTGATGCCCACCCGAGCACGATATGCTGCGCCTAGTCCGTCTCCAGTAGCTCCATCTGGGTTGGTGGTATGTGCAAAAAGCTGACCACCGCCCCCAGTTGATAATACCGTGACCTTGGCAGCAATTCGTTTGACCTCGTTGTTGTTGATGTGAATCACATAGGCTCCATAGCATCGGTTGAGGTGTTTATTTTCTAGGTGGTGATCTGTAATCAGGTCAACAAGGCTATGGTGTTCAAGCAATTCAATGTTTGGCAATGATTGCATCCGCCGAATCAATCCTTTTTGGATTTGATGTCCCGAACGATCCTTATAATGTACAATTCTCGATGCGCTATGCCCTCCTTCTTTACCCAAATGAAACCCTTTTTTATCTTGGTCAAACGACACCCCCCACCCCAACAATTCTCGTAAGCGTTCTGGGCCTTCTCGTACCACAAAATCTACTACAAAAGGGTCACAAAGGCCATCACCAGCACGAAGGGTGTCGGATTTATGCTTGGGAAAAGAGTCTCTTAAAAAGTCAGTAACAACCGCAATACCACCTTGCGCATAGCGTGTATTGGTTTCAAAAATATTGCGTTTTGAAATGAGGGTCACACTCCGATTTGGGTTAGACTCCGCAAAATGAAGCGCACAAGACAAACCTGCAATCCCCGTACCAACGATGAGTAAATCGGTCTCAAGTGACATCAGCTCAAGCTTAACATGCGTTGAATGGGCAAAATGGCGGCATCCATGACTTCTTTTGATAGGATGATTTCCGGCGCCTGATATTGCATACACAAATACAACTTTTCGAGCGTGTTGAGTTTCATAAAAGCACACTCGCTGCAAGCACATGTATCATCATCTACAGGAGCAGGAATAAAAGTTTTTTGTGGTGCTCTCTTTTGCATTTCATACAGAATACCAGCCTCAGTAGCCACTATAAATTTTTCAGAATCATCTTCTTGTACAAACCGCAACAAAGCAGAAGTGCTGCCAATAAAGTGGGCAAAGTCTAAGAGTTGGGAATCACTTTCTGGATGGGCTATAAATTTGGCTTTAGGATGTTGTTTGACCAAATCCAGAATTTTGTCAAAAGAAAAAGCTTCATGAACAATGCAAGAACCTTCCCAAAGAATCATGGGACGATTGGTTTTTTTGATCAAGTACTTTCCGAGGTTTTTGTCTGGAGCAAAAATAATTTCTTTATCAGCAGGAATAGATTCAATTACACGGACCGCATTGGTGGAGGTGCATACGATATCGCTCAGGGTTTTGATTTCTGCGGAACAATTGATGTAGGAAACCACCACTGCATTTGGGTATTGTTCCTTAAATTTCTTGAATGCATGAGGTGGACAAGAATCTGCTAATGAGCAACCGGCATGAAGATCAGGCAAAACAACCTTTTTGGATGGGTTAATAATTTTTGCCGTTTCTGCCATAAAATGAACCCCTGCAAAAACAATCATGTCGGAAGTAACAGATTTGGCAACACGTGCCAAATAAAGACTGTCTCCTAAAAAATCAGCTATGTCTTGAATCTCAGGAGTTTGGTAATAGTGCGCTAAAATCACGGCATTACGCGCTAGCTTGAGACGTTTTATTTCTTCAACCAGTTTGTGGACTTATCCAACTCAAAAAACATTTTACCAAAGATGACGTAGTCGTGG
>JBMYKI010000058.1:0-6164 GCA_049595235.1 Flavobacteriaceae bacterium
CGATCACAGAGGTTGGGGTTAATGAATCAAAAATTTTCCAGTGTCGTGACTGCAATTGTACAATGTCTTTCCCTTGATTCATGATGCAAATTCGGTAGCCATATGAATATTGCATACGGTAGTTTTTGAAGTAGGTGCCTTCAAAAAATGTCTCCACCGATATGCGGATGCCACGTGTAACTTGCTGTACCATATTGCTAAGCTACAAAAAATCCAATCTCCATCGAATACGATTAATCAGTAATTCTGCTAGAATTTCCATACCCCACTCCTGCCAATCGATCATAACGCTCCCCAAAGCGTCGTACATATACCAGGGCAACATAATCATTTTCGGTTTCCCAATGGCTTCCCGAAACGCCATTTTCAATCCATTGGCCTTGGGGATTTTTCACTACATACTTGTAGTTATAGACCCCTTGTTTAAGAGGTATTTCAATCAAATAGTGCTGCGAGGTTGGGTCGTATTCAAGTCGGTGCTGAACTCGAGGTTGGTTGTAATTGAAGCTGCCACTCACATAATATTCTTGCGGAGGAAAAGTAGGTTTTGCGGCCAATGCAAAAACCACTTTGGTGTAATCAGCTTCGGTATGGGCTAGACGCCCGTTGAGCGTCTGCACCACAAAGCGACCATTAATGTCGGGCGCATAGGTGTATACCAAGCCAGCACGGATATAGTTGGGGTATAACACACTTTTGTATACATCTTCACGCAGCACATAAGCCACATTGCCGCCGCTTGAGCGCAAGTCTTTTGTGTCGAAATAATGATACTCATTGCCTCCCTCAAAGACCAATTCTGGAGCATATTCGAATTGCAATGTGTTGTTGATATTGTAATCAAAGTTTTTGACTTCGCGAAGCGATGACCAACGTTGGTTTTGCATAACCCATAGACTCAGCTCCTCATCGGGCTGGCGAATACCAAGACCTGAAATGGGCACCCGTACTGACAACCTTTGCTTGGTGTCTATTTCCGTTAGGTCGCGCAGTCTGCGAACATCCACCCCTATGGCCGTCGACACCTCGGACACTAAAAATCTTTTGCTAAACACCAACTGATTGTCCTCATCTGTTACCTTCAAAAGATAATTTCCGCTGAGTTTGATACGGGTGTCCTGATTTGGAATTTGGAGCTTGTAGTGCGTGTAAGGCTGTAAAGTTCCGTATGCGTTGTCCATCTGCCTAATTCGCAGATTGTTAAAACCTTCAATATACTCTGACTGAAAAAGTTCTGTTGGACTCCAATCGGCTTCAGCGCGAACAATCTCGTAATAGTACGTGCTCTCAGCACCACGCAAATCATCAAAACTGAGATATAGTACATCACCTTTATTGATGATAGGCACGTTGTTGGCCATTCCATCTGTAGACAGAATCACAGTTTGAATATGGTCGGGTGGAAGTTGTTCAATTAAAGTTTGCGAAACGCCTAAAAACGAAAACCACAGCAAACCAATTTGTTTAATCTTTATCAAAAGCTTAGGATTATAAAACGACCTAAATATAGCCAAAATAAGAAGTGAATTTATATCTATGTATTTCATTGATTTTTAAACACGTTAAACAAATTATTTGGAATTAATATAAATAAGAATAATGATACTGAAACCTTTTTGAATGCGCTCCGAACTTGATAAATTTGCAGTCCAAAATAGCATAGTCAATATGTCCACCGACATTAAGATCCGTAAAGGTCTTCAACTAAAATTAAAAGGGGCAGCATCGAATATCATCAAACGCGCTCCCCAGACAAACAATTACGCAATAAAACCCACTGATTTCCACGGCGTTTTTCCAAAACTCCTCGTAAAAGAGGGCCAAAGTATCAAAGCCGGAGAACCATTGTTTTATTCCAAATACCAAGACAAAATCAAGTTTGTTTCGCCTGTTTCTGGAACTCTCAAAGAGGTGCAACGCGGCGCCAAACGTAAAATTTTAAATCTGATGATTGAGGCGGATTCAAAACAATCTGCCATCAAACACAAACTTCCAAGTTTGGAGGATATAACCTCTGATCAGATTCGGGAATTGTTGTTAGAGTCTGGAAATTGGCCTTTTATAAAACAACGCCCCTACGATGTGATCGCTAATCCCGATACCACGCCCAAGGCTATTTTTGTAAGTGCTTATGCCACAGCGCCTCTAGCAGCTGATTTTGATATTGTTTTAGATGGTCAGCAAGAAGCGTTTCAAACAGGCGTCGATGTGTTGGCCAAGCTTGCACCCAAGGTACATTTGAGTGTTTCGTCAAAAAGTGATTCTTTTTTGGGTTCGGTAACCAACTGCGAGATTCACCGCGTGAGCGGTCCTCATCCAGCTGGTAATGTGGGTGTGCAAATTCATCACATTGACCCTATCAATGCAGGAGAGATCGTGTGGACGGTAGGAGCCGAGGATGTCGCCAACATAGGTCGCTTTTTTCTTAACGGAGTTTTTGACGCCTCACGCACCATAGCAGTTTCGGGTAGTCCTGTGACCCAACCCAAATACTACAAAACAACCATTGGCACCTCACTTTCGTCTATTTTAGACGATGCGGAAGCTGATCAAAGTAGTCCCATACGGATTGTCAATGGAGATGTTCTCACTGGTGTTGCCTCCAGTGGAGAGGGCCATTTGAGTTATTATAACAACACTTTGTCTGTGCTACCTGAAGGCAATCGTTACCGTATGTTTGGATGGTTGCCCTTTGTGGGGAGTTCTATCCACAGCATGTCAAAAACCTCTTTGTCTTGGCTTTTTCCCAAGAGACAATATGCGCCTGACACCAATATGAACGGGGAAGAACGAGCCCTCGTTGTAACAGGCGAAATGGAACGTGTATTTCCAATGGACATCTATCCTATGCAATTGCTCAAAGCATGTATGGCACACGATATAGAGAAAATGGAAAACCTGGGTATCTATGAAGTAGCCCCTGAGGATTTTGCCCTGATTGACTACAGCAGTTCCTCCAAAATAGAAGCGCAAGCGATTGTTAGAGAGGCATTGGATTTGATGATTACAGAAGTAGGATAATAGTATTATGAAAATTATAAGAGAAAAATTAGACCAAATAAAAAAACCTTTTGCCAAAGGATCTAAATGGGAGCGTTTTGCACCTGCTGTCAATGCCTTTGACACCTTCTTGTTTGTTCCTAACCACACCACTCACAAGGGTGCTCACATACGTGATGCGGTAGATCTCAAACGTACCATGGTAACTGTGATTATCGCATTAGTGCCCGCACTTTTGTATGGAATTTACAACACCGGATATCAATATTTTATCCAAACGGGAGAGGCTTTTACTTTTTTTGATGCTTTCCTACACGGAGCGATCAAAATTCTGCCTATGATTGCGGTTTCCTATGGCGTAGGATTGGCCATTGAATTTGCGTTTGCCGTTTACAGAGGACATGAAGTGAACGAAGGCTATTTGGTTACTGGATTGCTTATTCCCATGATTATGCCTGTTGATATTCCTCTATGGATGGTCGGTCTTTCGGTTGCATTTGCCGTTTTGATTGCCAAAGAAGCCTTTGGTGGAACCGGGATGAACATTCTCAATCCCGCTCTGACAGCGCGTGCTTTTGCGTTTTTTGCCTATCCAACTTATATGTCGGGTAACAAAGTATGGGTTTCCGAAGCCTCTAACGTGGACGGTATTTCAGGGGAAACTATTTTAGGAAGCTTGGCTTCTGGTGCTGAAGTAAATTATTCGATGTTTGAAATGTTTAGTGGTGCCATTCCTGGATCAATTGCCGAAACCTCCACCTTGTGGGTGCTGGTAGGGGCTGCCATTTTGATTTTTACGGGTGTAGGTAGCTGGCGTATCATGCTCGGTAGTGTGTTAGGTGCTGCTGGAATGGGCTTCTTGTTCAACCTCTGGGGTGCCAACGCGCTTATGGATTTCAGCTGGCTCAATCATCTCATCGTAGGTGGATTTGCTTTTGGTGTGGTATTTATGGCAACCGACCCCGTGTCTGCCGCACAAACTTTGAAAGGGAAATGGATTTATGGTATTCTAGTGGGGGTTCTTTGTATACTCATACGTGTATTCAATCCTGCTTACCCAGAAGGGGTGATGTTAGCCATTCTATTGATGAATGTGTTCGCTCCCACAATCGATCACTATGTGATTGAAGCCAATATCAACAGAAGAAAAAAACGCAGCATGAAAACAGCTGCCGTTCAAACTACATAGCTATATGAATAGAGATTCTAACGGATATACTTTTGGATTTGCTGCCGCGATGGTAGTTGTGGTAGCATCTGTGTTGGCCTTTACCGCCAGTTCACTTAAAGACCTCCAACAGGACAACGTACGCAAAGAAAAAATGCAAAACATCTTGGCTACCATCGGCATTGAGACCGACCGAGATGGTGCTGAACAATTGTTCAACCAATACATCACTGCGCAATTGGCGTTGAGAAACGATGGTTCTGTCGATTCTGAGGTAAGTGCTTTCTCTGATATCAAACTGGCCATAGAAATCAAAAAAGACCCAACGGAACAACGTTTTCCTCTCTACGTTGCCAACGTTAGTGACAATGACTACTACATTATTCCACTTCGTGGCTCAGGACTGTGGGATGCCATTTGGGGATATGTTGCGCTTGAGTCTGACAAAAATACTATCAAAGGAGCTGTTTTCGACCACAAAGCTGAAACCGCCGGTTTAGGTGCCGAGATTACCCAAGAATGGTTTATGAACCGATTTGTCGGAGAAAAAGTATTTGATTCAGCAGGTAAATTGGTTGGAATTGCCGTTTCTAAAACCAATAATGACCCCAAAGACCTTGACAAAAACGATCATGAAGTAGATGCCATCTCTGGCGCTACCATTACGGGTGACGGGGTATCTGATATGATATTGGAGCGCTTAAGTCATTATCTACCTTACCTGAGCAATACCACTCAAAAAATCGCATTAAACGAATAGCAATATGTCTGCCAAAAAACCAAAAAAACCAATCATTCTATTTGTAGGAAAAGAGCGTGAGCCGCTATTTTCAAAAAAGAACAGAGCCTTGCTCAAAGATCCCCTGGATGACAACAATCCTATTACGGTTCAGGTATTGGGTATCTGCTCTGCACTAGCCATCACGGTTCAACTCAAGCCAGCGGTAGTAATGACCCTTTCTGTTATTGCGGTTATGGGTGCTAGTAATGTCATCGTGTCTTTGTTGAGGAATCTCATTCCCAATCGAATTCGCATCATTGTTCAGTTGGTGGTTGTTGCTTCCATGGTAATTTTGGTTGACCAAGTACTGCGTGCCTATGCCTATGATGTAAGCAAACAGCTCTCGATTTTTGTCGGACTCATTATTACCAACTGTATCGTAATGGGACGTCTTGAAGCCTTTGCACTTGGCAATGGTGTTTGGAAGTCTTTTCTCGATGGGGTGGGGAATGCCTTGGGATATGGAATGATGCTCATTTTGGTAGCCTTTTTCAGAGAACTTTTTGGCTCTGGAAAGCTCTATGGATACCAAGTCATCCCAGAGGCGCTCTATGACATGGGATATGTTAACAATGGATTTATGTTGTTATCCCCCATGGCGCTTATCACAGTTGGACTCATCATTTGGTTCCAACGCGCTCGTAACCGCAAACTCATCGAAAAAAACTAAGCCATGGACTACGTAAATCTTTTTGTGAGAAGTATTTTTATTGAGAACATGATTTTTGCCTATTTCTTGGGTATGTGTTCTTATTTGGCGGTATCAAAAACGGTCAAGACAGGGGTTGGTATGGGGTTCGCTGTCATCTTCGTACTTTCTATTACTGTGCCCATCAACTATTTGCTAGACAATTATCTGCTCAAACCAGGTGCTTTGGTCTGGTTAGGGGATAACTATGCGGAGATTGACTTGAGCTTTTTGAGTTTTATCATGTTTATTGCCGTGATTGCCTCCATGGTACAATTGGTAGAGATGATTGTAGAAAAGTTTTTTCCGCCTCTCTATGGCGCCTTGGGTATTTTTCTCCCTTTGATTGCTGTTAACTGTGCAATTCTTGGGGGCAGCTTGTTTATGCAACAAAAAGATTTCGCTGGAATCGGAGAGTCAGCCATATATGGCATCGGATCAGGCATTGGATGGTTGTTGGCTATTTTGGCCATTGCTGCCATTCGAGAAAAAATTGCATACTCCAACATACCTGCGCCCCTTCGTGG
>JBMYKI010000059.1:0-5855 GCA_049595235.1 Flavobacteriaceae bacterium
TCCATGTAGTTCCGTCATAGGTGTAAATATCTCCTGTAGATTCATCGACATAAATGTCAGCGGGTGTTCCTGTGCCAGATGGTGCGCCGCTACCGCTGCTGATGCGATTGTCCTGAGAGGGAATATAAATAATGGGTTGAGGATCACCCATGGACAAATAGCCATTGTTGTCATTAGGAGTATCGATTTCTACTTGCAAATCTTTTGGCGTACCATCCCAATCGATCTCAGAAAAGCTTCCCATTATTGGATTTCCCATATCAACTCCAATAATCAATGAGACCATTCCGTTCTCATCTGTTGTCACATCTGTAAATTCTTCCACGTACAAAGTTCCATCATCGTTGGTGATGGTAAATTTTAGGTCTACATCCGCGTTGGCTAAAGGCATTTGTCCCAGATTATAACCTGGTGCTTGAATTCCAGAGTCGTCCAATATGACCGCTTGATAGCTAATACCTGGTGTTTGGGCAAAGGCTAAGGTGCCTAAAAAAAGAACGGCTAAAAGTGAGTATCTAAAGTTCATATTGCTGTTTTTTTAGTGATTTTGTTTATTTATGATTCTATTCAAAAAATATCTCTACACGTCGGTTCAACTCAGGCGTGGTAGCGCTATGAGAGGAGGTCTGTCCTTTTCCAATCCATTCAATTTTGGATTTGGGCACACCCATTGCCATCATGAGCTCGGCGACTACTTGGGCGCGTTGAGAAGAAAGTTTCCTATTGCGTTCCATATTGCCTGTTTGATCATCAGCAAATCCGAATATTTTAATTGTTTGGGTCATGGATGTTTTGAGATAGGCCGACGCCAAAGCCTCAATATGGACTTGGGTGTCCAGTGCTAAGTCCGCTTTATCTATTTCAAAAAGAACAATCAATTCCGGAGACCAAACCATTTTTTGGTATGAATCTTTAATCTCTTGGTTTTTTATCAACAGGGCTATCTCGCCCTCTAATCTTTCAATCTCTTTCTGTTTGTTGGGTTGGTTATCTTCAAGCGCACTTATACGTTCTTGAAGAACGAGAAATGCATCCTGTGCTTTTGTCTCTTGTTCTATTTTGTTTGATTTAAACAAGTTAAAATCATGAATGATACCCAAAGCAAAGTTGAGGTGGTTCACGCCAAACCGCTCCTCACCTCTTTGGCCATCACCAACATCCGATGTGACTTCTTTAATAGAAAAGCTGTGGTTGTTGGTAATACTCAAATAAAGTGAAGTCGCAACAGTGGTGCGATATTGAAAATCCAAACCATATTTGTAAAAATTATAGGATCCTGAAAAACCCGGTTGGTCTAGCAAGTCAATTCGCATGTTTGATGCGCTTGAGGTGATTTGCTGCACCCCATTTACTGGCCAACTTATACCAATTCCACCGCGCAACCAAAAGGATAATTTTTTCACAGGGTCATTGCCAAGCTCATAGAACTTGAAATACAGGTCGGTCTCTGGGCCAAAATAGGAAAACACATAGTTGTAATTAAGAAATTGTAGCTCGTTGCTAGAAACGTTAATTTGGTGTTTGTCGAAATTCAATCCCACACCCCACTGCAACTTGCCTTTTAATAGGTTAAGCCTATACCCTGCTGCAGCTGAAACTTCAAGGGAACGAGAATAACTGTCACTAATCACACTGGCACCCTGGTCGTTGGTATAATCTCTAAAACTCGAACTATTTAGACCCAATTCTCCGTACCACTGGGCATGAGTGGTTTGGGAATTGAACAGTACTAATACAATCAGTATTCCTAGGAAGGAGGATGAAAAACTACCCAAATCAAAACTTTCCTTCAATACGCTTATATTCTTCATGTGTTATTTCTTTGGTGAATGCTTAATTAATTTTTAAAAGATGTTTGGTAAATGTTTGAGCACCTGTATTGATAACAAGTAAATACTTTCCGGCTGCCAAATGACTTAATCCAATATCAATGCGATTGGTAGGGTCCTCAAAACGAAGCTTGCTAACCAATCTGCCGCGCATATCAAAGAAGGAGGTCTGTACATCATGAATAGGTGTAGCATTAAATTCTATAGTGAGATTACCAGCAAACGGATTTGGGTATACTGAAGTAGTCAGGGCGGGTGAAGGCTGAGAAAAATTAGAGATAAATCCAATCGGTTGAATAAAACCTTGGCGTACCTCGACACCCGCGACAGAAACTTTCCCAAGCAAAGGGGTCTGCCCCATCACATACTGAGCCTTCACCTTTGCATTTGAGGAAGAATGCAAAGTAGTAGCCGCTGTATTGGACTGAAAATTTGACCTTAATACGAATGAAGGGGATTTCAATGAAGACTGAGCCAAGCCATTGGCAGAATACCCGATAAAGAAAAGGTTATGAAATAAAAATACAAATTTGACAAATTTTTTTGTCAGTAAAGTGTATAATAAATGCTCGATACAGTCTTGGTTATTTCTTTTCAATTTGAATAAGTATTGTGTCAAAAATAATATTTTTCTCTGATAAAAGTGTGATAAACGCAAAAAAACAGCACCCTTTCACCTTTTCTCCAACGACAAAGGAGGTTCATAGAGGTGTCAAATTATTTTGTTATATATAATAAGTCGGTTTACATCGTCCAAACGACCCTAAATGGCAATAAACGGTAGATATCTAAAAAATTTTACTGAAAGTTATTTCCTACATTCATGTAGGAAATAATGTATTTAAAAGCGCAAAAGGGTATCGGTATAAGTATTGGGGCGTGAGCTATGTATCATTAAAGCTTGATGGGACTTTTCCGCCAAAATAATTTGACCCATAAGACATGGTTCTTTACTAAAAACTTTGGGGAGGTAAAGCTTGCCAATACTGCCGAACCCAACAACAATGGCACATGCGACAAAGGAAGCAAACTACCTATACCAACACGAAACAATAAAAACAAGACCGCAAAGCAAAAAAGATTTAACCAAAAAGCAATCGTGGATTTATTCATGGTGATTGGACTTTAAACTACCCTTATACATCTTATAACAAACCAAACGACTTTCTAGTTTGCCGTTAAACAATTTGGTTTTATGTGACGCTTTTAATCCCACATGCTTAAGAGCTTCCATGTTGGAACTAATCAGCCATGCGTTGGTGTTAGGATACTGATTTTTGAGCGTGTCGCCTATACGTCCATAAAATATTTCCATATCGATTGGTAGGCGTTCTCCATATGGGGGGTTAAAAACCATATGCATAGGCACATCTGAATTGGGCTTGGCTGATCGAAAAAAATCTTGTTTTTCGATTTTGATGAAATCTGAAAGGCCCGCTTGGACTACATTGTCTTGGGCTTTTCGATAAGCAGAAGGAGCTTTATCATATCCGATAATCGTATGATAAAAATCTCGTGTTTTTTTTAGGGCTGAACTACGTATCAAATCAAACAAGTCCGCATTCCAGTTTCTCCATCTTTCAAAAGCAAATTGTTTACGGTTGAGTTGGGGCGGGATGTTGCAAGCAATCATAGCCGCTTCAATAGGAAAAGTACCACTCCCACACATGGGGTCTAAAAAGTCTGTCTCACCGCGCCACCCAGACAACAATAGTATACCTGCTGCTAAAACCTCATTTATAGGCGCAATGTTGGTCGCAGTTCGATACCCACGGTGGTGCAAAGAAGCGCCAGATGCATCCAAAGAGACCTCCAGCCTACCCTTTCCGATATGGATATGAATACGTAAGTCCGGATCTTCACGGCCCACACTAGGACGTTTGCCAGTATGTTTGCGAAACCTATCGACCAACGCGTCCTTGGCTTTTTGGGCGGCAAACATGGTGTTGCGAAACATATCACTCGACTGCGTAACCTGGATAGAAAAGCGGGTTTCTAAATCCATATAATCTTCCCAAGGAATCCTCAGTATCACTTGGTACAAATCAGATTCTTTTTGAATTTTGGTATTATGTATGGGGACTAGAATACGCAAAGCGGTACGCAAACACAAACTGGCTTTGTACAAAAAGCCCAAATCACCACGGAAACGCACATGACGAACACCGGGTTTGATGGACTGTGCACCAAGTTGTAAGAGTTCTTTGGACAACAATGATTCAAAGCCAAATAAGGTCTTAGCAATCATATCAAAATTAGCGTCAGCTTTGCCCATGCTACAAAAGTAGATAAAAGCATAGACACCGAAAGAAAATACCGTAATTTTACCGCCATGGCAACACAAGCATGGTTTGAATCTTGGTTTGACTCCCCTTACTATCACATGCTATATGCCAATCGCGATGATAAAGAAGCCAAGAAATGCATAGACAACCTTATGAAAGAGTTGGGATTGCCAAGCGGCGCCAAACTTCTTGATGTAGCGTGTGGCAGAGGTCGCCATGCCATTTATCTAAATCAACTGGGTTATGACGTAACAGGGATTGATCTGTCAAAAAAAAGTATAGCCTATGCCCAAGCTTTTGCAAACGAAAGCTTGCGATTTCATCAGCATGACATGCGTAAGACCCTCGGAGAAAACTTTGACGGCGTTCTCAATTTGTTTACCAGTTTTGGATACTTTGAGAATGACTCAGACAACCTAAAAGCATTGCAAGCTTTCCGAACACATCTTCGACCTGGGGGTGTCGGCGTACTGGATTTTTTAAATACCCCTTTTGTTGCCAATAATTTGGTTCCCGAGGAAAGTGTTGTCAAAGAGGGTATCCAATTTGATATCCATAGACACATTGACAAAGACTGGATTACAAAAGAAATTGCTTTTGAAGCAAATGGCGAAAAGTTTCAATTTCAAGAGCGTGTACGTGCACTCACTTTAGAAAATTTTAAAGACTGGCTCAGTAAAGTGGGCCTAAAAATCAAAGCTCTTTACGGAGATTATGACCTTTCTAGCTACAATCCCTTATCTTCGAAACGTTTAATACTCATTGTGGAATGACAAACCTCATACTGCCTTTTGTCTCGGTCATTTTAGGTGCGCTTGTGGTAGTTTTATGGAAACCCAAGCAATTGAAGCCTATCAAAATCTTACTGGCGTTTAGTGGGGCATTTTTATTGTCTATCACTGTATTCGAATTGCTCCCTGCAGTCTTCGGTTCTACCCATGATGGGCACTTGGGACTGTGGGTAATGGGCGGCATATTGACACAAATTCTTTTAGAGTCTTTTTCCAAAGGAGCCGAACACGGACACATACATCTCAATCATACCAGTAGATTTCCTTGGGGACTTTTTATGGGCTTGTGTTTACACGCCTTTTTAGAAGGCACTCCAATTGATCAGCACGAGCACCTTATATGGGGGGTATTAATTCATAAATTGCCCATAGCCATTTTGATTGCATATTTTTTATGGAAGTCACCCTTATCTAAATTACAAATGTGGCTGTTTTTGTTTGTGTTTGCTATAATGACCCCACTAGGCACTTGGTCGGTTCAGGCATTCAATGGTCTGCAGAAAATAACCATGGAGCTCAACGCTTTGGTCATTGGTGTATTTTTGCATGTATCAACCACCATTCTTTTTGAAAGTGCCGAAGGTCATCGCTTTAATAGCACCAAACTATTGGCCATAGTTGTTGCCATCCTGCTGGCATATTTTATACATCACTAGTACGCTGTAAGCTTATTGCCTTTGAAGGAGTTATAAGTTTGTTTTAGTTCGCCTACCAACTAATGCATTTTTTATATATTTAAATACCTAAATCTTATAATATATGTGTACCTACTTATACCGTGCCCAAATGCAGCTTTGCGGGCACACTCACGTTAACCATATTGTATGTCCAATAAAAACTCACACTAAGGGAGTGAAAAAACGGGGTTTATATGGCAGCGCAGACTAATAGACACCCCCAGAAGCGGCTATTAAATGTTTATGTTTTTATCATGGGACTTGTGTGTATTG
>JBMYKI010000060.1:0-5556 GCA_049595235.1 Flavobacteriaceae bacterium
CATTGATGACTATGCACATCATCCTGAGGAAATTAAGGCCATGCACGAAGCGATTCGTACTTTTTACCCGACTTCAAGAGTGTTGGCGGTTTTTCAACCTCATTTATTTTCTCGTACACGCGACTTCTGCGCGGGGTTTGCTACCAGCTTATCCATGTTTGACGAAGCTCTTTTGCTTGACATATATCCTGCACGTGAGCTTCCGATTGAGGGGGTTGATTCTCAAAGTATCGTTGAGAAAATGGATATTCCTGCACTTGTGGTAGCTAAAAAAGAATTGCCCGAGCGCGTGTCTGCTGTGGCAGCAGATGTGGTAGTGATGATGGGTGCTGGTGATATTGCCGAAGAGGTAAAAGCTGTGGTTTCATGTTTAAAAGATGGTCATTATGTGGGTTAGGATCACTGTTTTTGGTATTTGGGTCATCCTTTTGGGTGTGGTTACCGTGTTTTCCTCTTATAAAAATCGACTTCGTCCTATTCAAAATATTACAGTCTATGTCGACCCTCAATATCCGCCAATGATTACTTCAGACTCCGTTAATAAATTGTTAACACTTGCCCCGCACGATTCGCTAAGCCCTCAAAAAAGTGCAATAAATTTGAGGGAACTTGAGGGGCAACTTGAGGACAACAACTTAATCAAAAAAGCAGAAGCGTTCTTGACAATCGATGACATATTGCACGTTGATGTGCGTCCTAGGATACCTGTAGTGCGTATTCTCGAGGGACAAGGTTTCTATTTGGATCGCGATGGGGCAGTGATTCCCTATTCGCCTTTTTTCGAGGCAGATGTGCCTGAGGTTTGTGGTGATTTATATAAAGAAAATTTTTCTGACATAGCCACTTTGGCTTTGGCAGTTGGCAAGGACGCCTTTATGCGTTCTCACTTGGGTTGTTTTGAAAATCATAGTGATGGCATCCGTATTGAAGTGCCTCAGCAATCTTATGTTATTAAAATACAATCCTTAAAAAACTTTGAAAGTAAGTTTAATAACTACAAAGCGTTTTATGCCTATGGGCTAGACAACGGTTTGTTGGATAAATACAAAGAAATCGTGTTGGATGATACCAACCAGGTAATTGGCACAAAAATTTAGTTATGGAACCACAAAACACTTCAGTTGGACTAGATATCGGAACCACAAAAATTGTGGCTATGCTGGGTCGCACCAATGCGTACGGGAAACTCCAGATTGTCGGCACTGGCAAGTCGCAAAGTCTTGGTGTTCACCGAGGTGTGGTCAACAACATTACCCAAACCATACAATCCATACAGGCGGCAGTTCATGAGGCCGAAGCTTCCTCAGAAACCAAAATCAATGAAGTAGTGGTCGGCATCGCAGGTCAACATATAAGAAGCCTGCAACACAGTGATTATATCATCCGACAAAACCCCGACGAGGTCATTCAAGAATCTGATATTGAGACTTTAATAAATCAGGTGTATAAGCTGGTGATGCTCCCTGGGGAAGAAATCATACATGTCCTTCCACAGGAATTTAAGGTAGATGGTCAGTCCGAAATCAAAGAACCTATAGGTATGTATGGTGCCAGATTGGAAGCCAACTTCCATGTGGTGGTAGGTCAAATTTCTTCAATCCGCAATATTGCGCGTTGTGTTAAATCAGCAGGTTTGGAATTTGGAGGCATCACCTTGGAGCCCCTTGCATCTGCTGCAGCTGTTCTGAGCCAAGAAGAAAAAGAGGCAGGCGTTGCCCTAATTGATATTGGAGGTGGAACCACTGACTTGGCCATTTTTAAAGATGGTATCATACGTCATACTTCGGTCATACCTTTTGGAGGCAATATCATCACAGAGGACATCAAGGAAGGGTGCTCTATTATTGAAAAACAAGCCGAATTGCTCAAGATAAAGTTTGGTTCGGCATGGCCAGGTGAAAACAAAGACAACGAGATTGTATCTATCCCCGGATTGCGTGGTCGAGACCCCAAAGAAATTACCTTAAAAAATCTTTCTAAAATTATTCATGCACGTGTGACTGAAATCATAGAACAGGTGTATGCAGAGATAAAAAATTATGGTCACGAAGATCAAAAAAAGAAATTGATAGCTGGCGTAGTACTCACTGGAGGGGGGAGCCAACTCAAGCATCTGAAACAGTTGGTTGAGTATATCACAGGCATGGACACACGCATAGGATATCCCAATGAACATTTGGCAGGGGATACACAGTCAGAAACAGCGAGCCCCACTTTCGCAACGGCTGTGGGCTTAGTGATGAAAGCGGAGGAGCAGCAGGTGGTTGAACCCATAGAAACCGAACCAAAACAAGAGGTTGCTTCAGAAGACGAGCAGCCTGCAGAACAACAAACACAGAGAAGACGGTCTATATTCGATCGTTTTACGGAAGGAATCAAAGAATTTTTAGACAACGCAGAATAAAATAGGAGTTATGGAATCAGATTTTCAACAGATCGATTTTGATTTACCAAAAAACCAAAGCCATGTCATCAAGGTGGTTGGCGTTGGTGGCGGGGGCAGTAATGCGGTAAACTACATGTACCGTCAAGGTATCAAAGGCGTAGACTTTGTGGCCTGTAATACAGACGCCCAAGCCCTTCAGAACAGTCCAGTACCAAACAAAATTCAGTTAGGGGTTTCTCTTACCGAAGGATTGGGCGCAGGTGCCAACCCTGAAATTGGAGAACGTTCGGCCCTGGAAAGTATAGATGAGCTGAGTCGTATGCTCTCTGTTAATACCAAAATGATTTTTATTACCGCTGGCATGGGTGGTGGCACAGGAACTGGTGCGGCCCCTGTTATTGCCAAAATGGCTCAGGACCTAGGTATATTGACAGTAGGGATTGTGACCATGCCTTTTCAGTTTGAAGGAAAAACCAGAAACGACCAAGCCGAAACAGGCCTGAATAAACTCCGCAGGCATGTCGATTCCTTGATTGTTATAAACAACAACAAACTGCGTGAGATATATGGAGATTTAGGCTTTAAACAAGGTTTTGCCAAAGCTGACGAAGTCTTGGCCAATGCTTCTCGTGGCATTGCTGAAGTAATAACACATCACTACACTCAAAACATTGACTTGCGTGATGCCAAAACGGTGTTGTCTGATAGCGGTACGGCCATTATGGGATCTGCCACAGCTTCTGGTACGCATCGGGGACAAGAGGCGGTATCCAAGGCTTTGGATTCACCCCTTCTCAACGACAACAAGATTATTGGTGCCAAAAATGTGTTGTTGCTTATTGTTTCTGGTACCGACGAGGTAACTATAGACGAGATTGGTATCATAAATGAGCACATTCAGCGTGAGGCTGGAAACAGCGCCAATATTATCATGGGAATAGGGGAAGATGAGTCTTTGCGTGAGGCAATTTCTGTCACAGTGATTGCCACAGGTTTCAATGCTGAGCAGCAAGACGAAATCGTACATGTGGACCCCAAGAAAATCATACATACCCTTGAAGAGGAGCAAGCCGTTGTTCATACACTTGAGAGCCAACAGATAGACATGTTTACAACCGATGCACCCAAAGTGGTTGAGGAACCCAAAGACATGTTAATTCCTACCAATGAGGTGTTGCGCAATATCGACGTAGTTTATGAGACCCTCGTTCCAGAGAATAACCTAAGCAATCCTTCTTTGAAACTTGAGGACTTCATCATACATGAATTGCCTCCCGAGGTCAATGATATTGATGTCGTTGACCCCATCGAAGTAACCCCTCAACCTGCCTTTGAAGCACCCATTGCTGATAGACAAGAGGAGAAGGAAGCGGCTGAACCTGTACTGTTTCACTTGGAAGAGGAACCCGTAGCCACCTCTACCTTGCCAACTGAACCTGTCCTAAAAAAGGAAACACATCCGGCTTCCTCAACTCAAGAAACAGAGATCAAGCGATACAATCTTGAAGATTTCATGGAAGCCACGTCAGATAAAGTGGCGGAGATTGAAGTCAAAGAACCTGAAGTGGTCAAACCCGAAGAAGAACTAACCCCAGTAAACAGCACCATTACGGAAGGTTTGGCCAAACGTTCTGAAGAACGCCGCCAAAAACTCAAAGAGTTCAACTATAAGTTTTACAATAATAGGGTAGAGGAATACGAAAAAGAACCCGCCTACAAACGCGCCATGGTCGACCTAGATGATGCAGATGAAACCCCTTCTGTCTCACGCATGTCGGTCAATACAGACACCAACGAAGAAATGCGTTTGAGAACCAACAATTCTTTTTTACACGATAACGTAGACTAACTATGGGATTACAAACAGAAGTCATGACCAAACTCAAAGAAGCCATGAGGGCCAAAGATGCTGTGGCTTTGGAATCGTTACGGGCAATCAAATCTGCCATACTTTTAGAGCAGACACAAACGGCTGGAAAAGCTGAATTGACACCCGAGGCTGAAATCAAATTGTTGCAAAAATTGGTCAAACAACGACGCGACAGCGCAGCCATTTTTAAAGAACAAGGTCGCGATGATTTGGCACAACCCGAAGAAGCTCAGATTGAAGTCATCAGCCAGTTTTTGCCAAAGCAACTTTCTGAAGATGAGGTAGCTGTGGTGATAGACAAAGTCATTGAAGCCACGGGTGCTAACAGTATGAAAGATATGGGCAAAGTGATGGGCATGGCTACCAAACAATTGGCAGGTCAAGCCGATGGCAAAACCATCTCGACTCTGGTCAAGCAAAAACTTGGTGCCTAGCGCCTAGTATTGGCAAAAACCCTACTTTCGCATCACCAATAACCGGCCCAGTAGTTCAACTGGATAGAATATCAGATTTCGGCTCTGAGGGTTGGGGGTTCGAATCCTCCCTGGGTCACGAATAAATCGCACAATAAAAAAAACGCCAAGCTTGCTTGAGCGTTTTTTGTTTGTGTGATTTTCAAAGCGGAGCTTTGTGAGGATCACAAAGTAATCCTTGGTATTTGTTTGTGGGTTTTCAAAGCGGAACTTTGTTAGGATCACAAAGTAATCCTTTGGTTTTTCAGCAAAGCTGAAATTTCTTTTGTTGACTTAACGCACAGACGCCACCGTCCTAAACCCAGTATGTATACTTCCCGTATCGGGTGTGGTTTTCATTCGCATAGAATTACGGTAGCCACTACAATAGCTGTCGTGACATAAAAAACTACCTCCTCTTGTAACTCTTTTCAATGCATAAGGTTCATTGGAGTCATAGCTTGTCTCAGGTCCTTGTGGGTTGTGGGATATTTTGCCAGCTAAAGTTTTGTAGTAGTCCTCGTGGTACAAGTCAGCGCACCATTCCCATACATTGCCTGCCATATCATATAAGCCATATTTGTTTGGCTGGTAGCTTTGCACAGGTGCTGTAAAGTAAAAACCATCGCTCTGATCGTTTCTGTAGGGAAAAGCACCTTCCCACGTATTGGCTTTGGATTTTCCGGAGCGTAAGTCTTCATTGCCCCAAGCATAGACTGCGTCTTTGAGTCCGCCTCTACTAGCATACTCCCACTCGGCTTCTGTAGGGAGTCGTTTACCTGCCCATTCACAGTAGGCCACTGCATCAAACCAACTGACATGCACGACAGGGTGATTATCTTTCCCTG
>JBMYKI010000061.1:0-4793 GCA_049595235.1 Flavobacteriaceae bacterium
ACCCTTTGTTCTTCAGGAAAACGACATTGTAAGTGTTCGCAAAGACATCTCATACAGTCCCTTGCAGAGAATTTCAGTACAAGGGGAAGTAAACTACCCAAGAGCTGTTATTGCCACCAAGGAGCAGGTTTCGCTCGGATATTTATTAGATGAAGTAGGCGGGCTTACAGACGAGGCTTTGCTTCAAAGCTCCTATGCAGTCCGTGAAGGACAAGTTTTAGCGGTTAACCTTAAAAGCATCAACAAAAACAAGCCGGCATTTCAGGACGGAGACCAACTCATCATTTCTAAAAATTACGGAAGTGTCACCACGCAGGGTGCGGTTCTGAACCCTTCTGCATTTAATTGGGACAAAGGTAAAAGAGCCAAATATTACATTAGAAATTCTGGGGGTAAGCTTCCCAAAACAGGGGGCAAAGCCTATTTGATTTCACAAAACGGCCTATCCCAACCCATAGGCTTTCTAAAAAACCCAAAAGCCTATCCAGGGTGCAAGGTCTTGGTACAACCCAAGCCTGAGAGGGAAAAAGGCAATGGCCAATTTTTAAATGACCTTACCAATATACTAGGGGTTGCCACAGGCGCGCTAACAACCTTACTGCTGGTTGAACGATTATAAAAAAACCATGGACTCAGAAAACACCAACCACACAGAAGACAGCATCGACCTTGTCGAGCTCCTTGGCAAACTTTGGAAAAACAGAAAAACGATTGTTTTGACCACTTCTGTCGCCATATTCTTGGGACTGATGGTGGCCATCTTTAGCCCTGTAAAATATACTGCATATACCGTCTTTGTTCCTCAAGCCTCTGAAGACCAGCCCAGCGGAGGCATTAGCAGCTTGGCCTCTTTGGCAGGCATCAGCTTGGGCTCATTGAGTCAAGGACAGGAAATCAACCCCATGCTGTATCCAAACATAGCTTATAATGTGCCCTTTAAATTAAACCTACTAGAACAGACCATTGTCAACCAAAACGGAGAAGCGGCTTTGGTGTCAGCGCACCTAGTAAACAACAAGGGCTTTAGTCTTGTAGGAACCCTAAAGAAATATACCATAGGATGGGTGCGGTCTTTTTTTTCAAAACCCCCGCAGGCATACGACACAGGCTCAGGCGTGCAAACCCTTATTTCTTTGAGCGAAGAAGAATTCAAACTTTTACAGCTTTTAGAGAATAAATACACGGTTACGATCAATGAGAAAGACGGCAATGTTTTGATTGAGGTTGTTGACAAAGACCCAGTGTTGGCCGCAGGCTTTGTCGAACGCGTCACCTCAAGCCTACAAGCGGAAATCATACAGAAACGCCTTGAAAAAGTCAAAACCACCCTTGAGTTTACTGAAAAACAATACGCAGAAAAAAGGGAGGAATTTGAGCAACTACAAGACGAACTGGCGCGTTTTAAAGACCGCAACAAAAACATCAGCAGCTCCTTATTTCAAAACGAACTGGACCGTTTACAAGCGCAGTATAGCATCGCCCTTAACGTGGTTACTGAGCTAGCCACCCAGGTGGAGGGCGCCAAACTCCAGGTCAACAAAGACACCCCCATATTTACGGTGATTGAACCTGTAACGGTTCCCACACAAAGGTCCGCACCTAAACGTACCATGATTTTGATTATCTGGACTTTTTTAGGCCTTGTGTTGAGCGCCGGCTGGGTGTTGGTTAAAGACACCGTCTTTCAGATCAAAGAAGAAGTTACTAAGGCTTAGGAAGCCTACGCAACACTGCGACCACAAGGAACCAAAACACCAAGGTCCCAAAAAACAATGCAATCGTAGTGTTTGGGGCTATGGAAAAACTCAGCTGGGCAAACACAAAAATCATCAACACCCACAGCCCTACAAGCAACAAGGAAGCTTTTAGGTGGCTTTTGGCATACCGCAACGCCAAGTGGTGCAAGTGGTTATTATCAGCCGCAAAGGGGCTTTTCTTTTGAAAGGCCCTAAAGAAAAAGACACTGCCAGAGTCTATCATAGGGAGCATAAACAAACACATCGAGGCCACATACACCAAAGCCCGGTCAGGCAAAAAACCATCAATGATAACACTATTATCAGTCACAAAATACATGGTAAACAAGAAGAATAGAAATCCTAAAAACAAAGACCCTGTATCGCCCATAAACACCTTTTTCTTAAACGAAAGGTTGAATCTTAAAAAGCCTACTAACAAACCTATAAGCACAATACCATAGGCCATAAACAAGTAATCCTCGGTTATATAGAAGATAATGGCATAGCAAAACGAAATTACCACCCCCATCAAGCCTGCAAAACCATCAATACCATCACATAGGTTAAAAGCATTGATCATAAAAACCCCTATAAAATAGGTAAAAGCATAAGCTATAGGCACGGGCAATTCGTAAACCCCGAGAAAGCCATTGAGGCTCCACACCACAAGATTTTCTCCAAAAACAAACAACGAAATGACCACCAATTGCAACAGCAGCTTGGCCAGCGGTGACAACTCAAAAATATCATCTCGTATGCCTATGTAGACTACAATCGCTCCCGCACACAACAACAAGATCAGTCGTTGCGGGTCTGTGTAGGGCACAAACGCAAATGAAATCACCAAAAAAGCCGCATAAAACACAATGCCGGTCAGTTTGGGCACCAACCGCCAATGAAGGTCTCTTTTGGAGGGTTTTCGATAAATTTTGTATTTGCGAACAATCTGTGCCACCCTAGGAATGGTAAGCCAAGAAAAAACCAAGCCATAGACAAACAAAAGACAGACGGTTAATGTACCCATGGCACAAAAATACATATATTTGCCGAAACAATTAGACAATAGTCCTATGCGCGTGCGACTATTTTTTATGTGTATGTTTGCGGTTGTCCTGCATGGTCAGACCCACAAGGTGTGGTTCAATCCGCAAGACTCTTTGGTGTACTTTTTCGAGCAGCACCATATCGTTAAAAAGAGCCTTTTAGGCCACACCGTAGACAGCCTTTCCCTCAACCCCATCCCACCACATTACCCTAAATACACGCCCGCTTGGTTTGATGGTGCCCTACACTTGGCGTCAAATTTAGGGGGCTTGGTGTATCGGATCAGTCCAGACACAACGACCCGTATAGACCACTCGTTTGTTCACAAAAAACAGATCCAAGCTGCACAGTTTGTCCGCAACGACACCCTCTTCCGTTACGGGGGTTATGGGTTTTGGCGCGCTAACAATTTTTTCACCTTTTTTGACCTAACCACCAAAGAGTGGCAATACTACCCAACCAAAGGACACAACCTCCCCCCCGAAGCTTATAATGGCACCACCCAATTGGTCGACAACCTTTTTTATGTTTTGGGGGGCACCAGTGTGAACCCTCAAACAGGCATTCAAGGCAGTCAAAACAAAGAATTGTGGGTTTTCGATTTTTCAAATCGCAAGTGGCAAAACCTAGGCAGAGCTGGGGTGGAACTACAAAAAAGCAATCCCATCAACAAAGGAAATCAAATGGTGTTTTTCAGCTCCATTCCTGACAACTCGCCAACCGCAGTAGTTGATTTTACCAACAACCGCATTCAGTATTACCAAAAGGACCTTATCGGCTCAGTGGTCGGCGAAAACAACCACCCTTTCTTTGTAGGCGATACCCTTTATTATCTCAAGGACAACCGCCTCTATCAGGCTACTTTTGGCAAAGATTTTTTTGTGACACCGACCAAAACCGAGCGACTCTACTTTGATGCCAACACCTTATTTACCTATTTGTCCTATTTCTTCTTATTGGTTGTCCTCGTAATCATAGCCGTCTTTTTGTTTATCAACTACCAAAAAAGGCAGGCACCGACCTTGGTGCGCGGAGGCATCCGAAGTAAAGGCACTTTTTACGCGCTTCGGCCCGACGAGGAGGCCATAGTAAGATTTTTATATACGGAGAAAAAAGCACCCAATGACCTGGTATTGGCGCAGATCGCCAACGCTCAACTGAGCTATTCCCAAAACAGCAAACGCAAAGCCGACGCCATTTTGGCCATTAACACCTTGATGACACAATTGTCAGGAAAAGCGTTGATTGTGGGCAGGAAAGCCCCGCAGGACAAACGCCAAACCGTTTATTATTTCACCCCCAACATCCTACAATAGCCATGAGACCCTGCACGTATTTACAACCTTTTATTAAGATTTGCCTTTACGGGCGCGCAGTCACGATCGCTTTCATGCTGTTGCCTCAGATGATATTTTCACAAACCGAGGTCAAAGCCAATTTGGCAACCGCCCCCTTTTTGATTCCCAACTTTGGCATTGAAATTCCCTTGGGTGAGCGCAAAGCCGTTCAACTCGATGTATTGGGCTCTTTTTGGGATGAGATGCCCTTGCTTGATGACGCCCCTTTGCATATCACACAAACTTTTTTTGAGTACCGTTGGTATCAAAAACCCAACCGCGAACAATGGTTTATAGGCCCTCATATTGGGTTTGGAATGTTTACCCTTCAAAAACCCAAATCGTTGATTTTGTTTGATTACTACGAAGAGCTGGAAGGACCCAGCGGACCCATCGAAGGCGACGAATACCAATCGGGTCGTGTGGCTTTTTATGGCATCACGCTGGGCTATAAAAAACGCCTTAATGCCCTATGGGCTCTGGAAGCCTTTATCGGTGCGGGTCTAAGCCAGTCTTGGTACAAGGGTTACAAGGGGCTGGAAAGAGTGGACCACTTGCCTGAGCCGACCATTCGACCCTTTAATGGTTCTGGAGAAGTTTTAATATATCGCGGCGGGCTGATGCTCGTCTATAAAATCCCTAATTTTGCCACCAAAGAAAAAACAGATGCCAA
>JBMYKI010000062.1:0-4690 GCA_049595235.1 Flavobacteriaceae bacterium
CCAAGATTCGAATATCATCTTGTCGCAACTGGAAACAAACATTCTCAAATTATTTGAACAACATCCTAAGATTGATGCCATTTTTGCCGTAAATGAAATCTATGCTGCTGCAGCGCTGCGTGTGACTCAAAAACTGAATCTGACAGTTCCAGACCAAGTGTCCATCATTTGTTTTACAGATGGACTGATTTCAAGATACTCATCCCCGACTCTCACAACGGTCAGTCAGCATGGCGAAGAAATAGGAAAACAAGCCGCACACTTGCTCATAGACCGACTCGAAAGCGGAGATGAAAATCACCCCGTCTCTACATCTGTTGTACCCTGTAGTATAGTGCAGAGGGAATCAACATAAATTTGTTTGTTTAAAAAATAATCTGTTACATTTGTCGAATCAAAGCTAAACACACACTTCACATTTTTTAGTTTTGATGAGCTTTTGCTTATCATAATTTAAAACTCAAATTATGAGAAAGCAGATTTTGGGCTTCTGGGAAATTTGGAACATGAGTTTTGGATTTCTTGGTATCCAATTCGGATTCGCCTTACAAGGCGGTTTTATGTCGCGTATTTTTCAAACATTGGGTGCGTCCAAAGACGACATTCCTTTGTTATGGATTGCAGCGCCCTTGACTGGACTGGTTGTACAGCCTATTATCGGGTATCTTTCAGACCGAACCTGGCATAGCAGACTAGGTCGGCGTAGGCCCTATTTTTTGATCGGAGCTATTTTAAGCTCCATAGCCCTTTTTTGGGTACCTCACTCTCCTACGCTTTGGATGGCAGTAGGGTTTCTGTGGGTTCTGGATGCTTCCATCAATATCAGCATGGAACCTTTTCGCGCTTTGGTTGCAGACAAACTTCCAGAAAGCCAGCGCTCCTACGGATTTGTTACCCAAACTTTGATCATTGGAATTGGCACATGGGTTGCAAGCAACTTACCATGGTTTGTTTCTCAGTTGGGTATAAGCGATGCCGCTGCGCCCGGAGTTGTACCCATGTCTGTCAAAATAGCATTTGCCATCGGGGCATTTGTATTTTTGACAAGTATTCTTTACACCATTTTTACCACTTCTGAGTACCCCCCAGAGGACCTTGAGGCGTTTCGAAAATCCAAAAATGAATCTGAAAAAGGACTGGTTAAGGAAATAGTCAATTATGTGAGCAACATGCCTCAAGCCATGCGAAAACTCGGTGTAGTGCAGTTTTTTAGCTGGTTTGCTTTCTTCACGATGTGGAGTATGGCCAATCCTGCACTGACAGAACATGTTTACAAAGCCCCAGCACCAATTGAGTCACAATATGATTTTACCGATCCCGAATCATCCGCATTGTTTCAGGAAAAGAATACCGCATTTCAAAAAGCCTCCAATCTGGTAGGAGCAAACATGGGCAACTACGGACTCTCATCCATGGCTTTTGCTCTTTTACTTACACTTTATACTTCCAAAAGAAGAATCAACCGAAAAATGGTTCATATGGTTTCTCTCGCATTGGGTGGGCTTGGTTTTTTAATGATGTATGTAGTCCCAAACCCACAATTCCTCAGTCTATGGTTTGCCCTTGTTGGCATCTCATGGGGTAGTATTTTATCGATGCCCTATGCCATGCTATCTAGTGCTATTCCAGCAGACAAAATGGGAATTAGCATGGGTATTTTCAACATGTTTATCGTACTTCCACAGATTGTAGCTGCTCTTGGAGGTATCAATATTATCTATAATCTGATGGGTGATGCGCCTATCTACGCAATGGTATTGGCAGGATGTTCGCTTCTTGTAGCGTCGGTTGCCAATCTGATGATTCGTGATCCAAAAATAATTAGTTACCAACCCAATTAAATGACAAAAGGACTCATTTTCGATTTAGATGGTGTGATTGTGGATACGGCTCGCTTTCACTATACAGCCTGGCGTGAGCTGGCTGCGGAGTGGGGCTATAAACTATCCTACAAAGAAAACGAACAACTCAAAGGAGTGAGCAGAATGGACTCTATCCGAAAAATTGCCCAATGGGCTGGTAAGGATTTCGAACAAGACGCTCTTGTGAAAATGGCAACTGCCAAAAACGAATTGTACCTGAATTTATGTGAATCTTTAACCATCCAAGATGTGCTGCCTGGTGTGTTACGCATATTGCATGACAGTATAAACAAAGGACTAAAACTTGCCGTTGGATCTGCTAGTAAGAACGCGGCTGTTGTGTTGAAAAAATTGGGGATAATCGATTTGTTTGAAGTGGTTGTCGATGGAAATATGGTCACTCACTCCAAACCCCATCCGGAAGTCTTTATCAAAGCGGCTCAATCGATGGGGCTACAACCCTCAGAATGTATCGTTTTTGAAGACGCCCAAGCGGGCATAGAGGCTGCCAGAGCAGCTAATATGTTTGCCGTTGGTGTCAGCTTAGACATGTTGAGTGGTTGTGATTACCAAATAAATAATTTTAAAAAAATAACAGTAGAAACCCTACTGGAAAAAGCTGAATCTCTGAAATGAAACAACAACATTTTATAGAACCTCATGATTGGAAAATCATTGAAAATGATTTCAAACCTTCGACCGTAAAGGCTGCAGAAAGCATCTTTAGTCTTGGAAACGGAGCCATGGGGCAGCGTGCCAATTTTGAAGAATCCTATAGTGGCTCCAGTTTTCAAGGGAGCTATATTGGTGGGGTCTATTACCCTGACAAAACAAAAGTTGGCTGGTGGAAAAACGGTTATCCCGACTATTTTGCCAAGGTACTCAATGCCCCCAACTGGATCGGCATCGATGTCGAAGTGGATGGAGAAAAACTCGACCTGAATCGTTGCAAAAACATCCCTGTTTTTAGACGAGAATTGGACCTCAGAACTGGTGTCTACAAAAGAACTTTTGAGGTTGAAATGGCAAATGGTATAAAACTGCGTTGTGAATCCCAACGGTTTTTATCAATGGCCGAAAATGAACTAGGTGTAATCGACTATAAAATCACCCTCTTGTCTGATTCAGCCACGATTACTATGAACTCCTATGTAGATGGAGACATCAAAAACAACGACACCAACTGGGAAGACCCTTTTTGGCATCATCAAGACATCAAAGCAAGTGGGCATTCATTGTTTCTTCTTTCTAAAACCAACAAAACCAACTTCCATGTTTGCACCTATGCACACAATCAGTTCTTTGTAAATGACTGTCTAGAGGAAAACTTTGAGCAAATAACACATAGCCCCATCCGCTTGGGACACTCCTACACTCAAGAACTGTGTTCAGGAGATGTTGTGAGCGTGCTTAAATATGGTGGCTATGTGGTGGCTGACAATCATAGTGAAAATGATTTGACTGCAAGAGCTCAAAATGTGATTTCAAGCTCGTTGGAGAAAGGATATCAACAATTGTTGGAAGAACATTGTGCGGTCTGGGAAAACATCTGGATCATGTCAGACATTGAAATTTTGGGAGATCAAAAAGCCCAACAAGCCATCAGGTTCAACATATTTCATCTCAACCAGACTTATACAGGCGCAAACGCGCGTTTGAACATCGGTCCAAAAGGGTTTACAGGAGAAAAATATGGAGGTAGTACGTATTGGGACACAGAAGCCTATTGCCTGCCCTTTTACATGGCTACCAAGGACAAATTCGTAGCCCGAAACCTTTTGCAATACAGGTTCAATCACTTGGAAAAAGCCATTGAAAACGCCGAAAAACTAGGGTTTAACAACGGGGCAGCTCTCTATCCGATGGTAACAATGAATGGTGAAGAATGCCACAACGAATGGGAAATTACTTTTCAAGAAATTCACCGAAACGCTGCTATCGCCTATGCCATATACAACTACGAACGATACACTGGAGACAAAAGCTATATTCGGGAAATGGGTCTTGAAGTTTTGATCGCGATCGCGCGTTTTTGGGAACAACGCATAAGCTTTTCCAAACCCAAAGAAAAGTTTGTAATTCTTGGTGTTACAGGACCCAATGAATACGAAAACAATATCAACAACAATTGGTATACCAACTATGCTGCCAAATGGTGTCTGGAGTATGCAGCACAAAAAGTGGGTGAAATCAAAGAGAACCATCCTGATGACCTCAAACGCATCCGGCTTCGGACAGACCTGAATATCCATGAGAGTGATCAATGGAAACAAGTCGCTGACAATATGTATTTACCATTTGATGCATCCTTGAATATTTTCCTACAACAAGACAACTTTTTAGACAAAGAAATGTTACCTGCTAGTGTCATTGATCCTTCGGAAAGACCCATCAATCAGCATTGGTCTTGGGATCGAATATTGCGTTCTCCTTACATCAAACAGGCCGATGTTTTGCAAGGTTTCTACTTCTTTGAAGCGGATTTTAGCAAAGAAGAGTTGGCACGGCACTTTGACTTTTATGAGCCCCTAACTGTTCACGAATCTTCGTTATCGCCATCCATTCATGCCATACTGGCCGCCCGACTAGGCCGTACAAACAAGGCTTATGAAATGTATTTACGCACTTCGCGACTCGATTTGGATGACTTCAATTGTGAGGTAGATGAAGGGCTACACATTACCTCTATGGCTGGTACTTGGATGAGTGTAGTTGAAGGCTTTGGAGGTATGCGAGTGATTGACAATCGTTTGCACCTCAATCCTCAGCTGCCGAAAAAATGGAAAGCATATTCATTTAATATCAATTTCAGAAATCAAATTGTTCAG
>JBMYKI010000063.1:0-4598 GCA_049595235.1 Flavobacteriaceae bacterium
ATCCGGCGCAGGGACGTGGCTGTGGGATGATGCCCAAGGTGTAATGCGAAATCTAGATATTTGAAACGGGGTGTCTGTATGTTTGCGTGCAAACGCAGACCGTAACATCAACGATGGAACTGTTTTTTTTGGGAAATCCATCGGGATCCAAGGCACTGCCACCGGAGAAGTTTGTTTCAACACCGGGATGACTGGTTATCAAGAGATTTTTACCGACCCTTCTTATTTTGGGCAACTTATGGTGGCTACCAATGCGCACATCGGTAACTATGGTACCAACAAAGATGAAATGGAGTCTGACCGCATTCAGATTGCGGGTTTGATTTGTAAAAACTTTAATTTCGATTACTCTCGTCCTGCTGCAGATGAGGCCTTAATCGATTTTTTTCGCCATCACAACCTTGTTGCTATTTCTGATGTAGATACCCGTGCTTTGGTGAGTTATATACGTGACAATGGCGCTATGAATGCCCTTATCACTACCGAAACGGACGATATAGATGCGCTTAAGCAGCAGCTTAAAAAAGTGCCTTCTATGGAAGGTTTGGAGTTGGCTTCCAAGGTCTCAACCAAATCCCCCTATTTTGTTGGAAACCCTGATGCCACACATCGAATAGCAGCTCTCGATTTGGGTATCAAATCCAATATTTTACGCAACCTCACTGCGCGTGATGCCTATGTACAGGTTTTTCCTCACGATACGGATCTTGACACCATGGCCGCATGGAACCCTGATGGCTATTTTATCTCCAATGGCCCTGGCGACCCCGAACCGCTAAAAGAAGCTCAAGAAGTTGCCAAAGCTATTATTGAGCAAGACCTGCCTTTGTTTGGTATCTGTTTAGGTCATCAGGTGATTGCCCTTTCACAAGGCATTTCAACTTACAAGATGAGAAATGGCCACAGAGGAATCAACCACCCAATCCTGAATTTGGAATCAGGGAAAGGTGAGATCACCTCTCAAAACCATGGTTTTGCCATTGACCGCGAAGCTACTGAACAACATGATGTGGTTGAGATATCGCACGTGCATCTCAATGACCACACCGTTGCAGGTATTCGTATCAAAGGAAAAAAATGTTTTTCCGTACAGTATCATCCAGAGGCTAGTCCTGGTCCACACGACTCCTCATATCTATTTGACCAGTTTATACAAACCATTATTGATCATAAAAATTAAAAAATCATGAGTATCATCGTAGACATACACGCACGTCAAATTTTTGACTCTAGAGGAAACCCAACCGTTGAAGTAGATGTTACTACCGAAAACGGTGTTTTAGGTCGTGCTGCGGTACCTTCAGGCGCCTCTACTGGAGAGCATGAAGCTGTAGAACTACGTGACGGCGGTGATGCCTTTATGGGAAAAGGCGTGCTGCAAGCGGTTAAAAACGTAAACGAAATCATTGCACCCGAGTTGCTTGGAAATTCTGTTTTTGAACAAGAAGACATTGACCAATTGATGATTGAGCTAGATGGTACTCCAAACAAATCAAAGTTAGGTGCCAATGCGATCTTGGGGGTCTCTTTGGCATTGGCCAAAGCAGCTGCCAATGAGCTGGGTATGCCATTGTATCGCTACATAGGTGGTACAAGTGCCTTTACATTACCCGTTCCTATGATGAATATCATCAACGGAGGATCACACTCCGACGCACCTATTGCTTTTCAGGAGTTTATGGTAATGCCTATCAAAGCGCAATCTTTCGCGCACGCATTGCAGATGGGGACCGAAATATTTCACCACCTCAAAAAAGTACTTCACGATAGAAATCTTAGTACCGCTGTTGGGGATGAAGGAGGCTTTGCACCCACATTAGACGGAACCGAAGACGCTTTGGACACCATTTTATTAGCTATTAAGAACGCGGGTTACAAACCTGGGGAAGAAGTGCACATCGCCTTGGACTGTGCCGCTGCAGAGTTCTACGTGGATGGCAAATACGATTATACGAAGTTTGAAGGCGCTCAAGGCAAAGTACGTACTTCCAAAGAGCAAGCCGACTACTTGGCCGAATTGGCTGACAAATACCCGATTGTTTCTATAGAGGACGGCATGGACGAAAACGATTGGGAAGGTTGGAAATACCTTACGGAAAGAATTGGTGACCGTGTGCAGTTGGTCGGTGACGACTTGTTTGTGACCAATGTAGAGCGCCTATCGACCGGTATTGAAAAAGGCATTGCCAACTCCATTTTGATCAAGGTCAATCAGATTGGAACCCTTTCTGAAACCATAGCAGCTGTAAATATGGCCCACCGTGCGGGATATACTTCTGTTATGTCGCACCGAAGTGGAGAAACCGAAGACAATACTATTGCTGACCTGGCTGTGGCCTTAAATACGGGTCAGATTAAAACAGGTTCTGCTTCTCGAAGTGACCGTATGGCCAAATACAACCAGCTGCTCCGTATTGAGGAACAGCTTGCCAATGTTGCCTATTATCCTCAAGACAAGGCTTTTAAAGTTTTATAAAAGCCTCTGAATTTCATTCGGTAATTCGGTAATCGTGTTGTATTTTTGTACAACAAACCTTCAACATGTCTAAACAAGCTTCGATTCACTACAACGGCACTACTATTGATCTCCCACTTATTGAAGGGTCTGAAGGTGAGTGTGCTGTTGACATCAAATCACTTCGTGCTGCTACCCAACTTATCACTTTAGACCCTGGGTTTAAAAATACAGGATCGTGTGAAAGTAGCATCACTTTTTTGGATGGTGAAAAGGGGATTTTACGTTATCGTGGATATTCTATCGATGAACTGGCTGAAAAAGCCAATTTTTTAGAAGTAGCCTATTTACTCATCTTTGGCGAACTTCCTACCCAAGAACAACACGATATTTTTCTAACAGACATCAAAGAAGAGTCCTATATTGACGAGGATCTCAAAAAAATACTTGAAAGTTTTCCGAAGAGTGCCCATCCTATGGGTGTTTTGTCATCCCTGACCTCTGCTTTGACGGCCTTTAATCCTTCTTCAGTAGATATTGACTCAAACGAGCAGATGTACAATGCCATTGTACGCATTATGGCTAAGTTGCCCATATTGGTGTCTTGGGTGTATCGAAAGAGAATGGGGCTCCCACTCAAATATGGTGACTACGCGTTGGGATACGTTGAAAACATTGCACGAATGATGTTCCGCAAGCCCAATAAAGAGTATGTTGCCAACCCCATCGTGGACGATGCGCTTACCAAATTATTGATACTTCATGCAGACCATGAACAAAACTGCTCTACTTCGACGGTTCGTATTGTAGGCTCCTCTCACGCAGGATTGTTTGCTTCTGTAGCCGCTGGAATCTCTGCCCTTTGGGGGCCTTTGCATGGAGGTGCCAATCAGGCTGTGGTCGAAATGTTAGAAGCTATCAAACAAGATGGGGGAGATACTAATAAATATTTAGACAAAGCCAAAGACAAGTCCGACCCTTTCAGGTTAATGGGCTTTGGTCATAGGGTCTATAAGAATTTTGACCCACGTGCCAGAATCATCAAAAAAACAGCTGATGAAGTTCTTGAGGATTTGGGGGTGGTTGATCCTGTTTTGGATATCGCCAAAAGCCTTGAGCAAGAAGCCCTGAACGACCCATATTTTGCAGACCGCAAACTCTATCCTAATGTTGACTTTTACTCGGGTATCATTTACCGAGCAATGGGTATACCTACAGAAATGTTTACCGTTATGTTTGCTTTGGGTCGACTCCCTGGTTGGATTGCCCAATGGCGTGAGATGCGTACTTGCAAAGAGCCCATCGGGCGACCCAGACAGATCTATGTGGGACACAACGAGCGTGCTTTTGTCCCCATGGGCAAAAGATAACACCCTGTGTTGCATATCGGCATCATTAACGAGACCAATCCACTCCAATGTGTAATACTGGGTAGGGCTGATCATAGTGGTCCAAATCCAAACATTGAAGACGCCTACGACTTAAAGTCACGCCATCACATTTACAAAGGCACATATCCCGAAGAATCGTCCCTTATGGCCCAACTCGAGGCTATGCGTCATGCGCTGGAAAGTCAGGATGTGCAAGTGATTCGGCCCGAGTTGGTAAAAGACTGTAACCAGATTTTTGCCCGAGATATGGGCTTTGTGATTGATGATTATTTCTTCCTATCCAACATTTTGCCAGCAAGAGCAAATGAGCTTTTGGCTATTGACAAAATCATCAATCAAATTCAAATCGATAAAGTCGTGTATTGTCCCGAGGAAGTTCATATCGAAGGGGGCGATGTGATTGTACACGGTGACCATGTGTTTGTGGGGTATTATGGGCAAGAAGACTACACAGACATGATTACCGCCCGTACCAACCATGCAGCTGTTACGTTTCTTCAAGAATTTTTTCCCAACAAAAAAGTAAGAGGCTTTGAGCTTGTCAAGTCCAAAACCGATGCGTATGTTAATGTATTGCATTTGGATTGTTGTTTTCAACCTGTTGGTAAGAATAAAGCAATTGTTTACCCAGACGGGTTTTTGAATTCCGATGACTACCATTGGATCAAAGATTTTATCGGAGAGAAAAATCTTTTCATACTAGATGCTAAAGGATTGTATGAAATGCATTCCAACGTGCTTTCTATTCGTCC
>JBMYKI010000064.1:0-4580 GCA_049595235.1 Flavobacteriaceae bacterium
GAAGTCGAAGTGTCAAGAATGGTGCCTTCGACACGGCTCAGTCACCAGAGTCAAGGCCATCGAGCCGCCCATCGAGCGTAGTCGAGATGAAGTCGAGATAAAGTCAAAGTGGTCGAAGTACCAAAAAAAACCGCCCAATTTCTTGGGCGGTTGACGTACAATATACACTTTAAAAAATTGTACTTTTTTGACTAATTCAGATAATTAACGAATATCTAAGTGTTACTTTTTGGTGATGATAAACTCACTACGTCTGTTTTGTTGATGCTCATCATTCGAACATTGTACGCCGTTAGAACAATGGTTAACGAGTTGTGTTTCTCCATAACCACGACCTGTTAGTCGGTTGCTATTAATTCCTTTACTTACTAAATAATCGATGGTTGCTTTCGCACGACGATCAGATAAGTTCATATTAAAAGTACTGCTGCTGCGGCTATCCGTATGTGAACGTACATCGATTTCCATAGCTGGATAATCGTTCAGTATGTCTACTATTTTATCCAATTCAATTGAAGCATCAGGACGAATAAATGATTTTCCGTAATCGAAATAAATTGGGTCAATAAATATAGCCAAATCCGTTACCGTTCCTGTTTCTATGGCTTCACGAATAGGATCAGGTTTATCTAACTGGATATCGGTTTGCACCGCTCCACCGTCCACACCAGAAACTACCGTTTCCCTAGGGAAGTAATCCTCCTCATTTGCCCGAATAATGGTCACGTTCCCACAAAATTCGTCTTGAAATGAATAACGCCCTTGTTCATCGGCTTGGACCTGCCCTACTTCTTCTAAATAGCCATTGACAAATACCAAATTTGCATTAGGAATGGGTTGGCCTGTTTTCAGGTCTCTAACAACCCCTTCAAATACCACATTACATGGCACCTCTTCTTCGATTTCCTCTAGTTTTACAAAACTATAAATATCGTCGTTTTGGTTGTCGCGATTCGAAGCAAAATAACCAGTTTGTTCATTGATTAAAAAGGCAAAATCGTCATAACTACTATTAATAGGTTTTCCCATATTTTGTGGAGCATCAAAACCTTCATCACTGTTACCTTTGGTAAAAAACACATCTAAGCCCCCTAAGTTTGAGTGTCCATTAGACGAAAAGTAAAGGGTTCCTTCTTCATCTATAAAGGGAAACATTTCATTGGCTACGGTATTGAGCTCAGTAAGGTTTACAGGTGCGGAATAATTATCCTCTGAAATTTCGGTGACATACAAGTCTGTACCTCCACGACCTCCTGGCATATCCGACACAAAATAGAGTTGTTTTTCATCTGGACTTAAGGCAGGATGTCCCACAGAATATTCACTGTTATTAAAGGGGAGTTCTTTGGGTTTGGTCCATTCGCCCTCATCGTCCTTGTCACTCCGCAAAAGTTTTAGACGCGTCACTTCTTGGCTATCTTTTCCCAGTTTTCGATTGATATAATCGTTACGCGTAAAATAAATGGTTTGACCATCTTTGGTGATCACCAAAGAGCCCTCGTTATATTTGGTATTGAGGGGTTTGTCCAAAGCGTCTAAACCTGTCCCTCTATAGATATCCGAGGCCGGTTCTTCATTCCACACATTTGTTTTGTTGGATCGATCGGCGGTGATGACATACAGTTCCCCGTCGTGTAAAAAGCCAGGATAATCTGAATATTCCGAGTTAAAATTCACTTTTTCAATACTGTGTTTTCCACTGGCTTTTTCGATCTCGTCCATATACGAACTACTCGGTCTATAATTCACAGATTTACTATCGTAAAAAGTTTGCAAAAAACCATCTGCTTTTTGCATTTGATTTGTAGCTTTTAGGGCTTGACCATATCGGAAGTTATAGTCGTTGGGTGGGTTATTATCTAACGCCAAGGCCTTGGCGTACCACGTTGCAGCATCTTTGTACTTTGCATTAAAGTAGTGAACATCGCCTAGTTTTCTAAACAAATCGGCATCTTCCACGCCTTTGTCTGCAATTTTGGTATAGAGGTCTTTGGCGTCTATATAAGCCAAATCTTCATACATCGTATGGGCTTTTTCGAGTTGTTTGTTTTGTGCACATAACAATCCGCCCAAAAGCACCAAACACCATATCAAATTTTGTTGTCTATTTTTCATATCGTTTTGGTTTTAAGTTAAAAGAATCGAGGGGTAATGAGTCTTGAGCCGCCTGAACCCAATTCGAAACGCAAAAAGATTTCATGAGAACCCGAATTATAGTTGGCCAACTCTTGTAGACCATAGTCATAGGTATACCCAATAAGTACCGTATCCGAAACTTGAAACGCTGCCAATGCACTTATGGCTGCATCCCAACGGTAGGCCAATCCCAAAGTTAACTTCTCATTAAACAAAAAGTTAGCCGATCCATCTAAGGCCAATGGGGCACCAGCCACCATTTTGGCCATAAGAGCCGGTTTGAATTTGGTGTTGGCCGATAAGTCAAATACATAACCCGCTGTTGCGAATACATGCATTTTTTCAGTCGCATTAGACACCTTTACATCGTCGTAATGGGTGGTTTCTAAAAAATTTGGTGTCGATAAGCCCAAATACCAACGGTCCGTATTGTACAAAAACAAGCCCACACCGACGACTGGGGATAAGCGGTTGTTGATGTTGTACTGAAACGCTGTATCACCGCCATCATTCAGTCTAAGTTTTGAATAATCTATATTCAACAAATTAATCCCTCCTTTGATCCCAAAGGCCAGCTGTGTCCCAGTGGTGTTCACAGGGATGGTGTAGGAAAAGTCGGCGGTTAGGTTACTTTCATCGGCAGGGCCAATGGCGTCTTGATAAAAATTAAGTCCTAACCCAACACGTGGTGCGCGCTCCAATGCTTTGTGAATACCAAAGTTATAGGTTTCAGGAGCACCGTCTAGGCCTACCCATTGGTTACGGTACAACAGCAGTGCTGATAGCTGTTCACGTGAACCCGCATAGGCCGGATTGACCACCTGTGTGTTGTACATATAATTCGTATACTGACTGTCTTGCTGGGCCTGTACTTCACTAAAATTCAGTGCAACAGTCCATACCATGAGCCCCATCAATACTTTAAATGATGTTCTTGGTAGACTTTTGTAGGCAATGTGTTTCATATGTTTATCGTTTTATAGGGGTTGTTTGAATGTTATTAACGCGGTCATTTTTTTATTTAATCTGAGGTTAAATAAATATATCCGCTATGCGTTTTTCGGCTTCCGTTTTCTGGATAACTTACCACATAGAAATAGGTTCCTGTTGGTAATTTTTCGTTGCTTTGAATGGTTGCTCGACCATTGGAATAGCCCCTAAAGACATTGCCATTGGTGTTATAATCATCGGTTTCATAAACTTTTACGCCCCAACGGTTAAAGAGTTTCACATTGTTTCCTGGAGGCATTCCTTCGATAGTTAAAATATCATTTAACCCATCTCCGTTGTTGGACACCCCATTATATATTGTAAATATATCTTTTGCACGTGCAAGGGTAAATATTCCATAGTTGGACAAGTCGGCTATGGTGGTTACGGTTTGGTTGGTTTCATCCACTAAGCCACCTAGACTGATCCACTCTTTGTTGGCGTCATCCCAATAGGCCACAACCATATCTTGTGGCGTTGCCATCACACTGGCCAAAGTGGTTGCAGCATCATAGCTAAGCGTTAGCGCCACATGCCCCGACCCGTTTTCACGCGTAATCGTCCAAAATTCGTTGGTATCCAATTCTTGAACCTCCGAGGCCTTATTGTCGCTGGGGGTATGGCCTTCGGCGGTTTTGTCTATTGGTGTTTCAAAAAAATATTTGGCATTAAAATCATGGGCAACATCATCTGGCGCACTGATGGCGGCAAAGCGGTAATAGCCCGCACCGCCTTTGATGTCCCCTACAGGATAGACAAATGAATCATCGCCTTTCTTCTGTACTAGACCGTCCACATGACTATCGTCCGATACACTAATGGCCACGGCCTCATCTTCAAAAATAATGAGTCCACCATGAATGTCGTCTTGTACAATGCCTTCATTAAAATCGGCTTCGTTGGCCACACTAATTTCGCTATGCAATTCGTAGGTCGGCAGCAAACCGTTGTCATTGTTATACAATACATCGTAGAAATAACTGGTTTTGCTTCCTTTGATTTGTTGTGCAAAAGCTGTTGCGGTAGGATGTTTTTCAAAACGTGTCAAACGTTCGCCTGTAGAGGTGGTCGTAAAGGTGACCACGCCATCGTTGTTGAAATGCGAAAAGAAATACGATTCTCCGTCGTTGGTAAAGGTTCCAGTGGCTTGATTATCAAAAGCCCCAATACTCGAAAAAATGGTTCCTGGTTGGACCTGTATGACCCCCACATTGGTGGTTTGTGCATAACCACAAACGCCAAGAAACAGAACCCATACGAGGTACTTTATGTTGTTGTGTAGGTGTGTATTCATATGTTTTTGTTTTTTGTTTTTATCATTTTATTTTCTGCGTAAAGGGCGTTTCGCCACCTCGACACACATCGACAGACTCAGTGTTCGCTCGGTGGCTTCAGTGCACCCTGAGCTTTGGTGACTGAGCTTCGGTCGGTGAGACTCCCGAACCGGGTCGAAG
>JBMYKI010000065.1:0-4538 GCA_049595235.1 Flavobacteriaceae bacterium
TCAAGGCGAATGGTCTAACCCAATACCAGTCGAAGTTACTGGAGTTTCTGGGACAGCAACTCTTGGTAGCGAAACTGTTGTAGCTACAGCTTTAGTTACAGTAACAGGCTTTAGTGCCACAGGTGCACTAGGGAATGAAACTGTTACAGGAACAGCTCCCAAAGTATGTAGAAAAAATAAACTGACTTTTCTGAGCCAATAGCGTTATTTTTGCGCTTATGAAAAGAAAAACCTTCAAAAGTTTACCCATTACAGGCATCGCCACCAAAGGCAAAGCTCTTGCACGTACCGAAGATGGACTGGTTGTTTTTGTTCAGGGCGGAGTTCCAGGCGACATTGCTGATGTGGAGGTTTTTAAAAAAAAACGCAATTATGCAGAAGGACGTGTGGCGCAACTAACCAGTCCAAGTCCTGACCGCATTGACCCTGTATGTGAACATTTTGGTGTCTGCGGAGGCTGTCAATGGCAATTCATGGACTACCAAGCCCAACTTAAACACAAGCAACAAGAAGTATCAGAAAATCTGGTTCGAATTGGAGGTGTCCAGCTACAGAAAACCGCACCTATATTGGGAAGTAAGAATGTATTTGGCTACAGAAACAAAATGGAATATAGTTTTTCTAATAGGCGTTGGCTCACAAAAGAGGAAATTCAGGGTGAATCTACGTTAGAACGCAATGCATTAGGATTCCATAAGCCTGGCATGTGGGACAAAGTGGTGGATATCAACCGTTGTCATCTCCAAGCTGAATCTGCCAATGCCATTCGGAATTTTGTGCGCGACTACAGCATTACGCATAACCTAGATTTTTTTGACCACAGAAATAAAAGCGGATTCCTTCGTACCATGATGATTCGAAATACGTCTGTGGGACAATGGATGGTCGTCATTCAATTTTTTAAAGAAAACACGCTGGCTAGAACAGCTTTGTTGGATGCATTGGTGGAAGCATTTCCTCAAATAAACTCGCTTCACTACGTGATTAATAGCAAGCCCAATGACAGCATCTATGACCAAGACATCATCTGCTATCATGGAGAGCCGTTTATTGAAGAACAAATGGAGAGCTTGGTGTTTCGCATAACCCCCAAAGCCTTTTATCAAACCAATTCAGAACAGGCATACGAGTTGTATAAAATCGTTCGTAAACTGGCGCAACTCACAGGAACCGAACGTGTATATGACTTATACACCGGTTTGGGCACCATCGCTCAGTTTGTGGCCAAAGATGCAGCTTACGTGGTAGGCATAGAATCGGTTCCTGAAGCCATAGCTGCTGCCAAAGAAAATGCAGCCCGAAATCAAATACAAAACACTTTTTTTGAAGTAGGTGACATGAAGCGGGTGTTCAATGATGATTTTGTAGCACGTCACGGGCAACCCGATGTGATTATCACAGATCCCCCACGAGATGGCATGCACAAAGATGTGGTGAAACAACTGTTAAAGCTAAGTCCCAAACGTGTCGTTTATGTGAGTTGTAATCCTGCCACCCAAGCAAGAGATTTGGCCATGATGAATGACGACTACAAATTGGTAGAGGCGCAACCTGTGGATATGTTTCCTCATACCCAACACGTTGAAAATGTTGTACTTTTGGAACGCATCCATGGTTAAAAAAGTCCTTTATTTGTTTATTTTAGTTTCGGTTCTCAGTTGCGAACCCGACGACATCTGTGAAAGTTCTATCCCAGATACACCTTCTTTGGTCATCCGACTCTATGATGCCAACCAACCCGACCAACTTAAACCCATAGTCAGCCTGACAGCCCGCGGAGAAGGCATAGAGACTTCACTCACATTTCAGCAAACCGATTCGATTGCATTGCCATTAAGAACAACAACAAATCAAACCGATTATTCACTAGCCATAGAGGGTGACGAAGACATGATACAAGTCGAGTATTCAACCTCAGACACATACATAAGTAGAGCTTGTGGTTTTAAGACTCTATTTTCAATTAACGATATACAAATCAAAGAACCCATGAACTGGATACAATCTATAGAAATTATAGATGCAGAAGTGGTTCACGACAGTCTCGCTCATGTTAAGATTTTTCATTAGTCTATTGGTTTTCGCAACACAGCTTGTTTGGGCACAAGACAGCATTCCCAAAACAGAGCGCTATGGACTTCGATTGGGCCTAGATCTAAGCAAACCCGTTCGTGCAGTAGTGGAAGACGGATACAACGGTATGGAGCTCACCGCTGACTATAGAATCACTAGAAACTTATATGTAGCTGGTGAAATAGGCACTGAAGAAAAAAGAGTTACGAGTGAGGTTTTGGACTTCAAAACTGCTGGGAGTTATCTGAAAGTAGGAATTGACATCAACACCTACAACAATTGGGTGGGGATGGAAAACCAAATACTCGTAGGTTTTCGATTGGGACTAAGTGCACATCAACAAGAATTGTTAGGCTATACAATCAGTGAAAAGAATCAATATTGGGAAGAACCATTAGACATCATGCTGCCTAACGCCCAAACATTTGACAACTTGACTGGGCAATGGATTGAGTTTTTATTAGGGACAAAAGCAGAATTGCTGAACAACTTTTACATGGGGCTAAGTGTACGCCTTCATTACCTGCTCAATGACAATCGACCTTCGAATTTTGACAACCTTTATATTCCAGGTTTCAATCGGGTTTCAGATTTTGGCCCATGGGGTGTCGGACTTAACTACACGCTGATGTACCAACTACCCTTGTATAAAAAACAGGTAGACTAGACGGTTTTATCAGTATTCTGCACATTATTAGCTATGTGACCATTGATAAATCCAAAAAAAAACATAATTTTGCCCTCCCTTGAGCCAACCGCTGACGAAGGACGTGAATGTTGCCTTGAGTAATTTTTAATTTTTCTACAGTGGAAAGTTTAGTCCAATTTGTTCAAGACGAGTTTGTCGAGAAAAAATCCTTTCCTTCATTTCAGTCGGGTGATACCATTACGGTATACTACGAAATTCGTGAAGGTGAAAAAGTAAGAACTCAGTTTTTTAAAGGGGTCGTTGTTCAAATCAAAGGCACTGGGACCACCAAAACTTTTACGATTCGTAAAATGTCGGGGACTGTAGGTGTAGAGCGTATTTTTCCGTTCAACCTGCCTACGATTCAAAAAATTGAGGTCAACAGCCGCGGTAAAGTACGCCGCTCAAGAATTTTTTACTTCCGTGAGTTGCGCGGTAAAAAAGCACGCATCAAGGAACGTAAAAATTAATTTCCAATACGTGTTAAAAAGCCCCCTGTTGTATGATAGGGGGCTTTTTTTTGGATAAACTTTAATTCACTTCATCCCTATGAATTCTTTTTATATTAGAGGCACCCAACCTCCATATTATGAAAACTGCATGGACCTACATCCTAGAATGTGCTGATGGCAGCTACTACACAGGCGCGACCTCCAATATGGGTCGGCGACTTTGGCAACATCATTCGGGCACGTATCCAAAAGCCTACACCTACAAACGCAGACCATTGAGATTGGCCTATTGGTCACAACACAAATGCTTACCAAAAGCCATTTTACATGAGCAAAAGATTAAAAGATTGTCTAAAGCAAGTAAAAAAGCTTTGATTGATTTGCATGAAAACGAATTAAAACAGCTGAAAATTAGCGATTTAGCAACAAAATAAAATTCTTTCCTACAGACTGTGCGAATCCCTTTGTCGGTTGTATATTTGCCGACCAAATAAGCCAATTATGACCAAAATTCAGGTAGCCAACCCAGTAGTTGAAATGGACGGGGATGAAATGACCCGAATCATCTGGAAATTCATCAAAGACCAACTCATACTCCCCTATATCGATTTAGACATCGAGTACTACGATTTGGGATTAGAATACCGTGACGAAACCGACGATCAAGTCACGATTGATGCTGCTGAAGCAGTCAAAAAGCACAAAGTGGGTATCAAATGTGCCACCATCACTCCTGATGAAAATCGAGTGACTGAATTTAGTCTGAAAAAAATGTGGCGTTCACCCAATGGCACCATACGCAATATTGTCGGCGGAACCGTGTTTCGTGAGCCCATCATCATGAGCAATGTGCCACGCTATGTACAAGGTTGGACAAAGCCCATATGTATTGGTCGTCATGCGTTTGGAGATCAATACAAAGCCACTGATACTGTGATTCCCGGTAAAGGCAAACTCACCATGACCTTTACGCCAGAAGATGGAAGCGCACCCCAATCTTGGGAAGTATATCAATTTCAAGAAGGTGGTGTGGCAATGAGTATGTACAATATTGACTCATCCATTTATGGTTTTGCCCGTTCATGTATGAACCGCGCCCTCAGCAAAGGATGGCCTTTGTATTTGAGCACCAAAAACACCATCATGAAGGCCTATGATGGTCGCTTTAAAGATATTTTTGAAGAAGTTTTCCAAAACGAATTCAAAGACAAATTCGATGCTGCCGGCATTACGTACGAACACCGTTTGATAGACGATATGGTAGCTGCTGCAATGAAATGGAACGGTGGATTTGTATGGGCTTGTAAAAATTACGATGGGGATGT
>JBMYKI010000066.1:0-4528 GCA_049595235.1 Flavobacteriaceae bacterium
GTTCGGAAAACGATCCCTTATTTTTAGGTACATGTTGACCGGAGTCATGGTGTCAACCAAGAGTTTACGGTGGTGGGTTTGCAGTTTGTAATTCATTTTTCCAAAAATAAAAAAGGCTTGTCGCGATGACAAGCCTGTTTATAAATTGTAACATACAAGGTGTCTGCCGCGATAGTTAATCACAGTTAGACCACCAATTGTTTGTATTCGTCATTTTCATTGGGTCAAATATATAAAGCTCTGTCTAGATAGCCAATATTTGAGCTGAAAAAATTATTTGGCATTATTATGCGACCCGTCGCAGTAGCCGTTTGGGTCTTGAGTGTTTCCACAGCCACATTTAGGTCTATCAGTAGTTTTCATATTTAAAAATTTAGTGTTACTTCAATGTCAAATTCGTTATCAATAGCTTTGTTGCCTAGGTTGTCAAAAAAGCTGTCCGATCCATAGCGGATGTTGTAAAGTGTACGATCGATCTTTACTTGAGCAGTTGCAGAGCTTTCAGTCAGTGTCATATCAAAAACTAACGAATGCGTTTGGCCTTTGATCGTAAAGTCTCCAGTAACCGTATATCCACTTGCATCGCCACTCACTTGGGTGATTACCATGTGAGCTTCGTTGTGGGCTGCTACTCCAAAAAAGTCGTCTGACTTTAGGTGTCCCTCAAGGTTGGCTTTGCCTTTTCCTTCAAGGTCGGTAACCGTCAGACTGGTCATGTCAACGACAAATTCGCCCCCCAACAATTGTCCGTCTTGAATATTGAGTGTGCCGCTTTGAAGGGCAAGGGTTCCAGAGTGTTGGCCAGTTACTTTATAGCCTGTCCAGTTGATGGTGCCCGATTTGACAACAATCGGGTTGGCAAATGCCATAGAGATGGTTGCCAAGAATAGCAATAATAAGGGTGTTTTACTCATAACAATTATATTAAAGATTCGTATTTAGATTGAATTTTTCTGTAGGTAGCCAAAAGCTGATTGATCTCAGCTGTCTGGATCCCTTGTGTTATTTCTTTTTCTTTTTCGTCTATGATGGAATCGAGGGTATTCAACAACGACAAACCTTGCGTAGTGATAAATAAATCGATTTTACGACGGTTTTCTGCGCATTGCTTACGAACCACAAGATCTTTTTCGATGAGTTTATCCACAATCCTTGTGGTGTTGCTCATTTTATGAATCATACGTTCAGTTACATATTGTAGTGATGCCGCTTTGCTGTTGCATCCCCTCAGAATCCGTAAAACGTTAAACTGTTGAATCGTTAATCCATGGGGGTGCAATGCGCATGTTAGCTCTGCGGTGATAATTTGTGAAGTGCGCATGCTTTGCACTACAAGTTCTCTCGCTAATTCTTGCTTATCGTTTGTCATTACAACAATTGTATGTACAAATATATAAAAAAATTATATTTATACTCTAACATTTTTTTGAATTAATGCGTGGATTCGTATGGCTTATTATTTTTTTTATGACAAGCTGTACGTATCTTCGTCCCAAACAAAACAGCATGTCTAATCTTACACAGAATGAATGGGTCGAACAATTGGCTGCCCATCCCCAAGCCGTTGTTCTTGACGTGAGAACTCAAGATGAGTTCGAATCTGGTTACATCCCCAATGCCCAAAACATTGATTTGAGGATGGGTCCTGGGTTTATTGAAGCCCTTGAATCTCTAGATAAAGAAAAAACCTACTTTGTTTATTGTCGATCTGGAGCCCGTAGTGCCCAAGCCTGTCAATTAATGAGCCAATTGGGTTTTACATCCACTTATAATTTGTTGGGTGGAATTTTAGAATGGGAAGGTGAAGTGATAGAATAGCGGCGTGCCCCAAACGTCATGAACGAACATATACTGGCATATTTATGGCAACACCCTCGTTGGTGGCAATCTCCGTTATCGACTGTTTCAGGCAATCGCATTCAGATTCTGAAAAAAGGTCTTCTCAACAAAAACAGCGGTCCTGATTTTTTAGACGCTCAAATTCAAATTGATGATTTGTTGTGGGTAGGACATGTTGAGTTGCATGTTTGCAGTTCAGACTGGTACGCTCACAATCATGAATCAGACAGTGCTTACGATAATGTGATTTTGCATGTGGTTTGGGAATATGATGTTCCAGTATTTGATCCTAAAGAATGTCCCGTTTTTACCTTGGAGCTTCGTCACTTCATTCCGTCTGATTTCATGGAAAGGTATCGCTCATTTACAGAAACACCCCACCAATGGATTCCTTGTGAGGCTCACTTAATAAATTCTGGCACAACTACTCAGCGTTTATTTTTTGATCGTCTGTTTGTCGAGCGTCTCTCTGAAAAAACAGCGGTTTTTCAAAACTGGCTCAAGAAAACCAGAAACGACTGGGAGGCTGTCTTGTTTGTGGCTTTGGCAAAAGGTTTTGGTTTGGTGCTTAATGGTGCTTCTTTTGCCCAAATGGCCTTGTCTATTCCTTTTAGTACTTTACGCCACCTGCGTGGACAACCCCCAGCACTCGAAGCTCTTTTTTTGGGACAAGCAGGAATATTGGATATCGACACAGAAGACGCTTACCTGAGTCTTTTAAAAGAAAACTATCTATTTATAAAAAGAAAACACAACCTGAAAGAATCTCGTCCAGCTGCACGTTTTTTTCGTGCACGCCCCATCAACTTTCCCACCATTAGGTTGTCTCAATTGGCACAACTATATGAAAGCAAAACCCAATTATTCGATCGATTGATAGAAACAACATCTCTATCTGACATCTATAAAATTCTAGACGTGGGGGTCTCAAGTTATTGGCGTACACATTTTGTGTTTGGAAAAACCACTCAGCCCAATCCAAAAAAATTGAGTAAGCCCTTTAAGTCGCTTTTGATTATCAATACGGTAATTCCTTTTTTGTTTTGTCATCACAAGGCTTATGCTACGGCTAAGACTGATCTATTGATGGACTGGGCCCATTCGATTAAAGCAGAGCAAAACAGCCAGGTTGCTAAATTCAAATCTCTCGGTTTGAAAATACAATCTGCTCTGGATAGTCAGGCGGTTTTACAGTTAAAAACTCACTATTGTACGCCTAGAAAATGTCTTCAATGTGCGTTTGGTCATCAGTTTTTTCAAACTTAATATATTTGTGGTATGAGGATAGCGCATCAAGTTCGTCACCGATTAGAACGCCACGGATACAGTGTGTGTTCGCGTCTCGCTGAACGCCTAGGCATGCGCGCTAAGCCGGTACGCTTGTTTTTTATATATACCAGTTTTTTTTCGTTAGGCATTGGTTTTGTCTTGTATCTGGTTTTGGCTTTTTGGTTGCGTTTAAAAGATTTGATTTATGCCAAACGCACCTCTGTTTTTGATTTATAGATAATCTCACACATATGAAACGTTTTATACTGAGTACGCTTTTTGTCTTTATGAGTTCAATCACTTTCGCACAAGACAAGGGCTTGGACGACCGCATCAACGAAGCTTTTACGCCCATTGCCGATTGGTGGGGTGGAGTAGTTTTGCATAATTTTCCAGGCACCTCAGTGCCTACGATTACTTTTTTACTAGTAGGGGGTGCCTTGTTTTTTACTCTGTACTTTGGATTTATAAATGTACGACGCTTCCCCACCGCCATTGGTGTAGTTCGAGGTAAATACGACGACATAGACCATCATGAGGTTGTGGAAAAACCCGCAGTAAGTGTCGTAGAAGGTGATTTGCCCGATACCATCAAAGATGAAAGTCAAGATGGGGAGGTAAGCCACTTTCAAGCTTTGGCGACGGCGGTTTCTGGAACGGTTGGCAACGGTAACATAGCAGGTGTTGCACTAGCGATTGCTGTTGGCGGTCCGGGTGCTACATTTTGGATGATATTGTGCGGTCTTATCGGTATGTCAACCAAGTTTGTCGAGTGTACACTGGGAGTCAAATATCGAGATGTAGGTGAAGATGGAACGGTCTATGGGGGGCCGATGTACTATCTAACAAAAGGCCTTAAAGAAAGAGGATTTGCCCGATTGGGTAAGTTTTTGGCTGTGGTGTTTGCCGTGTTGTGTATCGGAGCCTCTTTCGGGGGTGGCAATGCAGCCCAATCCAATCAGGCAGCCATGCAAATTGTAGACTCTTTAGGAATGACAGGTGGCAGCGCCCGTACGATCATCGGAATCATCATGATGGTATTTGTTGGAATCATTATTATTGGTGGTATTAAGAGGATTGCTTCTGTAACCGAAAAAATAGTTCCTTTTATGGCTTTGATGTATGTAACTGCTTGTCTTTACATCATATTGACCAATTTCTCTTTTGTGGACAATGCCTTTGGCATGATCTTTACCCAGGCTTTTAGCCCCCAAGCTGGATTGGGTGGATTGCTTGGGGTTCTGATTACTGGCTTTCGCCGGGCAGCATTCTCAAACGAAGCAGGTGCTGGATCGGCCTCCATTGCGCACTCTGCTGTAAAAACCAAATACGCCGCATCTGAAGGTCTGGTGGCCTTGTTAGAGCCTTTTATTGACACCGTGGTCATTTGTACTTTGACGGCCTTAGTAATTATTATTTT
>JBMYKI010000067.1:0-4416 GCA_049595235.1 Flavobacteriaceae bacterium
GTAAATCTTTCCATTTGAGCATCTGCTTGATCAAAGTTTCCAGAGAAAATTTGGACGGTGTATTGGTTTTGCTCTGATCGCTCCCGATCCAAAGTCGTTTTACGAGCCATCACATTTTCTAGGTTATCGGGCAACTCTAGTTTTAATGTCCCTTCCTGTGCAACAAGAGAGCCAAATAGTATTAGAAACCACAAACTCAGCATTTCTTTCATGTTTACAAAGAAACATCGACTATGGAATACAAACAATATTTGTTTGAAACTATTGTTTAATTTATGTATAACAACTTTTACATAAAATACTGAAAATCAGTTGTTTAAATTAACAATTTAGAATAAATATAAATTAATTTTAAAGCCTGTGCAGAGTTTCCTAAATGAGGGCTGTGTCGTACTTTTGTCAGCTGAATGTTTACAGCTTAAGCTTAGATGGATTTACGCCAAATTAACATGACTCGGTTTTCACTACCTAAAGTAGTAGCCACTCCCACACTTTTATCAATATTTTTCGCTCTTATTTTTTCTTCTTTCCTCAGCGCTCAAGAAGCGGATGTTCAAAAGGGAAAATCTTTATTCAACGCGAATTGTGCCGCTTGTCACAAGCTCAACAAACGAGCTGTTGGTCCTGCTCTGGCAGGAGTTTCAGAAAAGTACGACAAGGAATGGCTCTATGCTTGGATCAAAAATCCAATGGGAATGGTAAAAGCTGGAGACCCACAAGCTGTGGCTGTCTATGAAGAGTACAACAAATCTGTGATGACTGCTTTTCCGCAGTTAAGCAACGAAGACATTGACAATATTTTAGCTTACACCGACTACACACCCCCTGCTCCAGCAGTTCCTGCTGCAGTCGCTACGACTGCCTCTACAACTGGGGATGACACAAGTTCTACCCTCATTTTAGGCATACTCGTGCTGGTCTTGTTGGTTTTAATCACCATGCTGTATTTGGTCAATAATACCCTGAGAAAGATTGCTGCTGCCAATGGTATTGAAATCATCAAAGCTGAAAAAGAAAAGCGACTCCCTTTTTGGAAAGCATATGTACAAAACTCATTCCTCGTTTTTGTCAGTGTGATTTTCTTGTTGCTCTCAAGTGCATATTTTGGATATGGCTACTTGATGCAGGTAGGGATTGACCAAGGTTATATGCCTGTTCAACCAATACACTATTCACACAAAATTCACTCGGGAGACAATAAGATAGATTGTAAGTATTGCCATTCATCAGCACGTGTTTCCAAACATTCAGGGATTCCGTCGCTAAATGTCTGTATGAACTGCCATATGAACATCGCTGAATACAATGGTGAAGAAGACTTAGAGAAAGGATACACCAAAGAGTTTTACACCAATGAAATTAAAAAACTCTACAAAGCTGTTGGTTGGGATGAAGAAACCCAACAATACACCGGTGAAACTCAGCCTGTCAAATGGGTCCGCATACACAACCTTCCTGATTTTGTCTATTTCAACCACGCCCAACACGTTGAGGTTGCTGGAGTCGACTGTCAAAAATGTCACGGTCCTGTTGAAGAGATGGAAATCATGTACCAACACTCCTCATTGACTATGGGGTGGTGTATTGACTGCCACAGAGAAACCAATGTAGATGTGGCCAACAACGAGTATTACACCAAAATTCACGAAGAACTTTCGAAAAAGTATGGTGTGGAAAAATTAACAGCAGCCCAAATGGGAGGCTTGGAGTGTGGCAAATGTCATTATTAAGGGATAAACAATGATGAACCAAAAGAAATATTGGAAAAGTGATGTTGAGCTTGACACGTCTAACGACTTTGTGTCAGACTTACAACACAAGGAGTTTGTTGAAAAACTTCCAGAAGATGCTTTTCTAGGAGATCAAAAAGTCATGGACGAATCAAAAACCAATCGTCGTGATTTTTTAAAATATGTAGGTTTTAGCACGGCTGCTGCTTCTTTGGCTGCATGTGAAGGGCCTGTTTACAAATCGATTCCTTATGTAGTACAACCCGAGGAAATTCGTCCTGGAATTTCAAATTACTACGCTTCGACTATTGCAGATGGGTTCGATTTTTCCAATGTATTGATTAAAACCCGAGAAGGTCGCCCGATCAAGGTTGAAAACAATACAGAAGCTCCAACCAACGGTTATGCCAATGCAAGGGTTCAAGCTTCTGTTCTTTCACTTTATGACAACCTTCGTTTACGTGGACCTCAATATGCTGGCAGCCCTGTAGGTTGGTCCACGCTTATTGATCAAACAAAAGAACAACTCAATGCTTTGAAAGACGCAAACGCAGAAGTGGTTTTACTCACTCAGTCATTTGCAAGTCCTTCTACAGAAAAACTTATTGGGGACTTTTTGAATCAGTTCCCCAACGTTCGTCATGTTGTATATGATGCTTTGTCAGCTTCTGAAGCCCTCGATGCTTTTGAGCAGGCTTATGGAAGCAGGGCTTTGCCCACTTACGACTTTGGCAAGGCTGAAGTGATCGTTTCTGTCGGCGCCGATTTCTTAGGTGATTGGCAAGGTGGGGGTCACAGTGCTGGATATGCTAAAGGACGTGTTCCCAAAAAGGACCATGGCAAAGCAAAGATGTCCAAACATTATCAGTTTGAGTCTAATATGACATTGTCAGGAGCAAGTGCTGATGTCCGTGTGCCTTCAACACCTGCAACTCAAAAACAAGTATTAGCAGCCATATATGCATCTCTAACAGGAAAGAGTGATTCTATAGAGATGAGCCCAAAGCTAGCAGCGCAAGTTCAAACTGCTGTTAAACAACTGAAGCGTGCAGGTAAAAACGCACTTGTTGTGACGGGTCTTCCCTCTGTTGATGCCCAACGTATGGCATTGGCCATAAATGAGGTTCTTAAGAGTCGTGTCATGGATACTCAACACACGACTACCGTACGTCAAGCCAAAACTGCTGAGGTGGCTCAAGTAGTAGATGATCTAAATAGTGGAGCTGTACAAGGAATCATCACTGCAGGCATCAATCCTGCATACTCCTTACCCAACGCAGAAGCCTTTACAAAAGCCATGTCCAAGGCTCAGTTTTCACTCGTGTTTAGCATGAAGAATGATGAGACTGCAAGCCTTGCCCAATGGGTCGCTGCAACGCCACACTATTTAGAATCGTGGGGTGATGTTGCCTTCAAATCGGGGCACTATGGTTTAACACAGCCAACCATTCGTCCTCTTTTTGACACACGTCAGTTTCAAGACATCTTATTGGCATGGACTGGCAGCGATGTCTCATACCACGACGCATTAAAATCGTACTGGAATTCATCAATTCTCCGAGGTGCTTCATGGAGCAAAGCGGTTCATGATGGTTTCTTTGTAGGTCAAACACCTACAGCAAAAAAATATAAGGACACCCCGTCCGATGCCTACAACGCCCTTCGCAACGCAGAAGATACAGGCATGAGTTTGGTGTTGTATTCAAAAACAGGGTTAGGAGATGGTCAACAGGCCAACAACCCATGGCTGCAAGAACTTCCTGATCCAATCAGTCGTGTAACTTGGGATAACTACCTAACGGTATCCAAGTCAGATGCATTGGCTTTGGGATTATGGAATGAAACCCAATCCGATGGTTCTCTTAATGGCGGAATGGCTAAAGTGACCGTTGGAAATGAGTCTTTAACAGCACCTGTCCTTATTCAACCTGGACAGGCTAAAGGCACAGTAGGGTTGGCAGTTGGTTACGGAAAAACCGCTGGAATCAAATCAGAAATGCAAGTAGGAGTCAATGCATATCCTTTGTATAAAAACCTCTCATCTGTTCAGTCTGTTCAGATCGAAGCGATTGATGGTGTACACGAATTTGCTTGTACACAGTTGCACAATACGCTGATGGGGCGTGGTGATATTGTGAAAGAAACCACTTTGGAGATTTTTAACACCAAGGACAAATCCTATTGGAACCCGGTTCCTGTGGTCTCCAAAAATCACATCGAAACACCTGTTACTTCTCCTGAAGTTGATATTTGGGACTCTTTTGATCGGTCTATTGGACACCACTTCAATCTGTCTATAGACTTGAATGCTTGTACGGGTTGTGGAGCTTGTGTCGTGTCGTGTCATGCGGAGAACAACGTTCCTGTTGTAGGGAAGCGTGAAATTCGCAAATCGCGAGATATGCACTGGTTGCGTATCGACCGCTACTATTCTGCAGAGGACACATTTGAGGGTGATTTGGAAACCGTTGATCAAATCAATGGTTTGGGAGATTCGTTGACCACTTTTGGTGAGATGGAAGCCCCCTCCGAAAACCCACAGGTTACTTTCCAACCCATCATGTGTCAGCACTGTAACCATGCACCTTGTGAAACCGTTTGTCCTGTAGCAGCGACTTCGCACGGTCGTCAGGGTCAAAACCACATGTCATACAATCGATGTGTTGGAACCCGCTATTGCGCAAAC
>JBMYKI010000068.1:0-4415 GCA_049595235.1 Flavobacteriaceae bacterium
ATGCACCTCGGGTTTTCCTTTTTGGAAATCGGATTGACCCGTCAAAAAAATACGGTTAATATCTTGTTTAAAAACTTTTTTGTCATCACCATGGGGCTTTTGGTCTATGCATTGGGTGGCTTTAACCTGATGTATCCTGGAGAATTTAACGGCATATTTGGTTTTGCTGGCTTCGGATTGGACAGCGCTGCCGCTGCAGATTTAAGTTATAATGAAGGCTACACCTATTGGACTGATTTCATGTTCCAAGGGATGTTTGCTGCCACAGCAGCCACCATTGTTTCTGGAGCTGTTGCCGAGCGCATCAAACTGGGCAGTTTTATGCTCTTTGCTCTTCTATATGTAGGTATTGTATATCCTATTGTAGGTTCTTGGAAATGGGGCGGTGGATTCCTCGACGGATGGGGATTCTATGATTTTGCTGGTTCTACCCTAGTACACTCTGTTGGTGGATGGGCGGCTATGGTTGTCATCTATTTCCTAGGAGCACGTATTGGTAAGTATGGTAAAGACGGAAAGCCACAAGCATTGCCAGGTCACAACCTGCCAATCGCAGCTGCAGGTGTACTCATCCTTTGGTTGGGCTGGTTTGGTTTTAACGGAGGTTCAGTTTTATCTGCAGATCCAGCACTTACTTCTTTGACGCTAGTTACCACTTGTTTGGCGGCAGCCGCAGGAGGTATCGGGGCAGCGACTTTCGCATTGGCACGTTACAAAAACTTTGACCTTACCATGTTTATGAATGGTGTTTTAGGAGGTCTTGTAGGTATTACAGCGGGTGCTGACCAAATGGGCCCTACGGACGCTATCATTATAGGTCTTATTGCTGGGGTCATTGTCGTATTGGCCATCTCATTTATGGATAAAGTAAAACTGGACGATCCAGTAGGTGCCGTTGCCGTTCACTTATTCTGCGGAATGTGGGGAACCCTAGCCGTAGGACTCTTTGGCGCTTTACAAGGCTTTGATCAGTTCATGGTGCAGCTTGCAGGTGTGGGTATCATTGGTGCCTTCTGTGTAGTAAGCACATTGATTTTGGTATTGATCGTCAAAGCCGTTGCGGGTCTCAGAGTGTCTGAAGAAGAAGAACTTAAGGGTCTTGACAGCAGCGAACACGGCATGGATGCTTATGCGGATTTTAGACTAAATCAGCATTAATAATTGATGATTTAACAATTGTTTAAGATTTTATTTATATTTGTAAACAATAAACTAACATATAATTATGAAAAATTTAAAAAACACGTTTATTGGATTATTCACTCTAGTAGTGGCTTTTACTACCCAAAATGTAGTAGCACAGGATTTCGGAGCTGACGTAGTTAGCTCTTACGTATGGCGCGGTTGGGAAGCTGACGGAACTGCTTCTATTCAGCCTTATGTAGCCCATTCAATCGGTGAAAACATCGAAGTGGGTGTATGGTCTAGTTATTCACTTGCCAACGGCGGTGTTGAATTAGATCCTTATGTTTCTGCTAACATAGGCCCTGTGTCTGTTACAGCTACTAACTACACTTATTTTCAAGGTTCTGACTTCGGTCCTTTTGACTTCGAGAGCGGTGACGCTTCTCTGACAGGTCTTGAAATTAGTGGTAGCACCCAATTGGGTCCTGTATCTCTACTTGCAGGTTATTTCCTTGATGGAGAAGACATGTACGTAGAAGCTGGTTTCAACCTTGCTGGTTTAGACCTTGCTGTAGGTATGGGTGACAACGGCTACAACTCTGAGGAAGACGGCATGGCTTTGGTTAATGTTTCCATCGCTTATGAAAAGTCTATCGGTTCACTTCCTGCCTTCGGTCAGTTGGTGTACAACCCAGAGCAAGACGCTATGTTTGTTGTATTTGGTATCAGCCTATAATTTGAGACTAAATAGTATCAAAAATCCCGCCACTAGGCGGGATTTTTTTTGCTCCCTGTAGAAGATAATTCATTATTTTTACGCCCATTATGAGTGCACTGACCTTAGTGATGCAATGCCCTGACCAAAAGGGAATCATTGCAGAAGTTACCCAGTTTGTTTACAGCCATAAAGGAAACATCCTGTATATCGATCAGTATGTAGATCGTGAAAACCAAGCCTTTTTTATGCGCCTTGAAAGCGAATTTAATGGCAACTCCGATGCTATCGAAAACTTCCGAAAGGCGTTTGATAGAGGGCCTGCCCGACAATTTGAAATGAAATGGACACTTCAGCCTCAGGAACAAAAGCTCAATATGGCACTATTTGTGTCGAAGTATGACCACTGTCTTTACGATTTGTTAGGGCGTTATAAATCGGGAGAGCTTTCTGTCAACATTCCCTTTGTATTGAGTAACCATGCCGATCTGGCACCCATAGCCAAAGCATTTGACATTCCCTTCTATCATATTCCTGTCACCAAAGACACCAAAGCAGCAGCAGAAGACCAACAGCTCGATTTGCTCAAAGAACACAAGGTAGATTTTATCGTACTGGCGCGCTATATGCAGATTGTATCCTCAAAAATCATTGACCACTACCCCAACAACATCATCAACATACACCATTCCTTCTTACCTGCCTTTCCAGGCGCCAAACCCTATCACTCTGCCTTTGCGCGTGGGGTAAAAATTATTGGTGCTACCAGCCACTACGTGACAGAAGAGTTAGATGCTGGCCCTATCATCGAGCAAGATGTGGCGCACGTATCACACACGCACAGCGTGTCTCAACTCGTTGCCAAAGGACGGGATTTGGAAAAAATCGTATTGGCAAGGGCAGTCAAAAACCACACAGACCGAAAAGTAATGGTGTTTGGCAACAAAACCATCGTGTTTTCTTAGGAAACAGAATTTATAAATGACAGGGTGTGCTGGTTGAATAGTTGTGGTTGTTCCACATTGACCACGTGGCCACATGATGGCACCACATACAAATTCGCAGAAGCATGTTTTTGGGTTAAAGCCTCTATACTGGGCAAAAACATATAGTCCTCGGCTCCCATCACATACAAAGTAGGAATTTTGACATCCACTTGCCGAAATAAGCGCAGCAAGGGGTTGACCTCGGCTGTCAACTTAAACCATCTTATAAACTCCTTTTGATAGAGTTTTTTGGCTTCTCTTATAAACAACAACCTAGACTCCTTGTGGTTTTTCTTGGGCATGATAATAAAGGCAAAAAAGCGATAAATCCATAGATAAGGTACCAGGGATTTAAACAGATTGCCAAGACGCATCAAGATTTGAGAGCGCACATTGAGCTTCATCACCGCGCCCCCCATTATCATACTTTTGACACGTTCTGGATGGGTTTCGGCCAATTGCCGAATGAGTATGGTTCCCAAAGAAATCCCAACAAAATGAGCCGAAGCCACCTTTTCGTGGTCCAAAACCTCTAGAATATCATTGGCGATGGCTTCAAAAGTGTATTTGTTATCAAAAACAGCTTTCAGATTGGGTTTGGAATTGCCATGCCCTCGCAAATCCAACAACAACACATTGTGTTTTTGGGTGTAGGCACGCAACTGTTTATGCCATATAGAAGCACTGCCTCCGGCACCATGTACAAAAACCACCCATTCCTGGGAAGATCCATGTATGTATTTGGTGTAGTTTAGCATAAAAGAGCTTTCATTTGCTGTTGTAGCACTTGGGCTGCTTCGCGTGCTGATAAGGCAAATTCTTTTCCTGAATCTGCAAAAATAATACTCCGAGAAGCATTGACGAGCAATCCCACGTCATCATTGGCAGCTGCTTGGTACACCGCTTCCAAATTGCCTCCTTGAGCCCCCACGCCAGGCACCAAAAAGAAAGCCTTGGGAAGTTCTTTTCGAATCGCTGCCAAATGATCGGTTTTGGTCGCTCCCAGCACATACATCAACCTGTCGGCATGAGTCCATGATTGACTGGTTCGGATGACATGCTCATAAAGCTTTTGACCTTCGACATCTGAAAGGGTTTGAAAATCAAAAGCACCATGATTAGAAGTCAAAGCCAATAGGATGGCGTATTTGCCCTCAAACTGCAAAAAAGGCTCTACCGAGTCACGACCCATATAGGGTGCCACCGTAACCGCATCAAAGTCCATGGCTTCAAAGAAAGCCTTGGCATATTGGGTAGAGGTGTTTCCGATGTCTCCACGTTTGGCATCAGCGATGACAAACTGATCGGGATAATGCTTTTTTAGATAGGCTACCGTTTGCTCGAGCGCCTGATAACCCGCTACGCCTAAAGCCTCATAAAAAGCCGTGTTGATTTTATAGGCCACAGCCAAGTCGTGGGTAGCATCAATAATGGCTTTGTTGAAATCGAATATACCAGTGGTATCGTTGCTTAGGTGGGCAGGCATTTTTTGGATATCGGTATCCAAACCTACACAGAGAAAAGACTGCTTGCTTCGAATTTGATCAACTAGCTTAGTGATATTCATAACAATGCGTCTGTGGCTTTGA
>JBMYKI010000069.1:0-262 GCA_049595235.1 Flavobacteriaceae bacterium
GCGTTTGTAACCCCTGGGAGCATTTGTATTGATTTAATCACGTCTACTTCTCCCAGTACGGCAGGCATTCGCTTGAGAGATCGATTGCTTATGTTTGAAACGCTCATCTGAGGACTTCTGATATCCACATTTTTGGATGGTTCGGCTACTACCACTACCTCTTCCAATAGCGCAGAATCTTCAAGTAGCTCAATCGTTATTTTTTGATTAGAACTCAGATCGATTTCCTGCTCATAAGAGGCAAATCCTATATAGGATACCA
>JBMYKI010000069.1:272-4097 GCA_049595235.1 Flavobacteriaceae bacterium
CGTACCGGAATTCCGGTGCTAATATCCTGAATAGAAACCCATCCTTTTTTTATAAAATCAAGTTTCCGAAATTCAGAGAAATTTTTTATCCAAAAAAAGTTTGGAAAGAGTGGACACCACCAAAGTATAGTGGGCCTCGTCTGCAGTTATCGAAAAAAAACCGTAAGAATTTGTGGTGCTCCCGATGGTTGTTCCCTTTAAAAAGACAGTGGCTCCTAAGAGGGTTTCTCCATTGGTTGCGTCTTTAACCACACCACTGATAGTGTAGGCTTGTTGTGCAAAAAGAAAAAGGGGAATAAAAAAAACAAAATAAAGAACAAGGAGGCTTCGCGTAAGTCTAAAGGGCATGGGTTTTTATGATTTAAGGCTGTCACAATAATAGCAAAAAATTTTAGAGCGATATTTATTTTAACAAGTTTTAACATATTTCGTTTTCTACATATGGTTTCGGTTTAAATAAGTAAAAACCTACTTGTACGTAAGACTTTTAACGCTTTGTACTCCAGAATTATTGGTGTGTGCGTTGACGCATGATTTCATACAGAAACATCCCAGCTGCCACCGCTACATTGTAAGAATCCATGTCGCCCAACATGGGCAATTTGGCAGTTTCGTCACATAGCTTCCGAACCCCTGAGGACACACCCTTATCTTCGGCGCCCATCACGATTGCTGTGGGTTTTTTAAGATCCAGCGAGAAAATATGATTGTCTGTTTTTTCGTCAGCCACAACACATTGAATTTCGTAGGACTGAAGTAAATACAGGGCGTCTTTGAGGTGATTGACTCGACAGATAGGTACTTGAAAGACGCCACCCGAAGAAGTTTTGATAGTTTCTCCAGTGATTTGGGCTGAACCCGTGGTGGGTATGACAACAGCCGTAGCCTTGGCTGCTGCTGCTGATCGAATGATGGCACCCAGATTTCGGGTGTCTGTGATGCCATCCAAAAGTAAAAAAAGTCCTGATGTGGGGGTTTCCTCCAAAATTTGCTCCAAGTTTCCGTAAGAAATGTTGTCCAATTGTGCCAGTACCCCCTGGTGGTTGTGTTGCGTAAGCTTGTTCAGTTTTTGTACCGGTACGAAGGAGTAGGGGACTTGGTTTTTTTTCAGCAAATGCACCAACTCTTTGAGTTTTGGGCTACTGATTGTATTCTGTATGAATACCTTACTTAGGTTTTTGTTGGCTTTCAATGCCTCGTTCACAGCATGAAGCCCGAATATATGCTCTTTTTGCATGCTTCAAAGGTATTAAAACCTATTTCAATACGCACCTAGTTGTTGGAATACGTGTTGAATGCAAATGCAACCTAGTTGGATATGGTATTTTAGGATGTAAGACTATTCTACTCGAAAAGTTCTTATTTGAGAATAGGTGTAATTCCCAAACGTGTCTTCGCTGTAAACCCTCCAATAATACACATTGTCTCCATCTAGTGCTACATCTAAGCTGGTTGATGTGAGATTTGTTAATGCCGGTTCCGGGGTTTGTTTTCCATCTACTTTATCAACGTATAAACTATAGGTGAGTGCATCTCCGTCTGGGTCACTTCCTGACCATTGAAATTGAAAGTTACCAGCTGTTAGCTGGATGCTTTCACCAGAGCTAGGTGATAGCAGTTCCGCTGGAAACGGGGCGCTATTCGACTCACCATCTCCAGGGAGGTAAAATCGCCAAGTAGCGCTAGAGGGGCTTTCCGCTGGATAATCACTTGAGACTGAACTTACCCTCCACTGATATGGGTAGCGTTTGTCCAAATCGATTGACACGGAAGTTGTGGTCAATCCTTCCCTGGTGATCTTTGATTGAGTTTGCATATTAACCACAGACAAAGAATAGGAAGTGGCGTTTGCGCCTTCAGACCAAGAAAATGTTACAGATGATTTTTCAGGACCTATAGACGTACCCGTGTTGCAATTTTCACCATTGTTGGGTGCCAATAGCAACGGTGCTTCAGGGGGAGAAGGCGGCTCTTCTGAGGAACAGCCTACAGCTAAACTAAAAAGAATGATTAGCAGCGCATTATGTATGTGAAGCCTCTTATTCATTTTTGATGATTTTTGCGGTTTTTAAAACGGTTGTAGATACTACTTCAACAAAATAAACCCCTGTAGTGTAGTCACTGATGTCAAAAGTGACATTTCTATTCCCTTCAAGATTTTGTGTAAAGTTTTTAATTATGGTTCCTCTAATATCCCTAACAAGGATATTTGCCTCTTTGTCTTTTCCTCCCACCATAATATTCACTTTGCTAGTTGTGGGGTTGGGATAAACGAGTATGTCTTCGCTGTTGAAGTAATTCTCTTCGAAAACCCCTTGACAACTTAAATCTGTTGTAATTCGTATCGTGTTGGCACCTTTGTAGAGTGGCACCGAAAGCGCACCTGCTGGAATACTTGTTTTAGCTCCGTTATGGGTCAACTGAAACGATGTGGCTCCCGATAAGAACAACTCGAGTTGTTCACCCGAATAGGACAAGGAAGAAACCACCGAAAACGGTTCTGGTTGAGACAAAACAACGGTAAAACATTGTTCATAATCGTCCTGGCCATCTACTGTAAAACAAACCGTGTGGCTGCCCACAGGTAAGTTTTCAATAGTTCTATTAAATCCGTTTGCGGCATTTAGTTCGAATTCTAGATTTTGCAGGCTCAACTTGTAGTCCAAACGCTGATCCTTGGCAACTACTTCGATAGAGCCATCATTTTTACCAATACAAGTTGCAGAGGTCACAGTAACTTCAAAGTTGTCGGCTGGCAATTCAAAAACGGAACAACCAAAGGCATCAATGGTATCCCCTGAAGGTGTGTCGGCACATTGATCCAAGTCGTCAGAAACACCGTCTTCATCTGTATCTTTTTGAGAGTCTGCACAACCGTATAGGTCTACAGCTTCCCCTTGTGGTGTCTCTGGGCAAGTATCTATGTCATCTGTAATCCCGTCTTCATCACTATCTTTTTGAGAATCTGCACAGCCGTTAGCGTCGACTGCTGCACCTTGAGGGGTGTCAAGACACAAGTCTATATTATCTGGTACACCATCTAGGTCTGTGTCAATATTTGGATCATAAATCCAGTTGAACTGATCAGCGGCAGTGTTATTATTGCCTGCAGCATCTGTAAAAGTGTTTGCTTGCACGTCTATTGTGGTGGCTCCTCCCTCATAGGGAGTGAAAGTAGCTGTAAATACGGTAGCACTTGACGCTGTGAAGTTGCTTAATGATCCTCCTGACACGCTCACATCGGCATCTGTAAAATCTGAGGTGGCTTCACTACAAGTGAAAGTAATAGACAATGCGCTGTCATAGCTTGTTTCTCCATCGTTTACTTCAGCAGCAGCAATAGACACTCCAGGTCTTGTGGCATCATAGGTCCAGTTAAATGTATCAGCCGCTGTATTGTAGTTGCCCTCTGCGTCTGTAAAGGAGTTAGCCGCCACACCGATGGTTGTGGTACCTTCCTCGTAGGGCGTAAATGTAGCTGTGTATACGTTAGCGCTTGTGGCTATAAAATTGCTCAACGCCCCACCAGAAACACTAACATCTGATTCTGTGAAATCAGAAGTAGCACTACTCGAGGTGAAGGTAACATACAAGCTACTATCATTACTAATATCTCCATTGTTCACCTCAGCGGCTGAGATGGTCATGCTAGGTCCAGAAGGAAAAGAATCGGTCGTGTCATAACCTGTTACAATCATAGAGAAGTCTTGCAAGCCATAAGCGAGATTGCCTTCGTGTGTGACCGTAAGTGTGTAGGTGCCTTGGGCAGGATTGGGAATGCGAATTTGTTCTACTGTATCTACATCGTTATCCCCGTTGGCAGCC
>JBMYKI010000070.1:0-4089 GCA_049595235.1 Flavobacteriaceae bacterium
TGAATAACAGCTCTCAATCGCGAGTTGCTTTCAGGATGAGGTCCCCCTTCTTTTACGGCCATCACGATGTCTTTTCCAATTCGTGTAAAAGTCTTGGCCATTGCGGACCATCGTTTTAGCTTTCGGGCTTTTCTAAATTCAAATGCGCGTCCCATACTAGTGTGTTTTTACAAAGATAATAAGCTTGTAAAGATCAAACGAATCTCAATCTGATGAATACAAGCCCAAACAATCTGACAGTACTTGTTCGGTATCAAAATGTAGGTATTTGGGCAATTTGTTATCACGCTGTAGCATGGCCAAATATCTGTCGTTATTTGAAGTATAGACCCTTTTCCATATTGGGTTTTGGTCACTCAGTCCTCCAACCAATTTTTCAACAAACTCATCGTGATGTATCAGGTCTTTACTGCCAAGATGAAATATTCCTGTTTTTTTTCTATTAATAAGATAGTGTGTTTGTCGAGTCAGTTGTCGATCGCTGGTGACATTAATGATCGAATTTGGGTATATCTCTATCGGGATACGTTCAGAGAGTTGGGTTTTGATTTCTTGCAAACGTGGTGATTGGGCTCCAAAAACCATAGGGAGCCGTAGAATGGCCCACAGGTGTTTGGGCATACGCATCACACGGTTTTCAATTTTGATTTTCAATCGGCCATAGATGCTTTCAGAAAGGGTCTTGTCATGCTCGTAAGATGGATAGTTGGTAAATGCATCAAACACATTTGCAGAGGACAAAAAGAAAAGTTTGATTTTGTTTTTGCTGATGTATTCAGTCAATATTTCATGAAAAACTACCTGTTCAGCGAAGTCACTTCTTAAAGCGCTGATTATGATGGTGGGTTTGAGTTGCTTAACAATGTGTAGGGGAGATTCCTCTCGAATATCAAAAGGACAATAACGCTGATTTTTTTCATAAGCAGTGGCATGACAGAAAGTACCATACACGTCAAAATAGGGCTGAAGTTCTCTGAAGAGGCGTTGGCCAATAAAACCGCTAGCTCCAAAAATCAGAATTCTTTCCATCAGCCATTATAAAAAGGGAGTTTTGTTACAGACGCAGCCAATGATTTATTTCTGATTTGAATAAAAATTTCTGATCCTATTCCACTAAATTCTTTTGCTACATATCCCAAACCAATACCTCGCTCAAGTGAGGGCGACTGGGTCCCAGATGTCACATGCCCAATTTTGTTGCCACCTGCATCCAAAATGTGGTAGTCTTTTCGAGGAATTCCGCGTTCATTTAAAACAAACCCAATTCTTTTAAGAGATGTGCCTTCCTCTTTTTGTTGCTTTAAGAATTTACTATAAATGAAAGATTTTGAAAACTTTGTACACCAACCCAAACCTGCGGCTATGGGAGATGTAGTGTCGTCAATATCATTTCCGTAGAGGCAGTAGCCCATTTCTAAGCGCAAGGTGTCCCTTGCCGCAAGTCCGCAAGGTTGCACACCCAATTTGATGAGCGATTCCCACAAATGGGATAAGTGTTCGTTTTTTGCATACAACTCGAATCCGCCTGAACCTGTGTAGCCAGTAGCTGAGATAAGCACATCGGGAACTTGACAAACTTCCCCATATTGAAAATGATAAAACGGAATAGCGCCAAGATCTACATGCGTGAGTTGTTGAAGTATGTCTGTGGCTCTCGGCCCTTGCAGAGCCAATAATCCCATGGAATCCGAAGCGTTTTCAAGGGCGGCTCCAAAAGCTACATTGTTGGTCACCAGCCAATTCCAATCTTTGGCCACATTGGCGCCATTAACCACCATCAAATATTCGTTTTCTTTCAACTTGTACACAATCAGATCGTCTACAATGCCTCCTTTGTTATTGGGCATGTAGCCATATTGTGCTTGTCCTGTTTTGATAACAGAGAGGTCATTGCTGAAGATGGTTTGTAATAAGGGTAATGATTGTGGTCCACGTACAAAAAACTCGCCCATATGCGACACATCAAATACGCCTACCGATTGTCGCACGGCCATATGCTCTTTCAGTACACCATCATATTGTACAGGCATTTCGAACCCAGCAAATGGCACCATCTTGGCGCTTAGCTCAAGGTGTTGATCAAAAAGCGGTGTTTTTTTCATTCGGGCTTTTTTCAAAAATAATCGGAATTTGTGTATTTTGAACCAAATATGCAAAATGTTGCGAACAAGTTTGTGGTTATTCTTCACAGTTTTTTTGACCCATGCACAAATCCCCGATGCAGGCTTTCTGGGCGCTGATTTTCACCGCGATAGACGCCAGAAAGTAATTAATGAATTGCCCAAAAACAGCATAGCGGTTCTTTTTTCCTCTCCTATCAGAAATCTTTCCAATGATGTCAACCACCCCTACCATCAGGACCCAAATTTTTATTACTTAACAGGTTGTAAAGAACCTCATGCTGTACTGCTGCTTTTTGAACAACCTACGCTACTGGATGGCGTGTATGTTCAAGAAATTTTATTTGTTCGCAATCGAAATTCAAGGTATGAACTTTGGGAAGGTGAACAGCTCGGTCCGGAACGTGCAGAGCGCCTATTGGGTTTTCAAAAAGGCATGCCTACCCATCAGTTTGAATCTGTCTTGGCTTCCACTAGCGATCACTCTCAGATTCTTCATCTAGGTTTTATAGATGACATAAGAGACAATCCGCTTGATAATCTCGATTTGTTTTCTCTTATCGCGATTTTCAAAAAGCATCTTTCCAAGAAAAAATCAATGATTGTGCCTGAAAACGACCAACTGGTTGTTGACAACAAAACCCTTTCAAGTATGATGGCTCAACTTCGTGAAGTGAAAACTCCTGAGGAATTGGAAAAGTTGCAAAAGGCTATCGATATTTCTGTTGTTGGTCAAATAGAGGTTATGAAAGCCATGCATCCAGCAATGTCTGAACGAGAAATTCAAGGAATACATGAGTTTGTTTTCCGTAAATACGGTGCCCAACATCAGGGCTATCCATCTATAGTGGGATCAGGTAACAACGGCGCGGTACTACATTACACCCACAACACAGCAGAACCTGTTGGGGATCAACTTGTGCTAATGGATGTGGGAGCTTCTTATTATGGCTACACTGCCGACATCACCAGAACCATACCTGCCAACGGCATATTTACTGAGGAGCAATCTGCCATATACAATTTGGTTTTGTCTGCACAGGAGGCTGGCATTGAAGCGGCTGTTGCTGGAGCTCCTTTTTCTGCCCCAGGTAAAAGTGCCAAAGAAATCATTGAAAAGGGGTTGTTGGCGCTGGGAATTATTGAAGACACAAGTCAGGCTAGACGCTATTTTCCTCATGGTACTTCTCATTATATTGGCTTGGATGTTCATGACCAAGGCACCTATGGACCCCTTAAGCCCAACAGCATTATCACAGTAGAACCTGGGGTTTATATTCCTGAAAATAGTCCATGTGATCCCAAATGGTGGGGGATAGCCATTCGTATTGAGGACGATATTCTTATCACAAATGAAGGACCTGTGAATCTTTCAAAAGAAGCCCCCAAGACCGTCGCTGATATCGAGGCCACGATGCAACTCTCTAGCGCTTTAGAGGATTTTATCCTTCCAAAACTGCCCTAATGGGCTGAAGTCAATACCGATTTAAGATCTTCGTAGGACTTGATTGACTTTTTGACAGGTTTTTTATCAAGAATGGCCTGTATTTGCTCTGGGATTTCCACCTTTTTCTTGAGGGTTGACTCTACCACATCCAAAAATTTGACAGGGTGTGCTGTTTCCAGAAATACACCTTGGACATCAGGCTGGGAGTCCATGTATTTTTTTAACCCTAAATATCCTACAGCTCCATGAGGATCTGTGATGTAACCAAAGTTTTTATAAACTTCTATCATGGCACTCCGCGTTTCTTTATCTGTAAAAGAATATGCGGTACAGATGGTTTTGAGTTTAAACAAATCAGAATTGAATAGCTTCTGAATGCGTTCAAAATTGCTTGGGTTCCCAACATCCATAGCATTAGAAATCGTTTGAGTTGAGGGTTTAGGCGTGAACACCCCCGCATCCATATAGCGGGGAAACGTATCGTTGATATTGGTACTCGCGACAAAATGTGCAATGGGTAAC
>JBMYKI010000071.1:0-4018 GCA_049595235.1 Flavobacteriaceae bacterium
GTTGAAATGTAGGGTTGGATGGCTGCTTCACCGAAATCTCCACCACGCCATACGTATTTGCTCACTACATCAGCACCGATGTCTTGTGCTTTGGCGTCTTGGGTTGAAAGGATTGCGAACGAAGCAATAACCAAGGATTTAAAAATGTTTTTTGTGTTTTTCATAAGAATTTAGATTATAGTATTTGTGTTAAGTAATTATTTTTTGTTGTCGGTCAACCAGGCTTCGAATCCACCGCCATCGAATCCACCGATACCGTGTTCAGAAACGTCTAAGCCTTCCATTTCGATTTCTTCGCTTACACGGAGACCTATCGTGGCTTTAAGGACACCGAAACCTACAAGCGCAGCAATGGTTGCCCATGCGCCATAGGCCAATACGCCGATGGCTTGAATGCCCAACTGAGAAGCACCACCTCCATTGAAGAGACCAATTCCAGCATCACCATCAACACCCCAAAGACCGATTACTAACGTACCCCATGCACCAGCTACACCGTGTGCAGAAGCAGCACCTACAGCATCGTCAATTTTGAGTACTTTGTCAATAAATTCGATAGAGTATACCACAATAATACCACCGATAAGACCAGCAAAGAACCCACCTTCGAAAGTCATGTTTCCACAACCTGCAGTGATGGCTACCAATCCTGCTATGGCACCGTTAAGGGTCATTCCCAAATTGGGTTTACCATCTTTGATCCATGTGATAATCATAGCACCCATGGCACCAGCAGCAGCAGAAATGTTAGTGATCATAACAACCGCAGAAGCAGCTGCTGAGTCGTCGCCTCCCCAAGCAAGTTGAGATCCACCGTTAAATCCAAACCACCCTAACCATAGGATAAATACACCTAAGGCACCAAGTAGTAAGTTGTGACCCGGGATAACATTTGATTTTCCGTTGACGTATTTCCCCAAACGAGGACCTACCATCCAAGCACCTACAAGAGCTGCCCAGCCACCAACAGAGTGTACAATCGAAGAACCGGCAAAATCAATAAAGCCTAGATTGGCCAACCATCCGTCGCCGTTCCACTGCCATCCACCTGAAATAGGGTAGATAAGAGCGGTCAAGAATACGGTAAACAGCACATAAGTAGAATACTTAGTACGTCCTGCAACAGCTCCAGAAACGATCGTGGCAGCTGTGGCGCAGAAGACTGTCTGAAAGAATACATCGTGAGCACCGTCTCCAGGATTGAACCAAATGTTACCAGTAGCAATCCAGCCGTTGGTGTCTCCGTACATCAATCCGTAACCCAACACCCAAAAGGAGAGCGTTCCAACACTGATGTCCAAAATGTTCTTCATCGCGATGTTCACCGCGTTTTTTGAACGTGTAAATCCAGATTCAACGAGAGTAAAACCTGCTTGCATAAAGAATACAAGAATACCTGACAACAGTATCCATAAAATGGTAAAGTCGTCATTTACATCTACAACGTTTGATAAGTTGATAAATAATGAATTTAGCATAGTTTTTGTTTTGAATTAATAAGCCAAAAGTATATCTATTTTGTATAACCCACATAAAAATAGGGGTATATAGTTTAATTTTTATTATTATTTAGTTTATACCCCCAAAAAAATAGGGTATAAATAAAATAAATATGTAAAAAATATGAATTACCCCTAAAAATTTATAAACGCATTTGTCCAAATGGTTTACATACTTGAAAGAATAAAAAAATGGAAGTTTAAAGGGTGCGAGACATGTAGACACCTGCCATGAGAAGACCTATACATATTATATAGGTAAGTAGGTTGTAGACAATCAAGGGACCCATGGCTGCATTTTTAAATAAGGAAACTTGTTCGAATGCAAAAGTTGAGAAGGTGGTGAGTCCGCCACAAAAACCAGTTGCCCAAAACAAACCTTGTGATTGACTCAAGGTTCCATTTTTTACCAATCCGCCCAAAACGAAGCCTATAACTAGTGATCCTGCAGCATTGGCTGCCAAAGTAGCCCAAGGAATTTGGTAAGGAGTTTGTCTTATCCACAATCCCATTCCATAACGCAAAGCGCTTCCTAGCCCACCACCAAGAAAAACCCAAAGGAAATCTTTCATATTGCAACCCCCCTTTTTAGCAATAGTAAGAGTGCGATAAAAACCAGGAATCCTACGAATACCCAAAAGCTACCCTTGAAATATTTCGGGTTTTTTTTACGGTCTTTTCGGTAGCTCCATATAATAAAGATGGTGAAAGCGATTACAAATCCGATGGCAAAAATGAGTTGTCCTTTGCTAAACATTATATTATTTTAGACAAAACAAAAATATGAAGAATAAAATAGCTGCCGTAGAGACTTTTCACAAGGCTTTTGGATTGGATGTAAACGCCCAACCTGTTACTGATTTGCCAAAAGCCATTTTGGATCTTCGTTTTTCCCTTATGGACGAAGAAAATCGAGAATATCTTGAAGCGGCCAAAAACAATGATATGGTTGAGGTGGCTGACGCGTTAGGAGATATGTTATACATCTTATGTGGTACCATCCTAACCCACGGGATGCAGGATTTGATTGATGAAGTTTTTGAGGAAATACAACGCAGTAATATGAGTAAGCTGGGCGCTGACGGCAAACCTATTTACAGAGAGGATGGCAAAGTTTTGAAAGGTCCCAATTATTTCACCCCCGATCTCAAAAGTATATTAGAGAAAAATCAACCTTAAACACGAACGCGCCATCCATGAAGATCTGGCGCCTCGTTATATTGAATATCGACAAGTTTTGACTTTAGGGTGTCAGCCAGTCCATTTTTTACAGATGGAAGCTGGAAATTTTTGTCTTTGTATCCAAAGCCGTGTATGGGTTGTATCACAACTGCCGTACCACTGCCGAAAATTTCTTTCAAAGCACCACTCTGTTGGGCCTCTAAAAGCTCTGCAACGCGCAAGGGTCTAATTTCCATATCAACTCCGGTGTCTTTGGCGAGTTGGATGATGCTTTTTCTGGTAACTCCATCCAAAATGCTATCTGAGGTGGGTGCCGTAATCAACTTATCACCAATATGAAAAAATAAATTCATAGTTCCAGCTTCTTCAACATATTCATGCGTAGCAGCATCTGTCCAGATTACTTGTTGGTAGCCTTCTTGTATGGCCAGTTGGGTCGGGTAGAATTGTCCTCCGTAGTTGCCGGCTGCCTTGGCATAACCTGTGCCGCCTTGGGGAGCTCTGCTGTAGTGATCTGCAATTTTTACCCGAACCTCACCACCCGAATAATAGCTTGCTACGGGTGCACAAATAATCATCAGTCTGTATTGATTTGATGGAGAGGCCTGAACCCCTGCTTGGCTGGCAAAAACAAAGGGTCGTATGTACAAAGAATTGCCCCGACCAGGCTGGATCCAATCTCGGTCCATATCGACCAATTTCAACAATCCCTCATGGAATATATTTTCTGGAAATGTAGGGATGGCCAAACGTTCTGCTGACTTGTTCATCCTTTTGATGTTTTGATCAGGACGAAATAACCATACTTCTCCAGCACTGTCTTTATACGCTTTCATCCCTTCAAAAACCGCTTGTCCGTAGTGTAACACACTGGCAGAGGGCGCCATGGAGAAAGGACCATAAGGAATGATTTCAGGCGTGCCCCAAGCACCATTTTCGAAGTCACAGACAAACATATGGTCTGTAAAAACAGTTCCAAAAGAAAGGTTGTCAAAATCGACTTCGTGTAGGCGCGAATGTTGGGTGGGGACAATGGTCATGGGTGATCTATTTTACACAAAATTACTAAAATGTTGTACATTGTTGTTCTACTTGGGCGTACTTTTACAAAAAAATAGCATGAATATCTTAATTACTGGTGCAACGGGACTTGTTGGCAGTTCTCTAACTCATTTTTTGATCCAATCGGGACACACGGTACATATGCTATCAACAAGAAAAAAATACAGCCCCACTCATAAAAAGATACATGCATTTTATTGGAGCCCACAAGACGGTCATATAGACATGAAAGCATTTGAGAACGTTGACGCAGTGGTGCACTTGGCTGGCGCCTC
>JBMYKI010000072.1:0-3771 GCA_049595235.1 Flavobacteriaceae bacterium
TGTTTCTAGCTGTACCCCATGGTTTTTCTACCACCCCTTTTAGGAGTGCTTGCACTTTGCTTAAAGTCTCTTCTGAACAAATAGAGGCGTTTACAATTTCGACAGGTAATTTTTGAGCGCTTAAATCACCTAAATTTCTAATTTGATCTACAAATCTGGGCTTCACCATGACCCCATTATTGGCAATGGCATTGTAAAAAGTCAAAATTTGCAAGGGTGTCATGGAAACACCATATCCATATGCCATCCAAGGCAAGTCCAGACCATCCCAATCAGTGTCTTTCGGATGGGGAATTTTGGGAATGCCCTCACCAAGCACAGGGATCCCCAATGGCTCGTTCAGACCCATATTAATCAGTCGATTGACAAATTGTTCCGGATGGTTTTTATAGTTTTCGTAAATCGCTTGTACCATGCCTGTATTAGAAGAACGCTCAAAGGCTTCAGCCAAACTGATTTTTCCATAGCCTCCTTTTTTGGAGTCTCGTACATTGTACTTGCCATAAAAAGTGAGAATTCCGTTTTTGGTGTCTATGACTGTGGTGGTGTCAACCACTTTGTCTTCTAAAGCTGCCACCAAAGCCATAAGCTTGAATGTAGAGCCTGGTTCGTGTGACTCGCCTATGGCGTAATTTAGTTTTTCATAATATTTCCCTTCTTGGGTTCTACCCAAATTGGCCACAGCACGGATAGCACCTGTTTGTGTTTCCATCACTATAGCGGTACCATGCTCTGCTTCGAAATCTTCCAAGGCGCCTAGCAGCGCGTGGTGGGTAATGTCTTGAATATTTACGTCTAGGGTTGTGAATACATCATACCCGTCTTGAGGTTCTTGTTGATAGGAATTGGTCAAGGGTTTCCATTCGCCATTGGCAATTTTCTGCCTGAGCTGCAGCCCAGGAACACCACGTAGCCTATTTCCATAGGCGCCTTCCAAACCAACTCGAAAGTATTGGCCATTGGGTTTGCGCTGCTCATAACCAATAGTGCGTTCTGCAATTTTTCCCAAAGGGCGCTCACGAACGGTTTTCCGCTCTACTATCAAGCCGCCTTTTACCCCTCCTAGACTAAACATAGGAAAAGTACGTAACCGATTCATCTGCTCATAACTCAAATCTCGGGCTAGGCGCTTATATCTGTTTTTTTGGTTACGCGCACCAATCAGTAGGTCTCTGTAAAAATTGCTGGACTTACCAAACAATATGGATAGAGAATCTGACAATGCATCGATATGGTTATTGAAAATGGTGTTTTTAACAGTAACTGCATCAAAATAAATACTGTATCGGGGTACTGAGGTCGCCAGTAAGCTTCCGTCATGAGCATAAATATTGCCACGAATTGGGGTTATTTCAAAATTTTTAACCGTTGTTTTTTCTGATAGCTTTTCATATTTATCACCCTCGACCAACTGCAAATGGACCAACTTATAGCCCACAGACAATCCCAACAACAGCAATGAAACGGCCACAAAAGCCATTTTGGAAACAAACTGTTTTTTGTTACTCATTGGGTGTTGGTTACAGTGATTTTTACAGGTGGCACGCTCGAGGAGATAAATCCTTTCTGAAACAAGTTTGCTTTGATTTCGGATTCAAGTCTGACATGCATGGCGCGCGTACGTGTCTCTGCAAATCGACTTTTTAGATCTTGAATTTCATTATTTAGTGAAGCTATCTTCATTACTTTTCGATCGACCCTGTGGGAAGCCGCAATCATCAATCCCGCCAAAAAAAAGATGAACACAATAAAGCGCCAGTTTTTAGTGGCACCTTCTTGTACCAAAAATGACCCACGCAATATTTCCAACAGTCCGCTTCTCATCGTTTTTCTGCTACTCGAAGTTTGGCGCTTCTAGCTCTATTATTCGTTTTGATTTCATTTTGATCAGGCAATATCAACTTCCCGACCTTTTTGAATGGCACATTGCTATTTCCAAAGACATCTTTTGGCGGCTCATTATCAAAACAGCCATGTTGTATAAATCTTTTTACCAGCCTATCCTCGAGGGAGTGATAACTTATTACAGCTAAACGTCCTTGGGGATTGAGCACCTGAGCACTTTGCTCCAACAAAGCCTCCAGAGCTGATAACTCCTGGTTGACTTCGATCCTAAGGGCTTGAAAAATTTGTGCAAGTTCTTTATGAAAACGCACCTCCGGAACCATGGGCTTTATAAGTGCAATAAGACTTTGTGTGGTGGTGATCTTATGGCTTTTTCTTTTGGAAACAATGGCAGAAGCAAATCTGCGAGCAGACCTTAACTCTCCATAGCGGTAAAAAATATTACCAAGGGCCTCCTCATCATAGGTGTTTACAATTTTTTCGGCTGTATTGTCAATATTTTGACTCATGCGCATGTCTAATGGACCTTCGAAGCGAATCGAAAATCCTCTATCAGGGGTATCCAATTGATAAGAAGATACCCCCAGATCGGCCAATATCCCATCGACCTTACCGATATTGTGAAAACGTAAAAACTTTTGCAAGTACCTGAAATTCTGGTGAACCAAAATCAAACGGTCATCCTCCCACTTGTTGTTCAATGCATCCTCATCTTGATCAAATGCAACCACTTTGCCTTCGGGTCCCAAAAATGAAAGTATAGCTTTGGTGTGACCTCCACCGCCAAAAGTTGCGTCGACATACGTGCCTGATTTTTTGAGGGCCAAGCCCTCGAGGGAGGCCGCCAACAAAACAGGTTTATGATACATCTTGGTCGTCGTTACCCATTACCTCCTCAGCAAGATCGGCAAAGTCTACTGCCGCATCATCAATCGCTTGCTCGTAGTGGGTCTTGTCCCATATTTCAATCATATTGATGGCTGAAGACAACACCACGTCTTTTTCCAACGATGCTATTCCCAACAAGTCCTTTGGGACCAACATCCGGTCTGTTGCGTCGATTTCCACCTTTTTCACACCAGCGGTAAATCGACGAATGAAGTCATTGTTTTTCTTTTTAAAACGATTGAGCTTATTGACCTTCTGCATCAACAGCGACCACTCTTCCATAGAATACATCTCCAAGCAGGGCTGAAAAACAGAACGTTTTAACACAAACACACCAACCCCTTGCAGCTGTTTTTTTATAGCTACCGGGAGCTTGATCCGGCCTTTCGGATCTAATTTACACTCGTACGTGCCAACTATATGCATCGGTCAAAGAATCAATCGAATTGAACCAAAGGTATTAAATAATTACCACTTTTTACCACTTTTTACCACATTGTTGATAAGTTGTTCCACCGCTTCGATAATTGAATGTTAGACAATTGATAGTCAGTGGATTATATAAACTTATAATTTGCTCGGCCCACCTTATGTCAACTAAATGGCTTTCTACCAGTTGGAATTTTAAATCATTTAGCTATCACATGAAATGGCTATATTTGCCGCCTATTTACTGCTCATGAAAGAACAGTTGTTAGAATCCGGTGGATTCAAGTTTTTAGAAAGAGGAGAGGGCAAGCCTATTGTGATTCTACACGGACTGATGGGCGGCTTGAGTAATTTCCAAGGTGTGACAGATCATTTTCCTGCTTTGGGATACAGGGTTATCATACCCATGTTGCCCATCTATGACTTGTCTCTTTTAAAGACCAATGTTAAAGAATTTGCCCTGTTTGTCAACCGTTTTGTGGAACATCTTGCGCTAGAAGATGTTATTGTGGTTGGAAATTCTTTGGGTGGACACATCGGCTTGTTGTTTACCAAACTTTTCCCCCACAAAGTCAAAGGCCTGATCATTACTGGAAGCTCGGGCTTATA
>JBMYKI010000073.1:0-3747 GCA_049595235.1 Flavobacteriaceae bacterium
TCTGGGTGATCGATAGCCACTTTCCAAGCAGATTTCTTTATTTGTTGTATCCCCGAAGTGCGAAGCTCACCCCCGATTTCTACCAAAAAATCTTGGTAACCCAACTGCTCCATCAACTCACAAAGCACATCTACGGCGTAGCCTTTGGCGATGGCATTAAAATCGATGTAAAGTCTTGGATCTTCTTTAACGACACGATAGTCGGGCGTAAGCACTACTTTGGTCAGCCCTGTGAAAGACAACAAACTATCTCTTTGGGTGGGCGTCACTACGTCTAAAGACTTTCCTGGACCAAAACCATAAGCATTCACCAAGGCGCCTACCGTGGGGTCAAAATAGCCACGAGTGTTTTTCCAAACTGAGACCGACTTTTCGAACACCCGCACAAAATGGGTGTCCACTTTAATGGCTGAATCTCCACGGTTGATTTTTGAAATATCGGAGTTGGCCAAGTAAGTAGACATGGATTTGTTTATCTCATAGAAAACAGAGTCTACGGCATTAGACAACCTAGCATTTTCTGCTGAATCAAAGTAGGAAATTGTGTAAGTAGTTCCTAAGGCATAGCCTGAAAAGTTTTGTTGTTTATCACTATGGTTGCATCCTGCAAACAATAATAGCAAACCCGTAAAAAAGCTACATCTTTTGAAGACCTTTGTAATTGACCGCATAGGGATGAGATTTTTGTAAAGGTAAGTCATACTGATCTGCGTTCGCAAAGCCTACTCCTGCATAGAACAAATCGGCTTTGAATTTTTCCGCATGAGACTTGATTTTGTCCACAAACTTGGCATCATATTGTTCAGGGTTGTCAGGATAGACGCAAGCACGAACAATAACAAAATATAGTTTTTTGTTGCGTTTACAGACAAACTGAGGGTCTTTCTTGGGTTGGCTGTTGACAGCCACAAACTCATAGCCTTGGTCTTCCAAGTCCTGACCCACGGTTTGCATGGCCAGCTGATGAAGCTCTTGTGGGGTAGGTTTATCCGCCAAAGTCGTCGAAACGTACGTTTTCTGGAGGTACACCAAAATCCTCGGCCATTTTCTCCACAGCCATATTCATCAATGGTGGTCCACAGAAATAGACTTCGATTTCTTCTGGCTCTTCGTGGTGATTGAGGTAGTTGTCAATCACAACTTGATGTACAAAACCTATAAAACCATCTCCCTCGCCATCGAGACCGTCTTTGACTTTCCAATTGTCTTCTTCCATAGGTTCAGACAAAGCCACATAAAACTTAAAGTTAGGGAAATCGCGTTCTAAAGCACGGAAGTGTTCGATGTAGAACAACTCACGTTTGGAACGGCCTCCATACCAGAAGGTCACTTTACGGCCTGTTTTAAGAGTGCGGAATAGATGGTATAAGTGTGAACGCATGGGGGCCATACCAGCCCCTCCTCCTACATATAACATTTCAGCCTCAGAGTGGTTGATAAAGAACTCACCATAAGGACCCGAAATGGTCACCTTGTCACCAGGTTTTTTGGAAAAAATATAGGATGAAGCGACGCCCGGATTTACATCCATCCAGCCATTCTTGGCGCGATCCCATGGTGGGGTGGCAATACGAACATTGAGCATGATTTCTTTGCCTTCAGCAGGATAAGAAGCCATGGAATAGGCACGCTCTACTAAATCGGTGTTTTTCATCTTCAAATCCCAAAGACCAAACTTATCCCACTCTAATTTGAACTTTTGTAAATCATCGGGGTGTTCCTCAGGGTGGGCTGTAATATCAATGTCTTTGTATGGCACTTCACATGGGGGGATTTCAATCTGAATATATCCGCCTGCCTCATAGTCCATATCATCAGGAATCTCTACTACAAATTCTTTGATGAAAGAAGCTACATTCCAGTTTCTTACAACAGTAGCCTCGTATTTTTTAATACCGAAAACCTCTTCAGGTACTTCGATTACCATGTCTTGCTTGACTTTTACTTGACATCCCAAACGCCATCCTTCAGCTACTTCTTTGCGTGTGAAGTGAGGGGTTTCTGTAGGAAGGATTTCACCTCCTCCTTCTTTGACGATACACTTGCATTGGATGCAAGTACCGCCGCCGCCGCAGGCAGAAGGCAAGAAAATTTTGTTGTTTCCAAGGGTCGTGAGTAGGGTGCTACCAGAGCTCACCTCCACATCTTTTTCACCATTGATAAATAACTTTACGGGGCCTGAAGGCATCAATTTTGCTTTTACACCCAATAACATGCCCACCAGCAAAAAGACGATGAACATAAAGACGATAACACTTGATATGATTACTGTAGTATCCATTTGCTGTAGTTATAATTTAATTCCCATAAAACTCATAAACCCAATGGCCATCAAACCGGTGATGATAAAGGTGATACCCAAACCGCGAAGGGGAGCGGGTATGTTGGAGTACGCAATTTTTTCACGAATGGCAGCAATGGCCAATATGGCCAACAACCAACCTATACCAGATCCAAAACCATAGATGGCAGACTCACCAATTCCGGCAAAATCTTTTTGCTGCATAAACAGGCTACCTCCAAGAATCGCACAGTTTACAGCAATTAGAGGTAGAAAAATACCCAAAGCGCCATAGAGGGCAGGCGCAAATTTTTCAACGATCATTTCGACCAGCTGTACCATGGAGGCAATGACCGCAATAAACATGATAAAGCTCAGAAAGCTGAGGTCAATTTCTGCATAATTGTCACCCAACCAAGCCAAAGCACCGGGTCTGAGCAGGTAGTTGTCTAACAGATAGTTGATGGGTACGGTAATCGAAAGGACGAAAATAACAGCCAAGCCCATGCCCACACCTGTTTTTACTGTTTTGGATACCGCCAAATAAGAACACATGCCTAAGAAGTAGGCAAAAATCATGTTCTCAATAAAAATACTTCTAACAAACAGATTTACGTAGTCCATGGCTTAATTTTTTTCGATGAGTTTACGGTTACGAGCCCGTTGGAGCCAGATAATAAGTCCCACGGTAATAAGTGCCATGGGGGACAACAACATAAAGCCGTTGTTGACATAGCCCAATTCATAAAATGCTTCAGGAATCACTTGGAATCCATATAGTTTTCCTGAACCAAACAATTCTCTAAAGAAAGCTACCAAAATCAACATCATTCCATAGCCAAGAGCATTACCAACACCGTCTAGAAAAGACCTCCAAACGCCATTACCCAGGGCAAAAGCTTCGAGTCGTCCCATAACGATACAGTTGGTGATAATCAGTCCCACAAAAATCGAAAGTTGCTTACTCACATCGTAGGCATAGGCCCGTAACACCTGATCCACCAAGATTACCATGGAAGCAACCACCACCAATTGAACGATGATACGAATGCGGTTGGGAATTAGGTTTCTCAACAATGAAACGATGACATTACTTGCAGCCATTACAGCGATTACCGAAAGCGTCATCACCACGGCGGGTTTGAGCTGAACGGTAATGGCCAGAGCAGAACAAATACCTAAGACCTGAACGGTAATGGGGTTGTTGTCATCGAGCGGGTCTTTGAGTAACACCCTGTTTTTCTTGGAGAACAGAGGCTCGCGCTCTTTGCCAACAAAGAGAATGATCGGTTTTTTTGATTTTTTGGCAGACATAATGCTATTCGTTAAATGCGATTGTTTGGTTGGTGTTGCTCAAGTATGGCAGGTAATGGCTTAAGCGCTCCAGTATCATATCGGAAACACCGTCACCTGTGATGGTAGCACCGGAAATGGCATCTACCTCATGATCGTTTTTGTCAAGGTCC
>JBMYKI010000074.1:0-3450 GCA_049595235.1 Flavobacteriaceae bacterium
TTTCAATGAACTTTGTTCCCAAATGGGGTGCAAAGTTAGCTATTTTTAGTCTGAATCTTTGGATTACAATGAAGCTACGGCTTCTTTGAGTCGCGCCAAACGTGTTAACAAACCTTCAGCCAATTCAAGGGGAAGCATATTGGCGCCGTCGCTTTTGGCATTTTTAGGATCAAAATGGGTTTCCATAAACAAACCGTCCACCCCAGCAGCGATACCAGCGCGGGCAATAGTCTCGATCAGTTCCGGACGCCCTCCCGTAACTCCGCTAGATTGGTTGGGTTGTTGCAAAGAGTGGGTCACATCCAATACGGTGGGTCCAAACTGCTTCATAGTAGGAATCCCTCTGAAATCAACGACCATATCTTGATATCCAAACATGGTTCCTCGATCGGTAACCCAAGCGTTTGGATTGCCGGCATCGTGTACTTTCCGTACCGCATGTTGCATACTTTCAGGGCTCATAAATTGTCCCTTTTTGAGGTTAACTACTTTACCAGTTTCGGCGGCAGCCACTACCAAATCGGTCTGGCGGACCAAAAAAGCTGGAATCTGCAACACATCGACAAATTCGGCGGCTTTGGCTGCATCCTCAGTTTGATGAATGTCAGTGACAGTCGGCACATCAAAAGTTTGATTTACTTTCCCTAAAATTTTGAGGGCTTTTTCATCGCCTATCCCTGTAAAACTATCGATACGGCTGCGGTTGGCTTTTTTAAAACTTCCCTTAAATACCAAGGGAATATGGAGCTTGTCACAGATGGTTACAAGCGATTCGGCGATGCGCAAAGCCATTTCTTCGCCTTCTATAGCGCATGGGCCTGCCAAAAGAAAAAAACGATCAGATGGGGTCTTGGCAAAATCTTGGACGTTTATCATGGCGCAAAAATACAATTTATAGTGGTTGAGCCCATAAAGATTTTAAAATAAGGGTACATTTGCAGCCTTGAATAGCGCTATGGAAAATTTAAAGAATATCGCCATCATTGCCCACGTAGATCACGGCAAAACCACACTGGTAGATAAAATATTACATCATTGTCAGTTGTTTCGCGACAACCAAGAAACGGGCGAGTTGATTCTTGACAACAATGATTTGGAGCGTGAACGTGGCATCACGATTTTGTCCAAAAATGTGTCTGTTCAATACAAATCCACCAAAATCAACATTATAGACACCCCAGGTCACGCCGACTTTGGTGGCGAGGTAGAGCGGGTGCTCAATATGGCTGATGGGGTGCTGTTGTTGGTAGACGCTTTTGAAGGGCCCATGCCTCAAACGCGGTTTGTGTTGCAGAAGGCTTTGAATTTGGGACTTAAACCCATAGTGGTAATCAACAAAGTCGACAAAGAAAATTGTACGCCCGATGAAGTACATGAAGCAGTTTTTGACCTGATGTTTGAGTTGGGTGCTGAGGAGTGGCAGTTGGACTTCCCTGTGCTCTATGGCTCTGCCAAAAACAATTGGATGGGGCTGGACTGGAAAAATCCCACCGACACCATCGAACCCCTTTTGGATGCGGTTGTAGCTCATATTCCCGCACCCAAAGTAGCAGAGGGCAGCCTACAAATGCTTATCACTTCGTTGGATTTTTCATCCTACACAGGACGAATTGCCATTGGAAGACTTCAGAGGGGTGTGCTAGAGGCCAATACGCCTATCTCTCTTTGTAAAAGAGATGGGTCTATTGTGAAAGTGCGTACCAAAGAATTGTTTGTTTTCGATGGATTGGGACGAAAAAAAGTAGAAGCAGTACACGCGGGTGACCTGTGTGCCATTACGGGGCTTGAAGGCTTTGAGATAGGGGATAGCTTGGCCGATTTGGAGCAACCAGAGGCTTTGCCGTCCATTGCGATTGATGAGCCTACGATGAGCATGTTGTTTACCATCAACGACTCTCCGTTTTTTGGAAAGGACGGTAAGTTTGTGACCTCTCGACACATCAAAGAACGCTTGGAAAAAGAATTGGAACGCAACTTGGCCATGCGGTTAGAGGGAACCGATGCGGCCGATAAGTTTATCGTGTATGGTCGTGGAGTGTTACACTTGTCAGTACTTATCGAAACCATGCGCAGAGAGGGCTACGAATTGCAAATCGGGCAACCCCAAGTGATCGTCAAAGAAATAGACGGAGTCAAATGTGAGCCTGTAGAAGAGCTGACGATCGACCTCCCAGAAGAAGTTTCTGGAAAAGCAGTCGAAATGGTAACCCTGCGAAAGGGCGAAATGACTGCCATGGAACCACGAGGAAGTCGTATGATATGCTCGTTTATGATACCTTCAAGAGGTATTATTGGGTTAAGAAATCAACTGTTGACAGCTACGGCCGGTGAGGCGATTATGAACCACCGATTTGTGTCTTTTGAACCTCTCAAAGGAAATATTCCTGAACGCAACAATGGTTCGCTGATTTCAATGGAAAACGGAACAGCCATTCCTTATTCTTTGGACAAACTTCAAGAAAGGGGCAAGTTTTTTATTCACCCTGGAGACGATATTTACACAGGTCAGGTGATTGGGGAAAATTCGCGTGGCGATGATATGGTGGTCAATGTGACCAAAACCAAAAAATTGTCCAATGTCCGTGCAGCTGGTTCTGATGATAAGGTAAAGCTTGCCCCTCCGATCCAGTTTACCCTTGAAGAAGCCCTGGAGTACATCCAAAAAGATGAGTATGTGGAGGTGACTCCAAAGGCCCTACGTTTAAGAAAGATTTTACTCCAAGAACACGAGCGTAAAAGAAATTCCAAACAATAAATCGCAAAGTGTTTAGTTTTCTTATTTTAGAAAACAAAAACTAACGACAACTTGTATCGTGTTCTTTCTTTTTCTGCATTGTCTTTTGCCATTAAGTTTGTTGTAGGTTTTGCACTGACAAAACTATTTGCTTTTTTCTTGGGTCCTTCGGGTTTGGGAATACTGGGAAACCTAAAAAATTTTACCCAACTTTTGGCTTCATTGGGTTCTTTAGGCATGCAGCGTGGCATCATCCGCTTTTCCTCTGAATGGAAAAATCACACCCAAAAAATGACTGCTTTGGTAGGTACTTTGCACGTGATTTTTGGGGTGTTCACTTTGTTGGGTGGTGGTTTGTTGTTTCTGTTTTCAGAGTCTCTGTCCTTTTTAATCTTTCAAGTATCCAACTACGCTTACGTGTTTAAAATTGCTGGAGTTGTGTTACCTATGCATGGTTTTCATCTGATGTACTTTTCCTTATTGCAGGGCCTGGGAAATTACAAGCGTGTGGTTGGAATCGAAATCGCCATGAATCTCCTCAATTTGTCTCTAACAGTCTATTTAGTTTATCGTTTCAACCTTACTGGGGCTTTGGTTGCCGTGGTCACGATTCCATTGCTTTATTTTGGACTGAGTTTTTGGAAGCTTTCCAAGTCCATAAAGCTTTTTCGTTTTGGGTGGTCTTTAGATGTGGCCAAGAATTTGGGTCTTTACTC
>JBMYKI010000075.1:0-3342 GCA_049595235.1 Flavobacteriaceae bacterium
ACCGTCAATGACAAGAAATGAGAAGAGGACGATATGTAGAGTTCAATTTGATTCATGACAAAGGCACCTTATTTGGCCTTAAAACCAAGGGGCGAATAGAAAGTATTCTAATGAGTTTGCCCCCTGTAGTGCAGTGGCATTACAATGTAGCGCCAACACCAGATAGCGACGAAGCTCGATTGGTGTCTGTGTTAAAAAAACCTGTTAATTGGATTTAAACTAAAACAAGATGTACCCTTTAGAACGAAGCAGAAGATTGAGAAAAAGTGCAGCATTGCGCGACTTAGTGCGCGAGACCCAGCTTAGCTCCGATGATTTTTTAGTGCCCTTGTTTGTAGTAGAAGGGAAGAAAAAGCGTGAGGCCATTCCTTCCATGCCAAGTTATGAGAGACTGAGTTTGGATGAGCTGGAAAAAGAAGTTAAGCTGCTTTGGAGCATGGGGCTCAAAGCAGTCTTGTTGTTTGTTAAGGTAGATGATGCTTTGAAAGACAATGCAGGAACCGAGGCGCTGAATCCGAACGGTTTGATGCAACGCGCCATACAAACGGTCAAAGCTGCCGTTCCCGAAATGGTAGTCTTTACAGATGTTGCTTTGGATCCTTATTCCTCATTTGGCCATGATGGAATTGTTGAAAACAACATCATTCTAAATGATGCAACCAACCAAGTGCTTGCACAAATGGCGTTGAGTCATGCTGAAGCAGGTGCTGATGTGGTGGCTCCCAGCGACATGATGGATGGGCGGGTTAAATGTATCAGAGAGGAGCTTGAAAAACATAGGTTTGTTGATACGTGTATTATGAGCTATAGCGCCAAATATGCTTCAGGGTTTTATGGCCCTTTTCGTGACGCATTAGATTCTGCTCCTGGCTTTGGAGATAAAAAAACCTATCAAATGGACTTTGGCAATCGATTAGAGGCCTTAAAAGAAGTAAGTCGAGATGTTGAAGAGGGCGCAGACATTGTGATGGTTAAACCCGGAATTGCCTATCTAGACATCCTACGTGAGATCTCAAACAAAGTTCATGTACCTGTTGCTGTGTATCAGGTTAGTGGCGAATATGCAATGCTAAAGGCAGCGGCCGAAAAAGGTTGGTTGGACTATGAGTCTGTGATGATGGAACAGTTGATCGCATTTAAACGATCTGGAGCATCAATTATTGCTACTTATAGCGCAAAAGAGGCGGTTCGATTGATTTGTTAGCTGTCTTTTTTGGTATGGTTTTTGAGCATAAATAGGAAACTTATCCTTTGGCCCCAATAAGATTTTTTTACCTATTCCTTCTTTTGTCCGCATGTATTGGTGAGGATTTGGTGGACGACCGAGTTCCAGCTGAAATTCGAATTACCAATCCCATTCTCAGTTTGGAAATAGAACAAACCCATCAATATCAAGCAAAGTATTTTGATTTTGTTGGCAGAGAGATCTCTGAAAAACCATTGGTGTGGGAAAGCAGTGATCCTGCAGTGGCTACTGTGAGCCATCAAGGTTTGGTTACTGCTGTTGATGAGGGGTCTGTCGTAATCACTGTAACTTCTGAAGATGACCTCGGCAATGTAATTTCAGCAACAGACAACCTCGAGGTTTCTGATAACACCCAGACTGAAAACATGATCATAACTGGTACCCTTCAAACGACCAGCAGTTATTTATTAAGCGGTTCGTTCAGACTGGAAAAAACAGAAGCATCTTTCACGCTCTACTTAGAAGACGATTATCAGGCAGATCGTGGATTGCCCCGCTTGGTGGTGTTTTTGAGCAATAACCGCAACTCCGTCGCTGAAGCCTACAGAATCGGTGAGGTGCGTGTTTTTAGTGGAGCCCATAGTTATCATTTGCCCAACTATTTTGGGTTGATGGATTACAAATATATTTTATATTGGTGTGAGCCGTTTAATGTCGATGTGGGCGAAGGCATTTTAATCCCTTAATCTTACAGAAAATGAAACTTTGGATTGTTGTATCGTTATGTTGTTTTTCATTTATTGGCAAAAGCCAATGGCTTCAAAAAAAGAATGAGGCCTATGTTAAACTAGGTGTTTGGTTTGTAGAGGCCGATCAACACTATACCTCAACCGGAAAGAAAGATCCCAACGCCACGCGTGGGCTTTTTAACACACACATCTATGCCAAATATGGCTTGAGCGATAATGTAAATCTGATTGCCTATGTGCCTTTCTTTACCCGAACTTATCAGAACCGCCGTGTTTCCATTCACACTGGAGAGACATTGTCTGAGGGAGAGGCTGAAAACAGCCTCGGCGATATCAACTTAAGCGCTGAGGTCTTTCTTGGAAAAATAAATGCCTGGTCGTTCTCAACCTCCTTAACCCTAGGGTTGCCCACTGGCGAAGATGCTGGGGGAAATGACGGAAGCTACCAAACAGGTGATGGTGAGTTTAATCAACTCCTAAAGCTACATTCGGGTGTTTCGTATGCCATAGGCAAACAACGATTGTATAGTAAAATTTCTGCAGGCTTTAACAATCGCACAGAAGGGTTTTCTGATGAATGGTCCATAAACACGGAAATAGGGACCGGCTTGTTGTCAAAAAAATTATGGATCATTGGTCGGTTGGGAACTTTACAATCCTTACACAATGGGGGGCTGAACGCAACAAATAATGAAGGCAGCATCTTTGCCAACAATGTGGAGTATACCAATATCGGAGGGGGGATTATCTACAAGCTGACCGAGTCCATAAGTCTATCAGGAAGTTATACCTCAACCCTTTCAGGAAGAATTATATATGCCGCACCCGCTTGGTCAGGGGGTGTTTCGATGCAATTTTGATTTGAGTGGACTGAGGCTTTGATGTCCAAGATGACTTCACTTCCTGAATCCGTACTAATTTTCGTACATTGGTCTAAAATCATCTTTTATGAAAAAGATTGCTGCTAAGGTTTTAAAATTTATTTTGGTTGGGTTGTTTGCGCTCACCGCCTTGGTATATTTGAGTGGAAACGGTCACCTGTTCGGGCTTGCGGCCACCATTATGAAAACCAAACGTGCTACCGCAGGCATTGACGATTATTTGTTTTTTGACAACCGAACAGTCCCACCGAGTGATAAGCCTGAATCGTGGCACCTCCACAGCCAATACAATCGTATGGCGCCTACCCAAAAACTACTTGACACCCACCAAGAACTGGGTACGGTAGCTTTTTTAATCATCAAAAATGACTCCATTTGGCACGAACAATATTTTGATGGGTATGGTATCTCCTCCAAAAGCAACTCTTTCTCAATGTCCAAAAGCATGGTCGCTGCAGCACTGCAATCTTCCATAGAATCAGGAGCTGTAAAAAGCCTGGATCAAAAAGCCATGGACTTTTTGCCA
>JBMYKI010000076.1:0-3231 GCA_049595235.1 Flavobacteriaceae bacterium
GGCCAAAAAGCGCGGTATCGCGGTCCACTACTACATCATGCCACAAGTGTGGGCTTGGAAAGAAAACCGGGTAAAAGCTTTGGCTCGCGATACCGATTATCGCTACGCCATCTTACCATTTGAGCCAAATTTTTTTGAAAATAAACACAGTTTACAAGTTGATTTTGTAGGACACCCCCTTCTCGATACACTGCATTCCAAAGAAAACAAGGCTGTCCACTTGCGAGAACAAATGGGAGTGACCGCTGACCAACCCTTGATTGCGTTATTGCCAGGAAGTCGAAAACAAGAAATCAAAAAACTACTGCCTGTCATGCAGGCGCTTCAAAGCCGTTTCCCGAAATATACTTTTGTTGTTGCTGCCACACCCCATCACTCACAAGATTTTTACAAAAGCCTCGCGCCCGATTTGCCGTTGGTTGTAGGGCAGACCTATGCGCTTTTAGGCAATGCAGAGGCCGCCTTGGTAACCAGTGGAACAGCCACCCTCGAAACTGCCCTGCTAAAAATTCCACAAGTCGTTTGCTACAAAACAAGTGGATTGAGTTTTGCCATTGCCAAGCAAGTGGTCAAATTGGCTTATATTTCGTTAGTCAATTTGATTATGGACAAAGAAGTAGTGGCTGAAAAAATCCAGCATGAATGCACCCCAGACCAACTAGAAGTGGCCTTGGCGCATATTCTTTCTGAACAAGGACGTAAGCAATTGATGAAAGACTACGAAGCTTTGCGCAAAAAACTTGGAGGTGGCGGTGCCAGCGAAACCACTGCAAAACTTATACATGAGCGTACCTATGAGCACTAGAATTCTATTTGTCGGGCTGCTATCAATGGCGCTTCTGGGCTGTGGGGCACGCAAGAAGGGTAAAAAAATGAAACCCCGAGATGGTGTCGTTTATTATGCCAAACAATATATGGGCACTCCCTACCTCTTGGGCGGAAATACTACAGCAGGAATCGATTGTTCAGGGCTCATTCATAAAGCATATCAAAAGCAAGGCATCCGCATCCCCAGAACGGTCGATGAACTCCGCAAAGAGGGAAAACGCATTTCAAAAGACCGTGCCAAACCCGGAGATATATTGTTTTTTAGGACTTCCAAAAAACGCAAACTCACCCATGCGGGTATCGTTGTGGGACACAAAAGAGGCGAACCGCTGTTTATTCATGCTTCTTCTTCCAGAGGGGTGATGATTTCTTCCCTACGCGAAGGCTATTGGAACAAAGCCTATGCCCAAACCCGCAGGTTGTTGCGGTAGTTTTTTTATTTTTATAACATGTCCCCGCTTGCCTATTGTACCCTATGTTGGGTGGTTGGATGGTTGCTATATCCACATATAGAGCCACCACCACGGCTTTTTGGTTTTGCTGTTTTTCTTTTGGCATACGTATTCCATCGAAAAACCTTGCGATGGGGCTTTTTGGTTTGTGTATCTCTGCTCAGTGTTTGTGGTGGCTATTACCAAGCCCGCCTATACGACCCCGTATTTGACAAAAGTCACTTTGTTCATTATGCGACAGACAAACCTGCCGCTATGTTGGTTGTGGTACAGTCTGTCCGAAATCCCACTCCATTCAGTCAGGGTTTCATCGTAGAAATTCAGCAAACAGACAAGGAACTGACCACAGGACGGGCCCTGCTCCAACTTGAGCCATCTGCTAGGCTTCAAATGGGGGGTTGTTATGCTTTGACAGGTAGATTACGACCCATAGCATCTTCTAAAAATCCTGGTGGGTTTGACTTTGCCAAACACATGCGACAAAAAGGGGTATTGGCGGAAATACAGAGTCATTCCGAAAAACTATTACTCGTCAAACATAAATTATCACTACGGTCATGGGCACACCAACAGCGAAACCGCCTAACCGAACAGATACAATACCTAGCACTTTCCAAAAAGAGTGAAGCCCTGCTCAAAGCCTTGGTGCTTGGTCAAAGATCGGGTATTGATTCGGAAATGCGCAACACCTATGCCAATGCTGGCGCTGTGCATCTGTTGGCAATCTCGGGCTTACATGTGGGTGTCTTGATGTTGTTGTTACAGTGGATTTTTGGTGGATTTAGGTTCATACCCTATCCATTGGGCAAATGGGCACAAACAATCATGGTTGTATTGTGTTTGTGGGGCTATGCCTTGCTTGCAGGCCTTTCTCCATCAGTCCTTCGTGCGGTTACCATGTTTAGTTTTGTGGCACTTAGCCGTCTGATAGATCGTCCTGGTATGCCTTTTCAGTCTCTTTTCCTTTCATTATTGGTGTTAATAGGTATCAATCCACGACTGATTTACGAAGTTGGATTCCAATTGAGCTACATTGCCGTAGCAGGTATCATGTGGGGGATGCCTACATTGATTAAACTATACAACCCAAAAGGAGTTTTAACTAACAAATTATGGCGGTTGTGGTTGCTTGGTGTGGTTGCTCAACTCTCCGTATTACCCTTGAGTTTGTATTATTTTCATCAGTTTCCCGGACTTTTTTGGGTGAGTAATTTGGTCGTGGTACCTTTATTGGGTTGGGTATTGGGCGCGGGAATATTCAGTATAATAATCGCTCATTGGCCCCAAGTGGCAGGGCTTTGGGGCGGGGTGTTGGAGTGGATGCTGGGCAGTATGAATGCAGTCGTAGAATGGATAGCCAAACAAGAACGATTTTTTTTATCGAATATCCCTTTTGACGGGTGGGATGCTTGGGTGACCGCTGGCCTTGTGGTTTCTCTGTTTGCTTGCTTACAACGCATCACGCTTGCCAAGATTAGTGTGGTCTTGTTGTGCAGCGTATTATTACATGTTTCCATTTGGCATACCCCATACGCGAAAGAAGAATTTTTGATATTTCATACTTATCAGAAAACACTGGTCGGAATAAAGCAAAGTCATAAGGTGACTTTCTATAGCCCAAAAAACCTAACCCCCAACCAAAAAATTGTTGATGACTATGCACTCAATAGACACGTAAAAGAAAAAGTTTTCTGCCAATTAGAAACGGGGTTTTTGTGGGGCAAAACCCCTTTTATATCGGTTGATGAATCAGGCATCTACCATCTCCCCAAATGCAAAGGAGGTGTGGTGTTGTTGCGTAATAGCCCCAAGGTGCATTTGGTCGACTTGATCAACACCTTGGACCCCACAATCATTATAGCCGATGGAAGTAATTATCCGAGTTTTGTGCGTCATTGGAAAAAGACCTGTTTGGATAAAGGGGTGCCATTTCACGACACCGCTACTGAGG
>JBMYKI010000077.1:0-3049 GCA_049595235.1 Flavobacteriaceae bacterium
TTTTAATTTCAAAACTGATTTTATGGATTTTAGGGTGACACAAATCTTTTGAGAATATACTTAGTCATTACAGCGTTATTAAGCACGCAGATCGCCATTGGGCAGATGCATGAATTGGGTCTTCACCTCAATGCGACCAACTATATCGGAGAGGTGGGTGCAACTAGTTATGTCAATCCAGACCCAAGTCAATTGGGCTATGGTTTTTTCTACAAAAGAAACTTTACTACTCGCTATGCCATTCGAGCTGAGATAGGGTTTGCAAACGTTGCTGGCAACGATTTGGATTCATCTGAGCCCAGTCGCAGGGTTCGTGGTTTGTCTTTCGAAAATCAAATCACCTATGGATCTGCGCTTTTTGAGTTCAATTACCTTGATTTTGATTTGAGTAGCTTCGAACACACTTGGACGCCATATGTATTCCTTGGTGTGGGTTACCACAGTTATGATGATTTGTATTATGAATTAGGAGCGCCTAAAGCACAATCGAATCGCAACGCATCTACATGGAGCCTCCCGTTTGGACTGGGCATCAAGACCAAGTTATTTCATTTTTTTGTTTTGGCAGCAGAAGTCAAAGCCATGTATAGCTTTAGTGACAACATAGATGGAAGTTTTCCTACCTTTGGCGCCAACAATGGTGTACTCAACACTCGATTGAGTAATGATTGGATCATCCTATCAGGTATCACACTGAGTTATTCGTTTGGACGACCACCGTGTTATTGTAACTAAACTATGGAACAACTTCCTAAAGTCGATTTGAACAATTTGCCACGTCATGTGGCCATCATAATGGACGGCAATGGGCGTTGGGCCAAGTTGCGTAATCGTGCGCGCGTTTTTGGCCATAGAGAAGGTGCAAAGGCCGTACGTCGAACCGTTGAAAGTGCCGCCCGATTGGGTATCCCAAATCTGACTTTATATGCCTTTTCCACTGAAAACTGGAACCGACCCAGGCGTGAAGTTAATACACTGATGAAGCTGTTGGTCAATGCCTTAAAAAGCGAATTGAGCCTAATGCAAAAAAACAACATCCGCTTACATGCCATAGGCCACCGCGCCACCTTACCCAACAATGTTCAAGAAGAACTCGAAGAAGTTTTGGCAGCTACCGCTGAAAATACAGGTTTGGTACTCACCCTGGCGTTAAGTTATGGAGCGAGACAAGAAATTGAACATGCGGTCAAGGAGATATGTCATAAAGTTAAAAATAACATAATTTCTCTCGAAAATGTTGATGAAAACATAATTAATAAGCATCTTTACACGCAGAATTTACCTGACGTCGATCTGCTCATCCGAACAAGCGGCGAAGTGCGCATCAGTAACTTTCTGTTATGGCAAATTGCTTATGCAGAATTGTACTTTACAGATGAGCTTTGGCCCGACTTCAATGAAGCTTCGTTGTACAAGGCCTTGGCAGATTATCAGGAAAGAGAAAGAAGATTTGGAAAAACGAGTGAGCAACTTGCTTAAAAATATATTGCCAATGAATAGGCTTTTTTTATGCCTATTTCTGCTGGTCTTCGGGTCAGTTGTCGCACAGGAAGTAGCCTTAGAGCAAGGCAAAACATACACCCTAGGGGAAATTGAGGTCACAGGTCTCAAAACTTTTAGTCCACAAACCGTGGTTGCCTACACAGGACTTCGTACGGGTCAACAGCTACAAATTCCTGGAGAAGAAATAAGTGCCGTCATAAGCAAACTGTGGAAACTGGAATTGTTCAGTGATATCAATTTTTACCTGACAAAAATTGAGGGAAATACCGCTGATATTGAAATCTTTATCCAAGAACTCCCTACACTTTCAGATTTTACAATTACGGGGGTTAAAAAAGGAAAATTAGAATCCTTGATTGATGAGACAGAGATTAAAAAGGGGAAGAAAATCAGTGAAAATTTTCTAGCAACCACCAAAAACTATATCACTAATAAATACAAAAAAGAAGGTTTTCTTAATACCAAAGTGCGCATTGATACCAAAGTTGACACTACAGGCACCAACAACGAAAAGATGCTTGTGTATGTTGACAAAGGAGACCGAGTGAAGATTCGTTCTATTGCCTTTGAAGGTAATGAGGTCTTTAATGACAAAAAACTTAGAAAAAAGCTCAAGAAAACCAAAGTAAAATTACCTGGTAGATTTTGGAAAAAATCCAAATTTATTGAGGCTGATTATAAAGAAGGCCTCACCAAATTGTTGGATTACTACAAAGAAAAAGGCTATCGTGATGCTCGAATCGTGAGTGATACTGTGGTGGTTGATGACGCATTGATTGATATCAATATTCGCTTGCTTGAAGGGAATAAATATTATTTTGGAGACATCAATTTCTTGGGCAACAGCGTTTACACAGATGCCCAGCTGAGCAGAGTACTGGGTATTGATGAAGGCGATGTTTACAATGGGGTTTTGTTGCGAAAACGCATTGCAGACCCTACCAAGCCTGATGGCGAAGACCTCACAAATTTATATCAGAACAATGGCTATTTGTTTTCATCAGTAAATCCAGTAGAAATCAGTGCGGTTAATGACACTATCAATTTTGAAGTGCGAATTATTGAAGGTAAGCCCGCTTATTTTAACCGAATCACAGTCGTTGGTAACGACCGTACCAACGATCATGTAATCTACCGAGAGCTGCGCACCAAACCAGGTGCCCTATACAGCAAAGACCGGGTGGTACGTTCTGTTCGAGAGTTGGGTCAACTCGGATTTTTTGATCCAGAGCAAATTTCTCCCGACTTCAAAAACGTAGATCCAAATGCAGGAACGGTAGACATTGAATACGGGTTGGTTGAAAAAGGCGCCAGTCAGATTGAGTTACAAGGCGGTTATGGCGGTGGGGGCTTTATAGGAACACTAGGTTTATCGTTTAACAACTTTTCGATGCGTAACATTTGGAACAAAGAAGCCTATAAGCCGGTTCCTATGGGTGATGGTCAACAACTAGCATTGCGCCTTCAAAGAAGCAGGTTTTATGAGACGTATAGTTTTTCTTTTGCAGAACCATGGCTTGGCGGGGAGCAACCGGTCCAATTTTCT
>JBMYKI010000078.1:0-2894 GCA_049595235.1 Flavobacteriaceae bacterium
CTACTTCCGATATGGATTCCCCAGGAGAGGGAACTTTCATTTCTAGTATCATTTCCTATAGTTCACTGCGTAAATTTAACGCATATTGTTTTTGGTTTTATCAAATACATAATCGATCACCTCTTGGTGACGACGCTTTGAGCGCGTGGCACTACCCGCGGCTGGTGCTCCATAAAAACGGCGCGAAGCCACCCGAAAATCACGTGCTTCGGGTAAGTGCAACAACAAGTGACTCCAAGCCCCCATATTGCGCGGTTCTTCTTGCGCCCAAACCACATCCTTGACCTGGGCATATTGGGTCAATACATCCCTAATTTGAGCTGTGGGTAGCGGGAACAACTGCTCCAAACGCACCAAAGCCACATCTTTTCTTTCCAGTTTTTCACGTGCTTCCAACAAGTCGTAATAGAACTTACCCGTACAAAAGACCAATGTTTTGGTTTTTTTGACATCAACTTCGCCGTCCAAAAGGATTGGTTCGAATTGGCCGTTGCAAAAATCATCCAAGTCCGAAACCACTTTGGGGTGACGCAACAAACTTTTGGGCGTGAAAATTACCAAAGGTTTGCGGTAGTTGGCTTTCAATTGGCGGCGCAACACATGAAAAAGATTGGCAGGGGTGGTCACATCAGCCACAAACATATTGTCTTTGGCACACAACTGTAGGTAGCGCTCCATACGTGCCGATGAATGCTCGGCTCCTTGACCTTCATATCCGTGTGGCAACAGCATGACCAGTCCGTTTTGCAATTTCCATTTGTCCTCTGCCGAAGACAAATACTGGTCAATCATGATCTGGGCACCATTGCTAAAATCGCCAAACTGGGCTTCCCAAATGGTCAATGATTTTGGACTTGCCAAAGCATAGCCATAATCAAACCCCATCACACCATACTCAGACAACAGCGAATTGTAGATCTGAAATTGGCCTTGCTGGTCTGAAATTTGGTTAAGAAGCAATACTTCCTCTTCCGAATCTTCCACTTTTACCACCGCATGACGGTGTGAAAAAGTCCCCCTTTCCACATCCTGGCCAGAAATGCGTACATCAAAACCTTCGTCCAATAAAGAGCCGTAGGCCAACAATTCGGCCATCGCCCAGTCGAGTTTTTTGGTTTCGAAAAACATCTTTTTGCGCTCGCGAATCAACCGCTTGATTTTGTTTATAAAGGGCTTGTCGTCGGGTAGTTCGGTAATCACCGTGCCAACATGTTGCAAACGCTCTATGGGATAGGACGTATCAACTGGCTCCAACATGGTGTGCTCTTTGACACGTACAAAGCCTTCCCACTCATCTTGCATAAACGGGATGATATCGGTGTTTTGTTCTTTACGAGAAACCTCTAATTTTTCTTCGAGTTGGAGTTTGTATGTTTCCTCTAACTGCTTGAGTTCATGCTGGGTGATGATACCTTCAGTAATCAATTTCTCTGCATAGATATCTCTGGGGTTTTTGTGTTTGGCGATTGCCTTATACAATTTGGGCTGTGTAAAGCGCGGTTCATCGCCCTCATTGTGACCATATTTTCTATACCCCAAAAGATCGATAAATACATCTCTTCCAAAGCGGTTTCTGAAGTCGACGGCAAAGCGCATCGCATGTACCACTGCCTCTACATCATCGGCATTGACATGCATCACAGGTGATAGGGTGGCTTTCCCTACGTCGGTACAATAGGTACTCGAACGCCCGTCTAGGTAGTTGGTCGTAAATCCGATTTGATTATTGACTACAATATGAATGGTACCCCCGGTTTTGTAGCCATCGAGCTGAGCCATTTGTACCACCTCGTAGACAACCCCTTGACCTGCAACAGCGGCATCGCCATGAATAAGTATGGGCAATACTTTTTGGAAATCTCCTGAAAAATTTCGGTCTTGCTTGGCACGGCTGATACCTTCCACAACGGCATTGACAGCCTCTAGGTGAGAAGGGTTGGGAGCTATGTTAAGATTCACTTGAATTCCTTGATCTGTCGGTCTGTTGGAAGTCCAACCCAAGTGGTATTTGACATCCCCGTCAAAAACCTCTTCTTCATAGTCTTTGCCGTCAAACTCACTAAAAATGTCTTTGGCCGACTTGCCAAAAATATTGGTCAAGGTATTCAGCCTGCCTCGGTGCGCCATACCCACCACAAACTCCTTGACACCAGCCACGGCAGCCGTTTCGATCAAGGTGTCCAAAGCAGGAATAAGGGATTCCCCTCCCTCCAGAGAAAAGCGCTTTTGGCCTACATATTTGGTGTGCAAAAAGTTCTCAAACGTCACCGCCTCGTTGAGCTTTTTTAGAATGTGCTTTTTTTCTTCACGGCTAAAATTGGGATGGTTGCCGTTTTTGTTGATCCATTTCTGAATCCAATTCACTCGCTCCGGATGGCGAATGTACATGTATTCAATTCCGATAGATGCACAGTAGATGCGCTCCAAGTGGATGATGATATCTGCTAGGGTAGCTGCGCCAATGCCAATGATGTCTCCAGCGCTAAAAACGGTGGTGAGGTCGTCTTGTGTTAGGCCAAAATTTTCAATAGCTAGGGTTGGGCGGTATTTTCTACGCTCACGAACGGGGTTGGTTTTGGTGAACAGGTGCCCGCTGCCGCGGTAGGCATCAATGAGCCGAACCACCCGAAATTCTTTAAGAACATCTTCGGGAACTTCGATCTCGCCCTGTTGCTCCATACCGAAGTCAAAACCTTGAAAAAAGGCACGCCAACTGGGCTCTACACTGTCCGGATTGATGAGGTATTGGTCATACAATTCGGCAAAATGTGCTGTGTGGGCAGCGTTTAAAAACGAATACTTGTCCATCGGGCAAGAGTTTGTCTGTCTTTAAGAAACAAAATTACACTATTTCAAATAGATAGCATGTGTTTTTTGTCAGAAAAAAGCACGCT
>JBMYKI010000079.1:0-2885 GCA_049595235.1 Flavobacteriaceae bacterium
GAATGGCCAACAAATTATTTGTTTAAATTCATCATACCCTCAGATGAAAGTAGAAAAATGGCATTACTAGCCATATTTGCTGACATAGACGCTACAATCACAACCAAAAATTCGTCTGGAAATAAGTATCTCAGCGTTTCAGTTGAATCTGTTTTTCAATCCCCCGAGGTGATTATTGATATCTACAAAAAAGCCTCTCAAATTGAAGGTATCATCCAATTATAACTTTAATTCGTATTTTTAACCAATAAAATATTCCCTTGAACGATAATCTTCAATACAATACCGAGCGTTCACGCCTTCGTATCCCTGAATATGGCCGTCATATCCAGAAAATGGTAGACCAAGCCTTGCAAATTTCTGATCGTGAGGAGCGCAACAAAATGGCACGTGCCATCATCGGGGTGATGGGCAATCTGAACCCGCATCTTCGCGATGTTCCTGATTTCCAACACAAACTTTGGGATCAGCTGTTTATCATGTCTGATTTTGAACTAGATGTGGATTCACCTTATCCCACTCCGTTAAAAGAGGTGCTATCCGCACGTCCAGAGCCTTTGTCCTATCCTCAGAACTACCCTAAATACCGTTTTTATGGCAACAACATCAAAACCATGATTGAAGCTGCCCTGAAGTTCGAAGAAGGTGAAGAGAAAGAAGCTTTGTTTTTTGTCATTGCCAATCACATGAAAAAGTCTTTTTTGAATTGGAACAAAGATACGGTTGAAGACAAGGTTATTTTCGACCATCTGTTTGAGCTTTCAGAAGGTAAGATTGACCTTAGAAATGCCAATGAGACCTTGACCAATTCTGATGATTTGATTCGTCTAAGCAACAAAAGGTTTGGCAGACAAAAACCCCAAAATCACAAAAACAAAAAATTCCGATCTAAACGCCGCAAATAGCTATGGGAACATTTGTAGTTGAAGGTGGGCATACATTATCAGGATCTATTCAACCACAGGGAGCCAAAAATGAGGCATTACAAATTTTGTGCGCTGTGCTTCTCACCCCAGATCGTATAGAAATTTCTAATGTCCCTGACATTGTTGACATCAACAAACTGATAGATATTCTCTCCCAATTGGGTGTCAAAATTGAGAAATTGTCTCCTAACAACTATGCTTTTCAGGCCGATGACATTGACTTGAATTATTTGACTTCTGAAGCATTTAAAACCGCAGGTCGTGGCATACGTGGCTCCATCATGCTGGTTGGTCCTCTTTTGGCGCGCTTTGGTAAAGGATTTATTCCTAAACCCGGCGGTGACAAGATCGGACGAAGAAGAGTTGATACCCATTTTGAGGGATTGATGAAGCTCGGAGCCGATTTCCAATACGATCGAGAAGCCCATTTCTATGGAGTAACTTCTAGTAAACGTTTACAAGGAGCTTACATATTGATGGATGAAGCGTCTGTTACGGGCACAGCCAACATCGTAATGGCAGCTGCTTTGGCAGAAGGAACAACAACCATATACAACGCTGCATGTGAGCCTTATTTGCAGCAGTTGTGCCATATGCTCAACCGCATGGGCGCTCAAATTGCTGGAATTGGTTCTAATATGCTTGTCATACAAGGTGTCGAAAGTCTTTCTGGCACCCATCACCGCATACTCCCTGATATGATTGAAATTGGTAGCTGGATTGGCTTGGCCGCATTGACCAAAAGTGAGCTTACCATTACCAACGTAGCATGGGAATATTTAGGTCAGATTCCGGCAGTATTTCAAAAATTAGGTATTTGTATTGAACGCCGTGGCGACGATATGTACATACCGGCACACACACACGGTTACGAAGTCCAAGACTACATCGACGGTTCTATACTCACAATAGCAGATGCGCCTTGGCCTGGATTTACTCCCGATTTGTTGAGCATCATCCTTGTTGTGGCCATCCAAGCCAAAGGCAGTGTGTTGGTGCATCAAAAGATGTTTGAAAGTCGCTTGTTTTTTGTGGACAAACTCCTTGATATGGGTGCCAAAATCATTCTTTGTGATCCTCATCGAGCCACTGTCATAGGCCATGATTTTAAGTCATCTTTGAAAGCTACTACAATGACATCGCCTGATATTAGGGCTGGTATTTCTTTGCTGATCGCTGCACTTTCTGCCAAAGGCACTAGTACCATTCACAACATCGAGCAAATTGATAGAGGATACGAACAAATAGACAGTCGTTTGCGCGCTTTAGGAGCTAAGATTACAAGACAATAGTTTTTTTATTTAAAGCCGTAGGAGGTATTACCTTTTAGACACCTTATTGTTGCTGATCGATTTTTGCCTGCTGCATTTAAACCTATTTACACCCGCATTTCTTTTTTTTACGTGCTTGGTGGCCCTACCTTGAACACGGGCGCGCCATAACCTAAAGCTACTTGGTTTTAGATGTGTTCGCATCAGTTTAATCACTTCTTGTTCTGAAATCCCAAACTGAAATTTGATAGCATCAAAGGGGGTTCGGTCTTCCCAAGCCATTTCGATGACCCTATCTATTTCAACAAGTGTAAGTTTATTTTCCTTCATATCAATCAAAGTTGTTTCTATTGGGCAGGGTGTGTTTTTTCAGTATGCGTGCAGATTCTTTACGAACCAAATGGTGCTTTCTCATGCCCCACAGCTTTTCGGATGCTTTTTTGAAGCTTTTTGTAATGTCAATAATCGGATGTGGATAATCTTTTCCTATGTGTAGGTTGTAGAATTGTTGTTCTATCGAAGTTAGTTTCCAAGGCTCATGAATGAATTCGACAGGGAGGGCATGTAACTCCGGCACCCATTCTTTTATGAATTCACCCATTGGGTCGTGTTCTATACTGTTTTTTACAGGGTTGTATATACGCAACATATTAATACCCGTTTCTCCCGCTTGCATCTGGAATTGTGG
>JBMYKI010000080.1:0-262 GCA_049595235.1 Flavobacteriaceae bacterium
AGCAGGGCATTGAGCAGCGTACCACTGTAATTTCCATGGCCGGGATGAACAACCATGCCTGCAGCTTTATTGACCACAACCAATGCGTCATCTTCATATACAATGTCGAGAGGAATTTCTTCTCCTACGAGTAAGTTTTCATATGGAGGATGGGCAAACAAAACTTGCACCTTATCTCCTCCTTTAACCTTGTAGTTGGATTTGACAGCTAGGTCATTGACATGGACACTCCCCGCTTTGGCTGCTTGTTGAATTTTGTTGC
>JBMYKI010000080.1:312-2881 GCA_049595235.1 Flavobacteriaceae bacterium
GAACTTATCGACGCGTAGAGGTTGCTGCCCACTGTCTGCCGTAAAGGCATAATGCTCATAGAGCGAATCGTCTTGGTCCTGTGTTTCCATCATCGACCTCGTTTTCCATTTCCGAGAACCAAATCGATTTTGGACGATTTTGGAATTTTAGCGCCTGGATCAATCGCATCGCCTTCAAAGCGCAAAGCCAAGACCATATCTTTTCCGATATTGTTACGATAGCTAATGTTTCCAACCTCCAATCCGACAGCGCGCAAAGAAGAGACCGCATTGCGATAGGTCACTTGCACCACATTGGGCACAGATACTTTTCGATAGGTAGATGGGTTGAGTGTGAGGTAAATTTTACGCCCTCGCTTGACTTCATCAGAGGCTCGCGGTTGGTGTTCGATAACCGATAGCGGGGCGATTTCGGGATTGAATTGAGTGGAGTCGATAACTTCAAAATTGAGTTTCAAATCGGAAAGCAAATCTTCGGCCTCCGCCAGAGAAATTTGGTGAAGGTCTGGCACCTCAATCAAACGGTTTTGACGAGTGTGAAAATGTAAAACCAAAAACAATAAAAAAACCAAACCAACCACAATGACACCTGCCTGTAGGAGTGACATGAAAAAGGATTTACTGATAAAAAATCGAAGTCGTCGCATTCGGTCAAAATTAATGATATTTTTGTCAAATGAAACCACGTATAGCCGTAATCATGGGTGGGTATACCTCCGAGCATGACATTTCATTGAAAAGTGGAGCTGTCGTGATGACCCATATCGACAAAAAGGTTTATGATCCTTACGCCGTACGCATCGACAGAGATGCTTGGCTTGTTGAGGTTGATGGAAGTTGGAAACCGATTGACATTGCTGACTTTAGCAGTGGAGATCTTCGGTTTGATGCGGTATTTAATGCTGTGCATGGTACGCCGGGTGAAAATGGAGAGCTGCAGTCCTACTTTGACAATTTGCAAATCCCCTACACTGGCTGTGCAGCAGAAGTCTCTTCCCTTACCTACAACAAGACAAAAACCTTAGAATACTTAGAACCACATGGGATTGCCATGGCAAAACGGATAGTCCTTTCAGCTGGAGACGCAATCGATACGCAAGAAATTGTCGCAAAAGTGGGACTACCCTGCTTTGTTAAAGCCAACCAAGCAGGGAGTAGTTTTGGAGTATCAAAGGTGTACGAAGAAAACAACTTGCGTGCGGCGATCGAAGTTGCTCACAGAGAAGATAGCGGGGTTTTGATCGAATCGTTTTTGCAAGGAATCGAAGTTTCTATTGGCGTTATCACATACCAGGGCAAGGTACGTGTTTTGGCACCAACGGAAATTGTCACAGATGAGGATTTTTTTGATTTTAGTGCCAAATACGAAGGGAAATCGGAAGAAATCACGCCTGCTCGATTGGGTGAGTCGCAACATCAAGCATTGCGAATTGCAGCGGAAAAAGTCTATACCGCTTTGGGTATGAAAGGCATGAGTCGAAGTGATTTTATTTTTGTTGGAGACACACCTCACTTTCTGGAAATCAATACCGTTCCTGGCCTAACAGAAGAAAGCTTGCTGCCACAGCAAGCCAAACACGCTGGCATATCGTTGAGGGATCTATTTGGAAATGCCCTGGTCGAAGCCATGGAAAAATAAATACCTTTGCACTATGAAACGAGCCGTTTTTCCTGGGTCTTTTGATCCACTCACATTAGGTCATCAAGACATCGTTGAGCGTGGGGCAACTATTTTTGACGAGATTATTGTTGGGATTGGGTATAATGCCGAAAAAAGCAATATGTTCTCCATCGAACAGCGCAAGCAATTTGTTGCGCAATGCTTTCAAGACAACCCCAAGGTCAAAGTGATGGATTACAAAGGACTCACCATTGATTTTTGTAAATCCGTAGGTGCCAACTATCTTCTGCGAGGTGTTCGTAACAACGGAGATTTTGAGTTTGAAAAAGCCATTGCCCGAACCAACCGTGAGTTGTCAAATATCGAAACGGTTTTTTTATTGACCTCAATCCAAACTTCATTTATCAGCAGTAGCATCGTTAGGGAAATCATCCGCAACAAAGGAGACTATAAACGATTTGTGCCAGATTGTGTTCGGATCTAACCGATCTTCAAATCTTTCAGTAAATACTTGATATTGCCATACGAATTTTCTAAGGCCTTGGCCGTTTTCTTTGGACCTTTCCATTTGGCTTTTGTGATGTCTTCTTGAAGCTCAGGTTTGAGTTTGCCAGTGTAGGTTGTCGTCATATGAAACCAATGGGTTTCTTTGAGTTGGTATTTGTCGTTGCGTTTAAAAATGTGATAGGTCACCCCAGCCAAGCCATTGAGCTGAAGTTTTTTGACTCCTGTTTCTTCTTTAACCTCACGTTTTGCTCCTTTTTCAAGGGTCTCACCCTTGTCAATTTTACCTTTGGGCAAATCCCATTTCCCTTTTCGAAAAATAAAAAGCATCTTCCCGCTTTGGTTCCGAACCAATCCTCCTCCCGCTTGAACAACTGGTAATTTGGATTTGAAAGTTTTTAAAAGGGTTGCAGGATCATCACCCATCAAGTATATTTTCCTTGC
>JBMYKI010000081.1:0-2819 GCA_049595235.1 Flavobacteriaceae bacterium
CTGTCTGTCAACAAAGAGAAAGTAATCACTTTTTGGCGCAGTGTATTGATACTGTGGTTGCCCGTAGCAGTGGTAGTAGGAACCATACTGCCAGCAAATCTTTCAACAGCCGCCTTATTAACTGGTTTGGTTGTGATGTTGGCTTTTATAGGGGGTTATCCAGTAAAATATTTATTAGCCATGAGTGGGGTGGCCGTGGTTTTTCTCACCCTATTTATTATGACTGCCAAAGCCTATCCAGACGCATTTCCAAACCGTGTGGATACTTGGATGAGTCGAATTGAAAGTTTTACAGGCGGAGGTGATATGAACACAGATTACCAAATCGAGCGTGCCAAAACCGCTATTGCCACAGGCGGTGTGTTGGGCAAAGGCGCTGGTAAAAGTGTCATGAAAAACTTATTACCTCAAAGCACCTCTGATTTTATATATGCCATCATTACAGAGGAGTATGGAATGCTCGGTGGCCTGTCTCTGCTGTTTCTGTATTTACTGTTGCTATTCCGCATATTTAGGAGTGCCTATAAAACCGAACATTTTTTTGGACAGCTTCTCATTATCGGTCTTGGTTTGCCCATTATTGTACAAGCATTGGTCAATATGGGCGTGGCAGTTTCGATTTTTCCAGTAACTGGTCAACCGCTACCTCTAATTAGTAGCGGGGGTACATCCATTTGGATGACGTTTTTGGCTTTGGGTATCATTCAAAGCGTATTGGCCAACCGCACGAACAAACAAGAAGACAACAATAACCCTTTAGCAATTTTAAGTGAAACCCTATAAGTTCATCATATCGGGAGGTGGTACAGGCGGGCATATTTTCCCAGCCATTGCCATTGCAGATGCACTTAAAATCCAGTACCCTGCTGCTGAGATTCTATTTGTTGGAGCAAAGGGTCGGATGGAAATGAAACGCATTCCCCAAGCCGGATATGCCATCAAAGGTTTATGGATAACTGGGCTGAAACGCAAACTGACATTAGACAATCTTCTGTTCCCAGTAAAATTATTGATAAGTCTTGTTGCTTCTTGGAGGGTAATAAAAAAGTTTAGGCCACATGTGGTGATTGGCACTGGCGGTTTTGCTAGTGGTCCTTTGGTATATGTAGCCGCTCGCAGAGGTGTTGCCACCCTTACCCAAGAGCAGAATGCTTTGCCGGGTATCACCAATCGTTTGTTGGGTAAGTATGTGGATAGAATATGTGTGGCACATGAGGGTATGGATCGTTTTTTTCCAAGTAAAAAGATTAGAATCACAGGCAACCCTTTGCGTCAGGCTCTGTTATCTCAACAGCTTGAAACAAAAAAGGCGCGTACCCAAATGGGTCTCGACAAGTCGCGAACCACCCTACTGGTGGTTGGAGGCAGTCTAGGTGCCAAACGTATCAACCAACTGATAGCCACACATGCATCGGCTCTAGTAGATCAAAACCTGCAAATTTTGTGGCAATGTGGCTCGCTTTACAAACAAGATTATATGTCTTTCAATCGTGAGCACATTCAAGTGGTTCCCTTTTTGGACGATATGGCAGCAGCTTATGCCGCTGCTGATATTATTTTGTCGCGTGCCGGCGCCCTTGCTGTCTCGGAACTCTGTTTGGTGGGCAAGGCAGTCCTGTTTGTCCCATCACCCAATGTGGCCGAAGATCATCAATACAAAAATGCTGCAGCCATAGCCCAGCATGATGCCGCACTGGTCTTGAGAGAAAGTGAATTGGATAAAGAATTTTTTCCTGTCATTAGCCAGCTATTAAATGATACCTCACGTCAGAAGCAATTAGGTGATAACATTAAACAATTGGCAAGGCCCCATGCGACCAGAGATATTGTAGAACAGATAAACGAATTGCTCCATGATTAAGCCATATGTCTATTTTTTGGGAATTGGAGGCATTGGTATGTCGGGCTTGGCTCAGTATTTCTTAGAGAAAGGTCACAGTGTGGCAGGTTATGACCGTGAAGCTTCGTCACTCACTCATAAATTGACAAATTTGGGGGCAGTGATTCATCACACTGATGCCGGTACTTCAAACATCCCCAAAGATTTTACAGACCCCGATCAAACGACTGTCATTCGTACACCTGCCATCCCATCAGATTTTGAGGAGTTGCAATACTTTGAAAGCGGTGGTTTTGAGATTTTAAAACGTGCAGAAGTATTAGGTAGATTGAGTAGAGACATGTATTGTATTGCGGTAGCAGGAACCCATGGAAAAACCACTACCTCTGCTATATTGACCCATCTGTTGCGCACGTGTGGGAAAAAAATAACGGCTTTTTTGGGAGGTGTGGCACACAACATCGACTCCAATTATTTAAATGAGGGTGATGCGCTGATGGTGGTTGAGGCCGACGAGTTTGATCGCTCTTTTTTACAGCTTCAACCCGACTTGGCTTGTGTGACTGCCATGGATGCAGATCACTTGGATATTTACGGAAAGGTAGAAGCTCTCGAGTCAAGCTTTAAGGAATTTGTGGGCTTGGTGCCAAAACCCCAAAATGTTTGGGTTCGTGAAGGAATCCATTTACCTGGTCAGGTTTTTGGTGTTCGTCAATCCTCTGATTCTTATGTGGAAAACATCCGCGTGGAAAACGGAATGTATGTGTTTGATTTTAGATATAAATCAACACATATCAAAGAACTTTCATGGGCATTGCCTGGTCATCATAACCTGATGAATGCGGCTGCAGCCCTGTGTTTGGCTTTGGATGTAGATTGCTCTGCAGCTTGTTTACAACAAGGCCTAAAGACTTTTTCGGGTGTAGATCGGCGTTTTAGCAAACGACTGGAATCACCCACTGTTGTCATTGATGACTAT
>JBMYKI010000082.1:0-2700 GCA_049595235.1 Flavobacteriaceae bacterium
CGATATTTCCTTTTTGCTTCGGAGTGCTGCACACACCCCAACGACACTTCATCCCAAAGGGCATATCACAGCACAAGACAATACACAGCAACTCGCCGAGCTTCACGACTTGTCGCAAGCAGGTGCCATTTGCTTTAGCAATCATAAACAACCCATTGACGATCCACACCTTTTGTTACTTGCTTTGCAGTATGCCCGCGGGTTTGACGGTCTCATTGAATCGTATCCAATCGATCCTCAACTCTCTGTCCATGGCGTTATGCATGAAGGAAAGGTCAGTACTTCTCTTGGATTGACAGGTATTCCTAACCTTGCTGAAGAAATCCGCATCAGAAGAGACTTGGCAATTCTGAGTTATACAGGTGGTAAACTCCATATACCCACCATATCCACTACTGAAAGCGTTGATTTGATCCGACAAGCAAAAAAAGACAAACTCGATGTGACTTGCAGCGTGGCGATTCACAACTTGATGATGACCGATGAGCAGCTTGATGGTTTTGATACCCGGTATAAGCTTATGCCACCGCTACGAGAAAGCATAGATCAAAAGGCACTCTTAAAAGGGGTGAAAGATGGCACAATTGATATGGTGACTTCTGACCACCAGCCCATGGATATTGAACATAAAAAGGTAGAACTCGAACACGCTGCCTACGGTAGTATTGGTCTTGAAACCGCCTTTGGAAGTTTGTGCACATTGTATGGTGCAGAAGATGCTGCGCAACTCCTCAACCGAGGAAAAGAGCGATTTGGTGTATCCCAGCAATCAATTCAAATTGGTGAAAAAGTAGATTTGACCCTATTTTCATCTGATGGAAAAGCAGTCGTTTCTAAAGAATCTATCCTATCGAGCTCAAAAAATACCGCTTACTTGGGCAGGGAACTCAGTGGAACTGTTTTTGGTGTCATCAACAACAATACTTTTTTTCAAAATCCAAGCTAGTTGGCTGTGTTAGACTTTATCGTTCGCCAGCCCAAAACAAAAACTCAGGAAAGACCTCCTTTGCTATTGCTGCTACACGGTTATGGCAGCAACGAAAACGACTTATTTGCTTTTGCCGATTATCTACATCCGAGTTTGTTGGTGGTTTCGTTACGAGCGCCTCTCAACTTACCGATGATGGGGCATGCGTGGTATAGCATTCATTTTGATGCCGAACAAGGAAAATGGTCTGATGATGAGGAAGCCATTAGCTCACGCAAATTGGTCTTGCAGTTTTTGGACGAGCTTATGGAAATCCATCTATATGACAGGTCGCAAGTACATTTGCTGGGCTTTAGCCAAGGTGCAATATTGAGTTATGCGCTTGGGTTGACCTATCCCAAACGATTTGCCAGCGTGATTGCGCTGAGTGGATATCTCAATGAAAACATCACCCAATTGCCACAGCCCGAAGATGCCCCTGAATTGTATGCGGCACATGGTACCATGGACGAGGTTGTACCTTTTGACTGGGGACAACGTTCGGCTGAGCTACTCAAGCAAAAGGGCTTTGTCATACAGTTTGACTCCTTTGCCGTAGGCCATACCGTTGGACAAGATGGTTTCTACAAACTCCTCGAATGGCAAAATGCGCTACTCAAAACTGAATAACGCATTTTTCTCACTTCAAATAACACGGCTGTCTCTCAGTCGTTATTTTTTAATCAGTTTTACGATTTGCTGCCCATCTGTGGTTTTTACTCCTGGTAATTGCCGCATAAAGACGTAGGTTATTCAAAAGAAATGGGCTTTGTTATGCTACAAATATAAACGAAAATTGGTGGCGATTTATTGCTGTCAATAAATTGCTAGGGGTACATCACATGGTTTAGCAAACGCAAACGAGGTTTGCCCTTGGCATTTACCTGATAGAGGAGCAATGCGTCGCCCCACTGGGTTCCGTTGGTGAAATCGGCAAGAATCCATTGGTGATTGACCACATGGATTTTATTGATAATCCAATCAGATCCGAAAGATGAAAGCAAGGGGTTTCCCTTTGGGTTATCATTGGTCGAGAGAACATGATCTTCAAGGATATTTTGCAATTCTTCTGGGCTAAAATCGGGATGGGCTTGTTGAGCATCACGATTGACAGCTAGCGAAAAATAAGCATTGTCGGTTTGCTCAATCACAAGTTGGTTGATAGAATCTTTAAGGGTTTCTACTCGTTTGGTCATTCGCTCTTGACTGGCAGCAAAGGCCTCGGATTTGTTCATATCACTCACAAAAAGATAGAGTGCGATGAGAGAAATAAAAATGAGGAGGTACTGAATGATCTTGTTTCGCATTAGATACTAATTGATAGGTTGTCGTAGGCCAAATGTACGTTTTTAGATAATTTTTTCTGTACGTGAGCATGAAATCCGAGATGATGGCTAATGTGTGTAAAGTATGTGGTTTTTGCACCTATTCGCTGTGAGAGGTCAATCGCTTCTTCCAGATTGAGATGAGAATGATGCGGCTCCTCTCTCAACGCATTAAGCACAAGCATATCAAGTCCATTGAGTTTTTGAATCTCATCGTCCGAAATGGTTTTGATATCGGTAAGGTAGGCAAAGGAGTCCATGCGATATCCCAACACCTCCAAACGGTTGTGCTGCCCAACCACGGGTACGATAAGTTGGTCACAAACAGAAAAGGGTTGGTTTGGGTCCACATGATGAATATCTACGGCAGGTGCCCCAGGATATTTGTTATCACTGCTAAAGATATAA
>JBMYKI010000083.1:0-2603 GCA_049595235.1 Flavobacteriaceae bacterium
ATAGATGAGTTCGTCATGGGTGCAGGAAAAACCATTGAGGTCAACATCCGAGAGGGTAGGGTTACGGTTCGCGATTATGGCCGTGGGATTCCACTCGGAAAGGTCATTGATGTGGTTTCCAAAATGAATACAGGAGGAAAGTATGACACCCGTGCGTTTAAAAAATCGGTAGGTCTCAACGGGGTTGGCACCAAGGCTGTCAATGCACTTTCTACTTATTTTAAGGTAGAATCTGTTCGAGAGGACCATATTAAAACCGCGGTTTTCGAGCGTGGCGCCTTGACTGAAGACCCACCCAAAGAAGCTAGTAGCAAACGCAAAGGCACCAAGGTGTCTTTTGTGCCCGATGACACTATTTTCAAGCACTATCGTTTTCGTCATGAGTATGTTGAACGCTTGCTCAAAAACTATGTGTACCTAAATCCAGGCTTGACGATTGTGTTTAATGGAGAAAAATACACTTCTGAAAACGGTCTTAAAGATTTGTTGGAGGATAATAACAATACTGAAGATTTGTTATATCCGATTATTCATTTGAGAGGTAATGACATCGAAGTAGCCATTACCCATAGCAAAACCCAATACAGTGAGGAGTATCATTCGTTTGTCAACGGTCAGCACACCACTCAGGGCGGAACCCATCAGGCAGCTTTTAGGGAAGCCCTTGTCAAAACCATAAGAGATTTTTTTGGTAAAAATTTTGACGCCTCAGATATTCGTAAATCCATCATTTCTGCCATTAGCATCAAAGTAATGGAACCTGTTTTCGAGTCCCAAACCAAAACCAAATTGGGGTCCACGGAAATGGGCGGCGGCTTGCCCACAGTACGCACCTATGTCAATGATTTTATCGGCACGCAGCTGGATAATTTTTTGCATAAAAATCCAGAGACAGCTGAAAAACTTCAGCGTAAGATATTGCAGGCAGAAAAGGAGCGCAAAGAGCTTTCAGGCATCCGAAAACTCGCACGAGAGCGCGCCAAAAAAGCCAGCTTGCACAACAAAAAGCTGAGAGATTGTCGTGTGCACTTGGGGGATCTTAAGGCAGACAGACGCTTGGAATCTACCCTATTTATCACAGAGGGAGATTCTGCAAGTGGTTCCATTACCAAGTCTAGGGATGTGAATACCCAAGCTGTTTTTAGTTTACGTGGTAAACCGCTCAATTCTTATGGGATGAGCAAAAAAATTGTATACGAAAACGAAGAATTCAACTTACTCCAAGCAGCGCTCAATATTGAGGAAAGCATGGAGGACTTACGCTACAATAATATTGTGATTGCGACAGATGCCGATGTGGATGGCATGCACATACGCTTACTTTTGATTACTTTCTTTTTGCAGTTTTTTCCTGAATTGATCAAGGAAGGTCATTTGTATATTTTGCAAACCCCACTATTTCGGGTTCGCAACAAAAAAGAAACGATTTATTGCTATACAGAGCAAGAGCGTCTGGATGCACTTGAGAAACTAGGCAAAAACCCTGAAATCACGCGCTTTAAGGGATTGGGTGAGATATCTCCAAATGAATTCAAGTATTTTATTGGTGAAGACATCCGATTAGACCCTGTGATGATTGACAGGGCTATGGGCATAGAAGAGCTGTTGTCGTTTTATATGGGTAAAAACACACCAGAGCGCCAAGAGTTTATTATTGATAATCTGAAGGTTGAACTAGATCGTATTGAAGATTAAGATGGAGGAAAATCATTTAGAGCCACATTTCGACAACCAACAAGACACGCTAGTGAAGGTCACGGGCATGTACAAGGATTGGTTTTTGGACTATGCTTCTTATGTTATCCTTGAACGTGCGGTTCCAGCCATAGCTGATGGTTTAAAACCTGTGCAAAGACGCATCTTGCATGCCATGCGCGAGTTGGACGATGGGCGCTATAATAAGGTCGCCAACATCGTGGGTCACACCATGCAGTATCACCCTCATGGTGATGCCAGTATTTCTGATGCTATGGTGCAAGTTGGTCAAAAAGACCTTCTGATCGATATGCAGGGGAATTGGGGTAATATCCTCACCGGAGATAGCGCGGCTGCCTCTCGATACATAGAAGCTCGGTTGTCGAAGTTTGCTTTGGAGGTGGTCTATAGTCCCAAGGTCACCCAATGGCAGCTTTCTTATGATGGTCGAAGAAAAGAACCCATACATTTGCCCGTTAAGTTTCCTCTGTTGCTTGCTCAAGGCGGAGAGGGGATTGCCGTGGGTCTTTCGACCAAGATATTGCCACACAACTTTGTAGAGCTTATCGATGCTTCTATAAAACATCTGAAGGGGAAACGTTTCCAGATTTTCCCTGATTTCCCTACCGGAGGTATCATGGATGTGGGGCAATACAACGATGGAGTTCGAGGTGGTAAAATTAGGGTACGTGCCAAAATCGCACAGCTAGATAAAAACACCTTGGTCATTTCCGAAATTCCCTTCAACACCACGACCTCTTCATTGATTGACTCTATTTTAAAAGCCAATGACAAAGGGAAGATCAAGATCAAAAAGATTGAAGACAACACGGCGGCTGAAGTGGAGATTAAAATCCATTTGCCCCCAAATGTTTCGCCCGACAAGACCATAGATGCTCTTTTTGCCT
>JBMYKI010000084.1:0-2596 GCA_049595235.1 Flavobacteriaceae bacterium
ATGGGCAATGATCACAAGATTGTTCATGATTTTTCTTAAAATTTAATATACTTTTCCATGCATTTTCTTCAAAAGTAAAACTTTTAAATGTGTTACTTTTAATTTTGTAAAAAAATGGCTGTGAGATGTTGAAGATTGCATTTGACAAAACCTATGTGCATCCGCTAAAGAAAAACCATAGGTTTCCCATGATCAAATACGAACTGCTGCCGGAGCAATTGGTCAGAAAAAACATATGTGCTGAGCATAGTTTTTTTTCGCCTACCCTTATTAGTAAGAAAGATGCCATCCTAACCCATGGAGAAACCTACTACGATCAGCTAGTGGGGTTGTCGCTTGGCAAATCCGACCAAAGGCAGATCGGCTTTCCATTGTCAGACGCCCTAATACATAGAGAACGTACCATCGCACAAGGCACCATACAGAATTCCTTATTTTCTTTAGAGCATGGTATTTCAATGAATATTGCTGGAGGCACACATCATGCTTTTAAAGACCAACCAGGGGCTTTTTGTATGCTCAATGACCAAGCAGTGGGCGCCAACTATCTTATTGAAAACCAACACGCACAACGGGTCATGATTATTGATCTCGACGTGCACCAAGGCAATGGCACGGCCTCAATTTTTGAAAACAACCCATCGGTCTTTACCCTGTCATTCCACGGTCAAAAAAATTACCCTTTCAGAAAGCAACAGAGTGATTGTGATGTAGGTTTGGAAGACGGCACCACAGACGCTGTGTATCTTCGAGAATTAAAAAATAAACTTCCCAAACTTGTTGATAGTTTCGAGCCTGATTTTATTTTTTATCTGGCGGGTGTAGATGTATTAGAAAACGATAAACTGGGTCGTTTGGGAATGACTATCGAAGGCTGCAAAGCGCGCGATCGGTTTGTGTTGGAATTGTGTAAGAAGAATCACATTCCTGTGCAAGTGAGTATGGGTGGCGGCTACTCTGTGTACCTAAAAGAAATTATAGATGCCCACTCAAACACATTTGAAGTGGCTCAAGAATTGTTTTTTTAAACCTTTTTTCAGGGTTTCTAAAACCAACAAAGCCCTTACAAATACATTTGCTGGGCTTTTTATGCTTTTATCCACAGCTTTGCTGTGCTTCAAAGTGGAGTCGGAGGGAGTAACCTTCGGCTTTTTCCCATGAATCCAGTCCTGCAAATGTAACTTCCTGTCCTTGCAGTCCAGACGTTTTAAACAACAAAGCGCAATCAAGTAAAACTTGTTGCGCTTTTTATGTGTTAAAAACGCAACGAAGTTACGCTTGATCGTGGAGTCGGAGGGATTCGAACCCTCGTCCAAACAAGTGAGGCAACGGCTTTCTACAAGTGTAGTTCTCGTTTGATTTTCGAATATAGACTGACCGAAAACCGCCTATCTATACCTTATCTTCTTTGTTTTAAAACCCAGTCGAAGCATCCGGATTTCTATGTTGACTTTGATGGTGCCTTGAACTGTGTTGCCGTCAACAAGGGCCGCACCAAGACATCTCGCCTTCCCGCCTAGCGGGACTAGGGCCTGGACTTACTATAATTCAGTCGATTAGGCTGCAAGAGCGTAGTTATTCTCGCCATTTAAAATGGTGGTACTATGAGATTTACGAGCTATAGTCCAGCGCTCGACTTGCTTACCGTTTCATCAGGCTTGCTGTCAAAACCAGTCGACCCCGATGTGTTTCAATGAACTATGTCCCAAAATGGGATGCAAAGTTAGGTATTTTTAATGTGAATGTTTGGCCTACAATGAAGCTACTGCTTCCTTTAGGCGTACCAAACGTGTGAGTAACCCTTCTGCCAATTTGAGTGGTAACATATTGGCGCCATCACTTTTGGCGTTTTTTGGATCAAAATGGGTTTCCATAAACAGGCCATCTACCCCAGCTGCGATGCCAGCACGGGCAATGGTTTCTATCAGTTCCGGACGGCCTCCGGTAACCCCGCTAGACTGGTTGGGCTGTTGAAGCGAATGCGTCACGTCCAATACCGTAGGGCCAAACTGCTTCATGACAGGAACGCCCCTAAAGTCTACCACCATATCTTGATAGCCAAACATGGTTCCTCTGTCAGTAACCCAAGCGTGTGGGTTGCTAGCGTCGTGTACTTTTCGAACTGCATGTTGCATACTTTCAGGGCTCATAAACTGCCCCTTTTTTAAGTTGACCACCTTGCCGGTCTGAGCTGCGGCAACCACCAAATCGGTTTGGCGCACCAAAAAGGCGGGAATTTGCAATACGTCCACATATTCGGCTGCTTTGGCAGCATCTTCGGTTTGGTGAATGTCTGTAATGGTGGGCACATCAAAGGTTTGGCTTACTTTCCCCAAAATCTTGAGTGCTTTTTCATTTCCGATTCCCGTAAAACTATCCACACGGCTGCGATTCGCTTTTTTAAAACTTCCCTTAAAAACTAGAGGAATTTCAAGTTTGTCACAAATCGTAACAAGCTGTTCCGCGATACGCAAGGCCATTTCTTCTCCCTCAATGGCACAAGGACCAGCAAGTAGAAAAAAACGATGAGATGGGGTCTTGGCGAAATCTTGGACGTTTATCATGGCGCAAAAATACAATATATAGTGTTTGAGCC
>JBMYKI010000085.1:0-2517 GCA_049595235.1 Flavobacteriaceae bacterium
TTGGTTATTCTTCTTCCCAAAAGGGTTAGTTTTGCACCCGTAACATCAACCTATGAGTAACTTTGTAGCCATAGTCGGACGACCCAACGTCGGTAAATCTACCTTATTCAACCGCTTGATTCAGCGTAGAGAAGCCATTGTAGATGCGGTCAGTGGTGTCACTAGGGATCGTCATTATGGAAAATCCGATTGGAATGGGCGAGAGATTACCCTAATAGACACAGGTGGTTATGTGGTTGGTGGTGATGATGATTTTGAAACCGAAATCGATAAACAAGTAGAAATCGCCATCGAAGAAGCCGACGCCATCATTTTTGTGGTCGATGTCGAAACTGGGGTCACCCTAATGGATGAAGAAGTGGCTCGCCTTCTGCGGCGCTCTCAAAAACCCGTGTTATTGGCCATCAACAAAGTCGACAATGCCATGCGAGTTGCAGATACAGTAGAGTTTTTTGCCTTGGGAATAGAACGAACATTTCACCTTTCTGCCATTAACGGAAGTGGTACAGGCGAGTTGCTTGATGCACTTGTACTTTTATTGCCAGAAGACGGCCCGCCAAAAGAAAACTCACTTCCAAGATTTGCTGTCGTCGGACGACCCAATGCGGGTAAATCTTCTTTTATCAATGCACTTTTGGGTGAAGAGCGCAACATCGTCACCGACTTGGCAGGTACAACTCGCGACAGCATAGACACTACTTACAATCAGTTTGGATTCGAGTTTACCCTCGTCGATACGGCAGGGATCCGAAAAAAGTCCAAAGTCAAAGAAAACATAGAGTTTTACTCTGTCATGCGTGCGCTTCGAACCATCGAATACGCCGATGTGTGTTTGTTGCTTTTTGATGCGACAAGAACTTTTGACAGTCAAGTAAAAAACATTTTTTGGTTGGCAGCTCGCAATCATAAGGGGATTGTCATCTTGGTCAATAAGTGGGACTTGGTTGACAAAAACACCCATACAACCAAAACGTTTACTGCTCAGATTCGCAAAGAGATCGAACCATTGGTTGATGTGCCCATTCTGTTTATCTCAAGCATTACTAAGCAAAGAGTTTTTAAAGCCATAGAAACTGCAGTCTCTGTTTATAAAAAGCGCTCACGCCGCATACCAACTCGGGAACTCAATGATTTTCTGTTACCCATCATTCAAAAATTTCCACCCCCAGCCATCAAGGGAAAATATGTCAAGATAAAATTTTGTGTGCAATTGCATGCACAGCATCCACAATTTGCTTTTTTCTGTAATTTACCTCAATATGTTAAAGACCCGTACAAACGATTTTTGGAAAATAAGCTACGTGAACAATACGACTTTAGTGGGGTGACCATCGATGTTTTTATGCGTAAAAAGTAGTTATAAAGACGATCGAATACGTACCAAGGCCTCCCTAATGGCTTTAAGTCTTCTCACAACTTCGAATCCCTTTGCGCTTCCTGATTCCAATTGTTTTTTGGCGCCCTCTAGAGTGAATCCTCGTTCGCGAACCAAATAATGAATCAGTTCTAGTTTTTCTACATCTTGTGCTGTGAATTTTCGAGTACCACGTGGATTTTTTTTAGGGGATAAAAAATCGAATTCCTTTTCCCAATAACGGATTAAAGAAGGGTTGACGTTAAAAGCTTCAGCAATTTCGCCTATGCTGTAATACAATTTTTCGGGTAACAGCGAGCGCATCAGTCAAGCGATTGATTCTCTCTGTTAGCTGCGTCAAGCATGGCATTGAACTCTTCAGAGTCTAAATCGCCATAGTAGAAGTTAATCGGGTTGACAGCCACCCCGTCTTTACGAACTTCATAGTGGAGGTGTGGCGCCACAGATCTCCCTGTATTTCCAACATAACCGATTACGTCACCTCGTTTTACTCTTTGGCCCCGACGTACATTGTATTCACTCAAATGCGCATATAAAGTTTGATAACCATAACCATGATCGATGCGAATGTGTTTGCCATATCCCGCAGAGCGCCCGTCTGCCCTTGTGATCCTGCCATCAGAAGTGGCAAAAATTGGGGTTCCCGTAGGTGCAGAAAAATCCATTCCTTTATGGCGTCTTCTTGCTTTGGTAAATGGGTCGGTCCGCCATCCGAAGCCAGAAGCCATACGTTTGAGATCATCGTTTTTGATCGGTTGAATAGAAGGAATAGCAGCCAATAGTTTTTCTTTGTCTAGTGCCAAACGTTGGATTTCATCCAGTGATTTTGATTGCACAACAATTTGTTTGGATAGCACATCCATACGCTTGGTAGTACCGATAACCAAATCTGAATTATTGAAACCCTCTAAGTTTTTATAACGATTGACCCCACCAAAACCGGCTTTACGAACATCATCAGGAATGGGGTTGGTTTCAAAGATTACTCTGTAAATTTGATTGTCCCGCTCCTGTAGGTTTTCCAATACATTTTCTATTTGTCCCATCTTCCTGTTGAGCTGATCGATTTGCAAGCGATATTGCTCAATCTCACGTGCCTGAGTGATCTCTTTGGGGGTTTCAATGACCGAAGAAGACAAAAG
>JBMYKI010000086.1:0-2504 GCA_049595235.1 Flavobacteriaceae bacterium
AAACCGCTATGACACCACCAATTGTCAGACTGCCGGTATCTCCCATAAATACCTGTGCTGGATAGGCGTTGTACCATAAAAAACCAACCAATCCTCCCGCAATAGCAGCAATAAAAATCACCAACTCACTTATGCGCGGGATATACATCACATTGAGATACTCTGAGAAGATAATATTACCCGACACCCAAGCAAAAATCCCCAAGGCCAACACGATTATGGCTGCCGACCCTGCTGCCAAACCATCGATGCCATCTGTGAGATTGGCACCGTTCGAAACCGCAGTTACTATAAAAATGACAATAGGAATAAACACCAACCAAGCATATCTCTCCCATGAATCATCAATCCAGGTGATGATATCCGCATAGTCAAATTCGTTGTTTTTAAGAAGTGGGATCGTAGTTTTGGTCGATTGTTCTTCAATTTGAAAGCTTTGGGTGGTAGGTGCTTCCTGACGAATGGTAACCTCTGGGTGGAAGTATAGGGTTGTACCAACAATGAGCCCCAAACCTACTTGCCCTATAACTTTGAATCTTCCTTTGAGTCCTTCTTTATCCTTTTTTTTGATTTTAATGTAATCGTCCAAAAAACCTATACAGCCCATCCAAAGGGTTGTGACGATGAGCAAAAGGATGTAAATGTTTTCGAGCTTGGCCAGCAACAAAACGGGAACCAAGGTGGCCAATATGATGATCAGTCCACCCATGGTGGGCGTTCCTGCTTTTTCTTTTTGACCCTCTAACCCCAGATCTCGTATGGTTTCACCCATCTGATAATTGTGGAGAAGACGAATGATTTTTTTTCCAAAAATGGAAGAAATCAATAACGATAAAATAACCGCAATCGATGCCCGAAATGATAAATACTGGAAAAGTCCCGCTCCTGGAAACTGATAATGCTGCTCTAAATATTCAAACAAATAGTATAACATCAGTCGCTTATTTTTAGGTTCGATTTTAATTCTATCATATCGTCAAAATCCTTTTTGACGCCCTGAATCTCTTGGTAGGTTTCATGTCCCTTACCGGCCACCAAAATGATGTCATTGGGGTGAGCCAACTGGCAAGCTGTTTTGATGGCTTGTTTTCTATCTGCAATCGATAAGAATTTCTTAAAGTTCTCAGGGCCTACTCCGGTTTCCATTTGCTTGATAATCGTTTCGGGATCCTCATCTCTAGGGTTGTCAGAGGTAAAAATTACTTTGTCGCTCAACATAGTTGCTACACGACCCATTTGGGGTCTTTTGTCCTTGTCACGACCGCCTCCGCAACCAACGACCGTTATCAATAGTTCGTTACCGGTTCTTATCTTATTGATTGAGGTTAGCACATTCTCCAAAGCATCGGGCGTATGGGCAAAATCTACTATGGCTTTGATATTGTTATTGGTAGAAAAAGTATTGAACCTGCCAGCTATGGGTTCGATCGCGCTGACTGCATGAAGACTTTCTTCGGCACCCTTGCCAAATATTGAACAACACGCGTATACAGCCAGTAGGTTGGCAGCATTAAAATCGCCCACCAAAGGGGTCCAAACTTCCTTACCGTCGACCATCAATAGCATACCCGCAAAATCACGCTCGAGAATCTTAGCCTTGTAATTGGCAGATGTTTTTAGCCCATAAAAATGATGTTGGGCTTGACAGTTTTGCAGCATATAGGTGCCATTCTTATCATCTTTATTACTCAACGCAAAGGCCTCTTTGGACAATTGGTCAAAAAATCTTTTTTTGGTGTCTCTGTATTGAGCAAAAGTTTTGTGGTAGTCCAAATGATCGTGTGAAAGGTTGGTAAAAACACCCCCCGCAAAACAAAGTCCAGCTGTTCTATGCTGGTCAATGCCATGGGAAGAAACTTCCATAAAGCAATACCCTACACCCGCTTTAACCATTTTTTGTAAAAATGCGTTGATGGCTAATGGGTCAGGAGTGGTATGAGTAGCAGGATAGGATTGTTCATTGATGGCGTTGCCAATAGTAGAAATCACACCCACAGAGTGACCCATTCGTTGAAACACCCCAAAAAGCAAGCGCACAATGGATGTTTTTCCGTTCGTACCTGTTACCCCAACGAGCTGGAGTTGCTCGGAGGGATTATCGTAAAAATTGGCTGCCATAATGGCCAGAGCCAATCTTGTGTTGGAAGTGTGAACATATGTTATCCCTTTTTGGGTGACTTCGGGTAGAGACTCACATACAACACTTGCGGCTCCGTTTTGAATGGCAGCATCTATATGTTGATGACCATCGCTAGATTGACCTCGAAGTGCTACAAAAACACTATTGGCCGTATTTTTACGTGAGTCGTACTGTATTTCACTCACAACTTTGTCAGTAGACCCCACCACAGATTCTATAGAAACCCAGTACAATAAGTCTTTGAGCACTTTCATGGGCGGGTTTGTGTTATTTGGATAGATGGATAAATGGGCAAAGATTCTTCTTTGGAAGTCAACTTTTGGAAACGGTTGATGTCGAGGTACTGATTTTTGGGAATAGAGCT
>JBMYKI010000087.1:0-2465 GCA_049595235.1 Flavobacteriaceae bacterium
ATCATCGAGGCGTACTTTGTCAAGAAGTAACGCATGGTAAACTTAAAATCATCCAAAGGGTGACCTAGACAGTTGGCCATGATAAGGGTGTCCAAGAAATTATTTTGAAAATGATGTCAATGGCACCACAACATGCTCGTCAAATTACAAGCTCATCCGATGAAAGGCACTTTGAAAGAAAAAAAACAAGCCGATCGAACCCGACTGATGTTGGTCTTTGATCAAGTTCAAAGCGTTCAAAAAGCACTCGAATGTTTGACTTGGTTACAGCAACCTTAGAGTTGCTTTAGGTCTTTGATGACTCTGAATGCCTTGTCAACTTGGGCCTCATTGACTAGAATGGTAAACTCATTAGAAGTAGAAATCACTTCGTAGATGTTGATCCCCTCCCAAGACAGCCGCTGAAATACAAAATAATAAATCCCTGGGACAGAAACGTTCTCGGTCGGAAGCTTTACTGAAATGGATGAAAGATCCTCCTCTTTGTGAATGCACACCTCATTTTCAAAACAGCTCTCTACCTGTTCAGCTAGGTTGCTGCTCACCACCACATTGCACTCGTGTACCCCGCGCGAGGATGTGTAAAAATTACCTTTGTCGTCAGAAATACTTGACAACAATTTGGCCTGAGAAGCCAATAAGGTTGGTGATACCTTGTAATTATAATCTATCAAAGAAGAGCGCACCGTAATGTCTCCAATATTGCGAAGCGTTTTTATGATTTTTAAGGACGAACGGAATTCAAAATCAGAAGACAAACGTTTCAAAGCCATTACAATGGCGCCGTTGCGAACGTCTTTGTTCATCACATCGCTAATCTCTTTATTGATAATACGGGCTAGGGAGGTCAGATTGATGATGCCTTGTGTCAAAGCACTCACTAAAAAAGGCTTGCTTTTGATGTAGTCCTCTACCGCAGCTGCTATCGTTTTCATTTTGTTTTGTTATTGTTTAGGCAAAAATAATGAAAAACAAACAATTTGTTACTGATTTAACATATTGTCAAAAAAAGTGATATGCGTTTTCAATAAATTCAATAATTTGTTTGTTTTTAGTCCTCAAAATGCCAATAATATCAAGACTGACCTCAACATCCATGTCACGACTCTGCACAAAATGATTGGCAGCATAGACCAAAAGGCGCTGTTTTTTAGACGTTACAAAACTTTGAGGCAAACCATAGTCAGCACTGCTGCGCCACTTAACTTCAACCACCGACAGGCGATTTCCTTTTAAAGCAATCACATCAATCTCTGCTTTGCCATAGCGGTAATTTCGGGCCAGAATGCGGAACCCTTGTTTTTGAAGATAGGTGACCGCTAAGTCTTCACCCAAACGGCCGATTTCGGTAGGTTTCATATGTGAGCTTTGGGATCCTTAAGGTATGAAAAATTAAACTAAACAGGGATTAATTCCTATTTTTGCGGCTGATCAACATTCGATGACAGCCAAACGATACACCCTAACTGCCGCCCTACCCTATACCAACGGGCCCATTCATATTGGTCATTTGGCTGGAGTCTATGTGCCAGCAGACATTTATGCAAGATACCTTCGTCTAAAAGGCAAAGACGTCCTGTTTGTGTGCGGCAGTGATGAGCATGGGGTAGCCATCTCTATGCGAGCGCGTAAGGAAGGTAAAACCCCTCAACAAATCATCGATCACTACCACGGACTTATCAAAACATCCTTTGAGGATTTTGGCATTTCGTTTGACCATTATGGCCGAACTTCTGACTCCGTACATCACCAAACGGCAAGCGACTTTTTTAAAAAACTGCATCAGCAAGGAGATTTTGTCGAGCAGACCACAGATCAACTCTATGACGAAGAGGCCGAACAATTTTTGGCAGACCGCTTTGTCGTGGGCACTTGCCCCAAGTGTGGCCATACAGAAGCTTACGGTGACCAATGCGAAGCCTGTGGCAGTTCGCTCAACGCCACAGACCTAATCGACCCCAAATCGACTTTAAGTGGAAGCACCCCAACCCTCAAAGCCACCAAACACTGGTTTTTACCCCTTGAGCGATATCAAGACTTCCTTGAAGAATGGATCTTAAAAGGTCATGCTGACGACTGGAAACCCAATGTGTATGGGCAGGTCAAATCGTGGCTTGATGATGGACTTAAACCTCGAGCCGTTACGCGCGATTTGGACTGGGGCATTCCTGTACCCGTAGCCGGCGGAGAGAACAAAGTGCTCTATGTTTGGTTTGATGCGCCGATTGGCTATATCTCAGCCACCAAGGCTTGGGCTGAAGCCAACGGAAAAGACTGGAAGCCCTATTGGCAAGACAGCGACACCGAGTTGGTTCACTTTATCGGAAAAGACAACATCGTTTTTCACTGCATCATATTCCCAGCCATGCTTAAGGCAGAGGGTTCCTATGTGTTGCCCGAAAACGTACCCGCCAATGAGTTTTTAAACCTAGAAGGTCAAAAATTGTCCACGTCCAAAAACTGGG
>JBMYKI010000088.1:0-2444 GCA_049595235.1 Flavobacteriaceae bacterium
TCTTACCAAGACAATAGGGAGACGCACATGAGATTCAAGGTACTACTATGCACGCAAGCAAGTAGATTTTCGGGTGTTAAGGAGACTAAATAAGTAACTACCAACCATATTGAATTTAAAAAACCGCCTTCGGGCGGTTTTTTTACATCTGCTCAGGGCATTCTACGCCCAAAAGCCCCATACCAGAATGGATAAGTTCAGCTACTTTTCGAGCCAAGACAAGTCTAAATTGGCGAATGTGCACATCTTTATCTAGTATTACAAGTTGCTGATAGTAAGAATTAAAACGCTTCACCAATTCATAAACATAATTGGCAACCAAAGCTGGGCTGTAGTTTTCAGCTGCTTGTGCTACGGTCTCTGGATACAGCTCAATCCATTTGATCACTTCTTTTTCTTTAGAGTGTAATTGGTCAGTATCAATAGTGAGCTCTGAAGAAACAATTGTGGCTTTTTTAAGAATTGATTGTATGCGAGCGTATGCATACTGTATAAAAGGACCTGTGTTTCCATTGAAATCTACTGACGCCTGAGGATCAAACATGATTCGTTTTACAGGGTCAACCTTTAGTATATAATACTTGAGGGCACCCATACCTACTTGATGATATAAACGATCTTTTTCGGTTTCTGTAAATCCTTCCAACTTCCCCAGCTCTTGTGCCAATTCTGACGCCGTTTGCTTCATTTCAACCATGAGAGCGTCGGCATCCACCACGGTTCCCTCACGACTTTTCATTTTGCCGGAAGGAAGATCTACCATCCCATAGCTCAAATGATGCAATTGATTGGCCCAGTCAAACCCAAGTTTTTTTAGAATAAGGAATAGTACTTTAAAATGATAATCTTGCTCATTTCCTACCGTGTAAACCATGCCGGTCATGTCTGGGTTGTCTCTGAGTCGCAAAAGAGCTGTTCCCAAATCTTGGGTCATGTAAACAGAAGTGCCATCTGCCCGAAGGACAATTTTCTGATCCAACCCCTCTTCAGTAAGATCGATCCAAACAGAACCATCCTCTTTTTTAAAGAAAACCCCCTTTTGCAAACCCTCTGAAACGATATCTTTACCCAACAAGTAGGTATCACTCTCGTAATAATAGGAGTCAAAATCGACACCCAATTTTTTGTAGGTATCTGCAAAACCATCGTACACCCACTGGTTCATCTGTCTCCATAGAGAACGGACTTCTTTGTCACCAGCTTCCCAATCGCGTAGCATCTTCTGGGCCGCCAACATGATAGGCGCCTGAGATTTGGCTTGGTCATCACCAACACCATCGTCTTTTAGGGTTTGAATTTCTTTTTGATATTGCTGCTCAAAAGCCACATAATACTTCCCAACCAAAGCATCTCCTTTTAAACCCGTAGAACTAGGGGTTTCCCCTTCACCAAATTGCTGCCATGCTACCATGGATTTGCATATATGTATGCCGCGATCATTGATGATTTGGGTTTTGTGTACCCGATTGCCCGCAGCTTCAAGTAGCTTGGCAACGGATGCGCCCAATAAATTGTTACGCACATGACCCAAGTGCAAAGGCTTGTTGGTGTTTGGAGAGGAATATTCAACCAAAATTTTTGGGCTTTCAGCAGTAGATTTTTGAATGCCAAAATCATTATTATCAGCAATCGACTGTAGAAAATCAATATAATATCGGTTGTCAATACTGAGGTTTAAAAAACCTTGTACAACATTATAAGCTTCTACCTCATCGACAGTATCACAAAGATAAATACCCATGGCATCGGCCAGATCAGCAGGTTTGGCTTTGATATAGCGTAAAAGTGGGAAAACAACCACGGTGAGGTCACCTTCAAATCCTTTTTTGGTACTCTGAATTTCGATAGCCTCCAGCTGCACTTGATGTTTTTCTTGTGCAAACTTATGCACAGCTTCTTCGAGAATAGGTACCAACCCCATAGGTTTAATTTGACAACAAATATAACTGGTTTTTGACACAGTTAGCACGTATGAGTTACCTTTGCTCTATGTTATGCAATGTTTCCTATAACGATCCACAACAAGAAAAAACCATCGCGGATTTGGTAGGCAAACCCTTTGGACTGAGTCAGCGTCTAAAAATGTCAGGTATAGGATCCCCCAAACTAATTATATCCCAAGCTAGTGTGGAAATTCAAAACCTGCTAACCCTTGACCACAACCAAAATACCTGTAACATCGAATTGCGACCCATGGGTATTATTGTCAGGTTCAGGAGTTTGCTTGAAACCTACGCACTGGTTATTCCATACTATAAACTGAATGTGTTTAAAGGAAAAGCAACGCATTACAGCTTGTTTGGGGACGCGCACAAAATAGAGATTTAAGCCAATGAAAAAGTGCGAAAGTTTCTCTCAAAAATGAATCGGCTCAAGGCTGCACAAACACAAGGGCCTAGTTAAAAACAGCTGCCATCATGCAGCGAGCACTACCACCACCCAAC
>JBMYKI010000089.1:0-2322 GCA_049595235.1 Flavobacteriaceae bacterium
CTTGATTACCATCAAATCACCTATCATTGGCACTTTTTATCGCCGTCCTTCTCCATGTGTGGGTCTCTAGCCACGACTTATAGTTTTCCCAAACCTTCTTGCTCACCATTTTTTTCATCAAGCGGACCGTACCCACTTTAAATGACTTCGAAGCTATGATTTTTCCTTTGACGTAAACAGTCAGTTCGGTACTACCACCACCTACATCTACAAACAAGTAGTTTTTATTGGGTTTAAGCACCGTATACAAATCTGTTGATGCGATTATCTCTGCCTCACGTTGCCCATCAATGATTTCAATTTCAATGCCTGTAGCCTCTCTCACTCGATTTATAAGCTGATGGCCATTATTTGCTTCTCTAAGTGCAGACGTAGCATAGGCCAAATGGCGCTCTACCCCATGTACTTTCATCAGCAATTTGTAGGCATGCATGGCATCTATCATCCGCTGTTGGTTTTCTTCTCCAATTTCTCCAACCACAAAAGAATCAGCGCCCAAACGAATGGGCACACGAATGATGGCATTTTTAGAGAAAACCGTAGGCTTACTTTTTTGTTCTATGATATTGCAAATCAACAAACGAACTGCGTTTGACCCAATATCTATGGCGGCATATTTTTTAACTTTCACGAGCTTAGTTTTTGCTTGTAATAGTCATACAGGGTCTGCTGGGTTCGAGTTTTAGGCTCTGTGTTGCTTCTATACTCATTGTTTGATGTGGTATTGACCAACCGGGCTTTGACGTTGTCTTTCCAACAAATATCAAAAGTCTCAATAAGCTCGTTTTTAATAAGATCATCATAAACAGGGCAAGAAACTTCCACACGGTTGTGGATGTTGCGTGTCATCCAATCGGCTGAAGAGATGTAGACTTTTGGAGCTCCATTGTTTCCAAAAATCAAAAGACGGGTGTGTTCCAAATAACGATCCACCACACTAATAACCTCGATGTTTTCACTTTGCCCCTCAACACCTGGGATCAAACAACAGACCCCACGAACAATCATCTGAATCTTTACACCCGCACGACTTGCTTCATAGAGTGACTCAACCATAGGGTAATTGGTGATGCTATTGAGTTTGATTTTGATTGAAGCAGGGCGCCCCAACTTCGCATTTTCTATTTCTTTTGCAATCAAAGACTGAAAAAAATCAGCACTGTGGTGGGGCGAGGTGACAAGGTGTTTATACTTTTTAACCTGATAACTAGCTTCTAAAAAGTCAAATACTTTCCCAATTTCTTTCAGAATGGGCTGGTGGGCTGTAAAAAGCGTATAGTCTGTGTAGAGTTTGGCAGTAGATTCATTAAAATTTCCGGTACTGACAAATCCGTAGCGTTTTAGCCTATTGCCTTCTTTGCGTTGAATCATACAGATTTTGGCATGGACTTTAAGCCCTGGAACACCGAAAATCAATCGGATACCAGCTTTCTTCATAACCTCTGCATATTGTATGTTCGCAGCTTCATCGAAACGTGCTTGCAACTCAATCTGTACAGTAACACGTTTGCCATTACGAGCAGCCTGAATAAGCGAACTGGCCACATTGGAAATTTTCGACAATCTATAGATGGTGATAAACACACTTTTTACTTTGGGATCTATCGCGGCCTCACGTAAAAATTTGACCACATATGTAAATGTGTGGTAGGGTGTATGTATCAATCGGTCCTTAACTGCTACTTGCGCTAATATACTTTTGTTTAAATCAAAACCGGGCGCAAGTAAAGGGGGAGCACTTTCATATAAAAAATCCTTTCTGCCAAGGCTGGGAAATTTGATATAGTCACGCCTATTGTGGTATCGCCCCCCTGGAATGACACTGTCATGAGAGCCAATCTCCATACGAGACAACAACAGAGACAACGTGTCCTGAGCGATTTCTTTGTCATATACAAAACGGACGGGCTCACCCTCGGATCGCTCTTTGACACTTTCGGCGACTTTTTCTACATAACTTTTACTTAGGTCATCGTCTAAATCGAGTTCCGCATCACGACTAAATTTAATCATATGTGCCTCAATCTTTGTATAATCAAACACTCCAAAAATAGAGGCCAATTGATCCCGAATCAAATCATCTAGCATCATGACATAGGTAGCATCATCTTCAGAGGGCAAAACCACAAAGCGTTGAACAGAAGAAGGGATTTCTATCAGTGCGTATTGTACCGGATCGTTGTAGGGGTGTTTTTCTGTATCAAGTTCAAAACGAACCGCTAAAAAAGCATTCTGATCGTTGAGCTGAGCAATAGATTGAAGATCATTTAGAACCAAAGTAATAAGAGCTGGACCAACATGTTCGTTGAAATAGGTATTAAC
>JBMYKI010000090.1:0-2298 GCA_049595235.1 Flavobacteriaceae bacterium
CTGCACTAAGCCCCTTTGCATATGATTTGTATTGACAACCTTCACAAACGCTTTGGTGTACATGAAGTACTCAAAGGAATCAATCTTCGTTTGGACAAGCCCGGTATATATGGATTGTTGGGGCCCAATGGTTCGGGAAAATCTACACTGATAAAATGCCTTTTAGGTATGGTAGTGCCCGACCAGGGAACACTACAAGTATTTGGGAAAAACTGCAAAGGGCAATGGCGCTACAAAGATCATATCGGTTATTTGCCTCAACACGCCCGTTTTCCTCAAAACTTAAATCTACAAGAACTGTGTGCCATGGTTGTGGACATACGAAACCGAAAAGCAAAACACACAGATAAACTCATTGAGCTATTTGAGCTTACACCCCACCTGAAAAAGAACGTAAAACAACTTTCAGGTGGGACACTTCAAAAAGTAAATTTGTTGTTGTGTTTGATGTTTAACAATCCGATTGTGATCCTTGACGAGCCATCTACCGGATTGGATCCGTTGGCGCTGCTGCAACTCAAAAAATGGTTGACCGATAATTCGGAAAGCATCATCCTGATTACCTCTCACATCACCCATTTTGTGGAATCGCTGTGTGAAAAAGTGTTTTTTTTGGCAGAAGGAAGAATATTGTTAGAAACAGAAGCCTCAAACCTCGATCAAAAAATTTTAGACCTCTATGTTTAAAATCGTTACATATGTGCTAAAAGACCTTTTTCGTGCCCATTGGATTTATGCGTATTTGGGTTTTTACCTGATTTTAGGCTTTGCCTTGCTGTTTTTAAACCGAGATCTAAGCAAAGCTGTCTTGACCCTAATGAACATCATTTTGATCATTTCACCGCTTATGGGTACGCTATTTGGAATCATGTATTACTATAACTCGAGGGAATTCACCCATCTGCTTCTCTCGTTGCCCCTCAAAAGAAGTTCTATATTTTTTGGGTTGTATTTGGGTGTCTGTTTGTCCCTCTCAATTAGTATGGTCGTAGGATTGAGTTTGCCTTTTCTGGTGTTTAAGCTGTTTGAGGGAGAAGGCGTTGAAGGTTTTTTTACGCTGCTATCTTTGGGTGTCTGTTTGACATGTATATTCAATGGTTTGGTTACCAACATCGCTTTGAGAAACGAAAACCGCATCAAAGGTTTTGGGTATGCCCTACTAATGTGGTTAATGCTCGCGTTGATTTATGACGCTGCCTTGCTGTTGATTTTTTTATATTTCTCTGACTACCCACTGGAAAACTTTTCTTTGGTGGTAAGTCTGTTAAACCCCATCGACTTGGCGCGTATTCTGATGCTTATCCAACTCGATATTACTGCGCTTATGGGCTATACCGGTGCTGTGTTCAAACAGTTTTTTGGCAGCTATTACGGTGTCACAGTCGCCATAGGTGTGATGTGGTGCTGGATGGTGTTTCCATTGTTTTTAATACATAAAATCCTCAAGAAAAAGGACTTTTGATTACATCATAAAATCTTTTATTTTACCAATGTCATATTCAATGTAGGTTACTTTTTCATCCATATGACGCAAACGATCAATAAGACCTTTATTTAGGTTATTTTCAAGTTTAGAGACCGTTTGATTGAGTAAATTCAACTGTTGTTGCAGGTGTCGTATACTGCGATTGAGGTCTTTTACACTGCCATTGAGGCTTTGAAGTTGTAAATGTTGCATGGGGTTAGAATTTAGGGGTTATACCTATAGATATCAAAAAAACAAGCCAAATGCATTCAGTACACTTTTAAAACTAGCGATTTATAGCCTTATCTTTTTTAAGGCTTGTTCCAAATCGGCTATCAGATCATCTACATGTTCCAAACCCACAGAGATCCGCATCAGATTGGGTGCAATGCCCAAAGCACGGTATTGTGTCTCGTCTAGTTCTTTCATATAGCTTATTGCTGGCATATACAACAAACTCTCATGCCCACCCCAACTGACACCTTTCTGAAATAGCTGCAAGGCTTTGACAAACGATTTGATGGTCTTGAGATTGCTGGTACGCAAATGAAACGACAACAATCCCGAGCAACCTTTCATTTGCTTTTGAGCCAATGTGTGTTGCGGAAAAGTCTCCAATCCGGGATAATTGACCTGAATGACTTTGGGATGCTTGTCCAAAAACTGGGCAATCTGAAGGGCACTTTCTTGATGCTGTCGCATACGGACTGGAAGGGTGCGTAAGCTACGCAGCAATAGCCAAGCTTCAAAGGGAGCAGTTTTCATGCCCATCAGCTCATATTCATTGCCAAGAATGCTGTCGATATCGTGGGTTTTACCAATCACAACCCCAC
>JBMYKI010000091.1:0-2153 GCA_049595235.1 Flavobacteriaceae bacterium
CCCCTATTTAGATTTGGATATCGAATACTATGACTTGGGGTTAAAACACCGGGACGAAACCAATGACCAAGTTACTATTGATGCTGCCGAAGCTGTCAAGAAACACAAAGTAGGTATCAAGTGTGCTACCATCACTCCAGATGAAAACCGAGTGACCGAATTTGGCCTAAAAAAAATGTGGCGCTCACCCAACGGAACCATCCGAAACATTGTGGGAGGAACAGTTTTTCGCGAGCCCATTATCATGAGTAATGTGCCGCGCTATGTACAAGGTTGGACCAAGCCGATTTGCATTGGTCGCCATGCTTTTGGTGATCAATACAAAGCCACAGACACCGTAATTCAAGGCAAAGGAAAGCTCACAATGACATTCACACCCGAAGATGGAAGCGAACCCCAGTCATGGGAGGTTTATCAATTCCAAGAAGGTGGTGTTGCGATGAGTATGTACAACATAGACTCCTCTATTTATGGTTTTGCACGTTCATGTATGAACCGTGCTTTAAGCAAAGGATGGCCTTTGTATTTGAGTACCAAAAATACCATTATGAAAGCCTATGATGGGCGATTTAAGGATATATTTGAGGAGGTTTTCCAAAACGAATTCAAAGAAAAATTTGAGGCTGCTGGTATCACTTACGAACACCGATTGATAGATGATATGGTAGCTGCTGCCATGAAATGGAATGGTGGATTTGTATGGGCTTGTAAAAACTATGATGGTGATGTACAATCTGACACCGTAGCCCAGGGATTTGGCTCCTTGGGACTAATGACCTCAACCCTTGTAACACCCGACGGAGAGGTGATGGAAGCGGAAGCTGCGCATGGTACCGTAACTCGCCACTATCGTCAGCATCAACAAGGCAAAGAAACATCAACCAATTCAATCGCGTCTATATTTGCTTGGACGAGAGGCTTGGCACACCGTGCCAAATTGGATAGCAACGAAGATTTGGCGCATTTTTGTGGAACTTTAGAGCAGGTTTGTATTCAAACCGTAGAGAGTGGACAAATGACCAAAGACTTGGCTTTGTTGATTCATGGTGATAAAATGACTCGTGAAGACTATCTTTCTACGCAAGAATTTTTGGATGCTATCAAAATCAATTTAGATAGGGCCTTGGCCTAGTTCATCACGTAAACTTATTACCACAGGATTTTTAAAGCTACAACCATAAATTGTATCTTTGTGTAAAATTGCTATGCCGATGCGCCTTTCAGGTGTAATCTTTCTACTTTTTGTTGGCTTATGGGGACAAGCTCAAAATCGATACACCATCAGTGGTGAAGTTTTAGACGCTGAATCCCAGGAAACACTTATTGGCGTTACCCTTTTGGTACCTGAACTCAATACAGGAACGGTTACGAATGCCTACGGCTTTTATTCGTTAACACTTCCTGAAGGGGAATACAGCTTGGTAGTGCAATACTTAGGTTACAAAACACAAATGCTGGCTTTGTCAATTAATCAAGGGAGCAAACTTGATATTCGTTTGGAAATTGCTTCCGAGACTCTTGAAGAAGTGGTAGTTACTGATGACATAGAACGCATCAATATCAAAAAACCTGAAATGAGTATCAACCGCTTGTCGGCCAGTACCATCCAGCAAACGCCTGTGGTTTTTGGGGAGCCCGATGTGCTAAAAACCATACAGCTTCTCCCTGGCGTAACCAGCGCGGGTGAGGGCGCTTCAGGTTTTAATGTGAGAGGGGGAGCTGCCGATCAAAACCTGATTTTACTGGACGAGGCAAGTATTTACAATTCCTCTCATTTGTTCGGGTTCTTTTCTGTGTTTAACCCTGATGCCATCAAAGATATAAGACTTTATAAAGGGGGTATTCCAGCCAAATACGGCGGACGGGTTTCTTCGGTCTTGGACATATACCAAAAAGAGGGCAATAAAGAAGATTTTAAACTCAATGGCGGTATTGGCTTGGTAGCCAGTAGATTATTAGCAGAGGGTCCTATTGGTAAAGGCAGTTTTTTGGTGGGAGGCAGAGGCACCTACGCACACCTTTTTTTAAAGGCTACTGACAACCCCAACAGTGCCTATTTCTATGACCTGAACACCAAAATCAGTTTTCCTGTCAACAAAAACAACAAATTCTTTTTGTCAGGCTATTTCGGTAGAGACGTATTTGATGTGGAT
>JBMYKI010000092.1:0-2152 GCA_049595235.1 Flavobacteriaceae bacterium
TGATTTTGTTTTAAAAATTCAATGATATCTTCATTTGACGCGACCCCAATGGGTATGTACCTCAAACGTCTTATTGTTGGGGGACTAGTTTGTGGACAATTGCTTTAAACTACTCCCACGTCAAGCACTTCACGCCCAAACCCTTGGTTTTGCGCATCCAGTCACTAAAAAACCGATGTCATTTGAAGCACCCCTACCCAACGATATGCTGGCTGCCCTAGACAAATGGCGACACTACGCTAAGCACAGATTGGAATAAGTATTCATTTTTATAATTAACACTTTGAATCTCTGGAACTTGCCTATCCCAAAAACCCTTATTATTTTTGACCAAAAGCTGATGATATGAAACTTTTAGTATCCCCTGCCAAGTCTTTGAATTATGAAAGTCCATTGCCGCATGCCACTTGCAGCCAACCCGTTTTTGTTCATGAAGCGGCTACTCTTAATGCGGCTTTACGAAAAAAATCACCTGCCGAGCTAAAGACACTCATGGGAATATCCGATAAACTCGCCGAGCTGAATTGGACACGAAACCAAAGCTTTTCTGTTCCTTTTACAGCTGACAATGCCCGCCCTGCCGTGTATGCTTTTGATGGAGATGTATATACAGGTCTAAATGCCTATACGATCGAGGAAGACAAATGGGATACGCTCAACAATAGCTTGCGTATCCTTTCAGGTCTTTATGGCGTACTCAAGCCCTTTGATCTCATGCAGCCTTACCGTTTGGAAATGGGTACTTCTTTTTCTGTGAATGGCAGCAAAAACTTATATGGGTTTTGGCAAGAGAAAATCACTGCTCAACTCAATCGCGAACTCCAAACCGATGAATGTGTCGTAAACCTTGCAAGTAAGGAATATGCCTCTGCTGTTTTACTCGCCGATTTAGATGCGAACGTGATTGAACCTATATTTAAAGATTACAAAAACGGTACGCTAAAAATCATTTCTTTTTATGCCAAAAAAGCCAGAGGATTGATGGCGCGCTACCTCATCGATACCAATGCCCAAACTGCCGATGATTTATTGGGCTTTGACCTCGACGGCTACCGCTACAGTGAAGAGCATACCACTGACCCTGCTGCACCTGTTTTTGTGCGTTAATTACTTACGTAAAATTCACCAACCACCACACAACCCTATGATTGGTTAGGTTTGAATCATCGTTTACCAAAATACTTTTTTTGTACTTTTTTAAGTTCTGAAGACAATTACATTGGATGCCAATTGACTTTTATCACCCCGAGGACGTACAACGTGAATGGGCAACAGTGAATCGAAACCCTTTTTCACTCCCGCAAAAGCGGTAGTCCATTGCTCCCATAGTGTACAATGTTTATCCTTAAAGATGGATACCGTGTCAAGCTCGGCATGACAAAGCAAAGCATCTCTATTCTCTTTTCCCGCTTGCGAGTCCCTAGTCATATGTGTTGTATCTTTACGGCATGCGAATTCACCGGATTCCACATACAATCACGCAGCGCTTGCCTGACTTGGCAAGTCGATTGGTTTCTGCTGATTCTGGCTTAACGGGTTTTTATCGTCCCTTTGCCAATCGCCCCGACCCAGCACATGTCCAACGGCAGCAAAAGCGATTTACCACCAAACAGCGACAAACCCTCAAAGAGGTGCTCACTGTCCAATATCATCACATCAAGGATGCGCCTACCAAGCAGATCAACAGTTTGTTGTCATCTAATAGTTTTACCATAACCACAGGGCATCAGTTGAATCTGTTAACGGGACCGCTCTATTTTTTATATAAAATTATCGACGTTATAAAGATCGCAAACCAATGGAACGCACTTCAAGACGGCAATACCTATGTGCCGGTCTATTGGATGGCCTCAGAGGACCACGATTTTGAAGAAATCAATCACTTTTCAGTCAATGGGCAGAGCATTCATTGGTCAAGGGAGCAACAGGGGCCAGTTGGCCGTTTGTCAACCGAGGGTTTGGATCAGGTTTTGGAGGTTTGGAAACAGCATCTGGGCAATCGTCCTAATGCGGAAGAACTTCAAAAACTCTTTGCGCAAAGCTATGTTGCGCATTCCAATTTGGCAGATGCAACTCGCTTTTTGGTTCATCAGCTATTTGGTCGCTACGGTTTGGTAATTATCGATGGTGATAACTCACGGCTCAAAAAAGA
>JBMYKI010000093.1:0-2073 GCA_049595235.1 Flavobacteriaceae bacterium
CTATCACCCCTTTTTTTTGGGGGACACACTTTACTCAATAAAAGAAGACCGAATTCAAAAAGCCATTTTCAAAAAGGATTTCTTTACCACGCCCATCAAATCTGAGCGCATTTATTTTGACGTAAATTCTTTGTTCTTTTATTTGTCTTATTTTGTTTTGATTCTGATTGCTGTTACCATAACCGTTTTTGCGGTAATCAACTATCGAAAAAAACAAGCACCTACTTTGGTTCGTGGTGGCATTCGTTGTCAAGGAGTTTTTTATGCGCTTAGACCCGAAGAAGAGGCGATCATCAGGTTCTTGTTCACCAAAAAGCAAGCAACCAATGAAGAAATTTTGTCTCAGATTGCCAACGCCCAACTAAGTTATTCCCAAAACAGTAAGCGCAAATCTGACGCCATTCTGGCGATCAATAAAATCACTGAACAATTATCCAACAAACCCCTAATCGTGCAAAAGAAATCCCCAAAAGACAAGCGCCAAACGATTTATTTCCTCACCCCCAACATCCTTCAACAATCATGACATCTCTTTTAAACCATATAGTAAACTTAAGGTTTAAGACAAAAAAGCTAAGTTTTGTTTTAACGATAACAGTACATTCTCTTTTTTCGCAAACCGAAATCAAGCTCAACCTAGCGACCGCTCCTTTGCTGATACCCAATGTGGGCATCGAGATTCCATTGGCGGACCGCAAAGCTGTTCAGCTCGACGTACTGGGTTCTTTTTGGGACGAGATGCCTTTGCTTGACGACGCACCACTACACATTACACAAACGTTCTTGGAGTACCGCTGGTATCAAAAGCCCAACCGCGAACAATGGTTTATAGGACCCCACATTGGTTTTGGGATGTTTACCCTTCAAAAGCCTAAGTCGTTGATTTTGTTTGATTATTATGAAGAGACCAATGGCTCTAGTGGATCCATTGACGACGATGAGTATCAGTCCGGAAGGGTGGCGTTTTATGGAGTCACTTTGGGCTATAAAAAGTGTTTAAGTACTTCGTGGGCGTTGGAAGCCTTTATTGGAGCAGGGCTGAGTCAGTCTTGGTACAAAGGCTATAAGGGTCTAGAAAGAGTCGATCATTTGGGAGAACCTGAGATACGACCCTTTAACGGATCGGGCGAAGTGTTAATGTATCGCGGAGGTGTGATGCTCGTCTATAAAATCCCTAATTTTGCAACCAAAGAAAAAACAGATGCCAATTAAAATTTGTTGTATCGGAGCTGGCTATGTGGGTGGCCCCACTATGGCGGTCATTGCGCGGCAGTGTCCAGACATTGAGGTTCGTGTGGTCGATATCAATCCAGAGCGTATTGCGGCTTGGAACCACCCAGACCTAGACCAATTGCCTATTTACGAGCCAGGCTTGGCAGAGGTGGTAAGTAAAGCCCGTGGCAGAAATTTATTTTTCTCTACGGAGGTAGACCAAGCCATAGCGGAATCCGATATGATCTTTATTGCTGTCAACACCCCGACTAAAACTTACGGCAAAGGCAAAGGCATGGCTGCCGACCTCACCTATGTAGAGCAGTGTGCTCGTCGGATTGCTCAGGTGGCCACTAGTCCAAAAATCGTTGTTGAAAAAAGCACCTTGCCCGTACGTACGGCCGAGGCCATACAAACCATTTTTGCGCAGTCGGGAAATGGCATTGCGCATGAGGTCTTGTCCAACCCTGAGTTTTTGGCGGAAGGCACCGCCATTGAGGATTTGTTCAAGTCAGACCGCGTATTGATTGGGGGCGACAGCACGCCTTCTGGAACAGCAGCGGTAGAAAGCTTGGCATCGATTTATGCACGATGGATTCCTCGTGAAAAAATTGTCACCACCAACATCTGGTCATCTGAGTTGTCAAAGTTGGTATCTAATGCTTTTTTGGCGCAGCGCATCAGCTCGATCAACAGCATTTCTGCCCTCTGCGAAGCTACTGGGGCAGATGTTTCGGAAGTGGCTCGTGCTGTCGGAAAAGACAGCCGCATCGGCCATAAATTTTTAAAAGCCTCTGTAGGGTTTGGAGGCAGTTGTTTCCAAAAAGACATTTTGAATTTAGTGTATTTGTGTCGTCATTA
>JBMYKI010000094.1:0-2068 GCA_049595235.1 Flavobacteriaceae bacterium
AAAGTGACAGCGATACGACGGTCAATTCGGTGGTCGATAATTTCACCATCAACATTACCAACAGCGACGGCACTGCTGACACATCCACTGGATCCCCAAAAGGTTTGGTTGGTAAAAAGTTGGGCGTATGGATCCAAGAGGAGAACATCTACTTGACCTTGACTTTCAATTCTTGGATTTCTGGACAAGGCGGTTTTTCCTATACCCGTTCTACCGAGGGCTCATTGAGTATCGATAACCCTGAAACAAGCTCGAAAATCATCCTAGCACCCAACCCTGTAAAGGACAGAGTGTATGTCTATGGTGTAAACAACCCAACTGCTTACCACATCTACAACTTGCTCGGGAGAGAAGTCGCCCATGGGCGGGTTTCGGATGGAGGTGCGGTGGAAGTAGCATTGCTGCCGAGAGGTTTGTATTTACTGAAATTCCAGAACGGAAATGCGATCAAATTTGTAAAAGAATAAAGCGTTTAATCATGGCAAGACTGTGTTGGGAATGTGAAAAGCCCCTATCAGGACGGATCGACAAACGCTTTTGTGATGATGCTTGTCGTAGCAACTACAACAACCGTCAGAACAGAGAGCACAATCAACTGATGCGAAACACCCACTATGCCTTGCGTAGAAATTATAGAATCTTAATGAAACTCAACCCTAGAGACAAAGTGAAGATGTCTCGTAAACGGTTGTTGGAAGAAGGTTTTTCGTTTGAATATATTACCCAAATGTATCGTACCCACAAAGGCGCCTTGTACTGCTATGTTTACAACCAGGGATATTTGGACCTTGGAAATGATTGGTTTTTATTGGTAAAACGCACTTAACGCCAGCGTTGGTTTAAAGGTTTGAGGTATAATTTGTACATTTGAACGTACAAAATAAAGTACATAATATGAAAGCCATTAGTATTTCCACACTGCGTAAAAACATCAAGGCACATTTTGATTATGTTTCCAAATCATTGGAGGTGATTGTCGTTCCCAGAAGCAAGGAGGAAGATGCGGTTGTCATCATGTCTATCCAAGAGTACAATGCTCTCAAAGAAACCGAGCATCTGTTGTCCACCAAAGCCAATAGAGATCGGTTGATGGCATCGGTAGCCCAAATGGAAAGGGGTGAGCTGGTCTCCTATCCGGAGAACAAAGACTAAAACCTTTATGCATATCGAGTTTACTACATACGGATGGGAAGATTTTTCTTACTGGTTGGAAAACGATATGGACACCGTTGTTAAAATCAAGGCATTGATTGGCTCTATCAAGCAGCAGCCCTTCAAAGGTTTGGGCAAGCCCGAACCCTTAAAATATGGACTCAAAGGGTTTTGGTCTCGAAGAATCACTTCAGAACACAGACTGGTCTATCAAATATCCGGAAAACGGGGCGTGGATCAAAAATGCACCATCATACAGTGTCGGTTTCATTATGAGGGTTAGGATAGGGCTGTTGGGTGTAAGCATGCCTTATGCTCATTGAAAAAGGATATGAGTATGTTTTGTCAAAAGAGATTATCGCCAGCGTTGGCTGCGCAGTTTGAGGGCGGCAAGTACGACATCTCGTCGGCTGATTTGGCCGACCAACAATCCATGTTTAAGCACTGGCAAGCGACGTCGGCTGTTTTGGTGAAACCGGCGTGCAGCATCAAAGATAGTGGCGTCGTGATTGATGGTATTCACCGCCGTTGTCATAAAATGAGCTACACTCTTTTCTAAAATAGGCATGTTAAAGTAACGGCTTTCTGAAATCTGTTTCATACAATCGGCTTCGGAGACGATTCCAATCAGCTTGCCGCTTTTGTCCACAACGGGACCTCCAGAAATTCGATGTTTGGCAAAGGCCTCCATGATTTGAAGAATGGACTGATCAGGAGTAAACGTGATCAAATCACGGGTCATATAGTCCGAAACGAGCAAAGGTGGGTTGGGTGCTTTAGGGGCTTTGGCACGGGCGCCTTGAAAACTTTTAACTGCCATAATGTGATTCTTTAGGCTTAATATACAATTTTTTTACAAACCTATTCTGGCTTTATCCCCATAAAAGACTGTATTTTTGGAAGATGACATCAAATG
>JBMYKI010000095.1:0-1925 GCA_049595235.1 Flavobacteriaceae bacterium
GCCAATACAGTAGCTACGTAGCTACCAAACAAATCGGCGCCCATACCGGCAACATCCCCTACATTGTCTCCAACATTATCAGCAATGGTAGCAGGGTTTCTTGGATCGTCCTCAGGAATTCCCGCTTCGACTTTACCTACCAAATCGGCTCCAACATCAGCAGCTTTGGTGTAGATTCCGCCTCCTACACGCGCAAAAAGAGCGATAGATTCTGCACCTAAGGAGAAGCCAGCAAGTGATTCAAGTACGACCGTCATGTTGATGTAGAAGTCATTTGCGCCGTCCATGAATTTACCCAAGAGGAGAATGAATATCAAACTAAGACCAAAAACAGCCAAACCAGCCACTCCAAGTCCCATAACTGTACCACCCCCGAAAGAAATTTTCAGAGCTTGTGGCAAGCTTGTCTTAGCAGCCTCAGCAGTTCGTGCGTTGGCTTCGGTAGCAATTCGCATACCAATGTTCCCAGCAAGAGCCGAAAACACAGCACCAATGACAAAAGCTGGAACAATCAACCAACTTGTCGTTTCTACAACAGTAGAGATTCCAAACAAAGCCACGGAAGCAATTATGACAAAAATGAATAATAATCTGTATTCCGCACTTAAGAAAGCCAAAGCACCTTGCTTTATGCTCTCTGAAATACTTTTCATTTTGTCATCGCCTACGGACTGTTTACGTACCCAAATGGATTGAACGTACATGACAATCAAGCCGATAACGGCTAATAATAAAGGAAAGTATAATACTGTATTTTGCATAATAATTATGTTGGTTTATTTTTTAGAGCAGCACTTTTTTAACTGCCTTGACTACATCATCTCGATTGGGTAGCCATTCAGCCAAAAGAACTGGAGAATAGGGTGCAGGAGTGTCTGCGGTGTTTATTTTAATTATTGGCGCGTCGAGAAAATCAAAAGCTTGTTGTTGAACCTGATAAGTAATCTCTGTTGAGACATTACCAAAAGGCCATGCTTCTTCTAAAATGACCAAACGATTGGTTTTTTTGACAGACTCAATGATGGTATTTATATCTAGAGGTCTGACAGTGCGCAAATCAATAAGATCACAAGAAATGTTTTCTTGGGCAAGGATGTCAGCTGCCGCTATGGCTTCCTTGAATATTTTTCCAAAGGAAACAATGGTCACATCGGTTCCTTGACGTCTAACGTCTGCTACGCCTATGGGCAAAACATATTCCCCTTCAGGAACTTCACCCTTATCACCATACATTTGTTCTGACTCCATAAAAATAACGGGGTCATCATCGCGAATGGCGGCCTTAAGCAACCCTTTGGCATCGTAAGGGTTTGAAGGAACAATCACCTTTAGGCCAGGACAATTGGCGTACCAACTTTCAAAAGCCTGTGAGTGTGTTGCGGCTAACTGACCTGCAGAGGCAGTTGGACCTCTAAATACTATAGGACAAGGAAATTGACCACCAGACATTTGGCGAATTTTGGCAGCGTTGTTGATAATTTGATCTATGCCCACCAAAGCAAAATTAAATGTCATAAACTCAATAATGGGTCGATTGCCCGTCATGGTAGAACCAACCCCAATTCCAGCAAAACCCAATTCAGAAATCGGTGTGTCGATAACACGCTTTTCACCAAACTCATCTAACATGCCTTTAGAGGCTTTATAAGCGCCATTGTATTCAGCTACTTCTTCTCCCATAAGGTAAATGCTTTCATCTCTGCGCATTTCTTCCGACATCGCTTCACAAATAGCTTCTCTAAACTGGATGGTTCTCATGCTTTTTTTTTGACTGCGCAAAAATAGTAATAATTAAACCATTTAAGCAATTTTTTGAACTTTAAGAAAAATATTATGCGTGCATAGTATTTGTTGCTTTTTTTGTATATTTACATTTCAATATTTCTAGATGAAAATACTTGTTTGCATTAGCAATGTACCGGATA
>JBMYKI010000096.1:0-1895 GCA_049595235.1 Flavobacteriaceae bacterium
TAGCAAAGAGTTTGTTTTCGGCAAAGACTTCACTCTTGCTCAACACATTCATCAGGGTAGATTTTCCAACATTGGTATAGCCCACCAAAGCGACTCGAACCAATGCCCCGCGGTTTCCACGTTGGGTCGCCATCTGGCGATCGATACCAACTAGCTTTTTCTTCAGAAGAGAAATTTTGTCTCGGACAATCCGTCGGTCGGTTTCGATTTCGGTTTCTCCAGGCCCACGCATTCCAATTCCGCCGCGTTGGCGTTCGAGGTGTGTCCATAATCCCTTGAGTCTAGGTAAGAGGTATTGGTACTGCGCCAACTCTACTTGTGTACGGGCATAGCTCGTTTTGGCACGCTGTGCAAAAATATCTAAAATCAGACCTGTACGATCTAAAATTTTGCATTTTAAAAGCTGTTCGATATTGCTTTGTTGAGCAGGGGTGAGTTCATCGTCAAAGACTACAGTGCTGATATCATTCGTCTTGACATAGGCCAGTACCTCTTCCATTTTTCCCGATCCAATGAAGGTTTTGGGGTGTGGGGTTTCTATACGTTGTGTAAAGCGTTTGGCTACGGTTCCGCCTGCAGTATATGTTAAAAATGCAAGTTCGTCGAGGTATTCATGTATGCGTTCCTCTGGTTGGTTTTGGTTGATTATTCCAATGAGGATGGCTTGTTCAAATGCAAGGTTTTTTTGCTCAATCATCAGCAGGCTTCCAGTGCTTTAAGGAGAGTGTTTTTCCATCAAAAACTCCATAGGTGTAGTGGGTGATCCAGTCGCCAAGGTTGATGTAGGTCGATTTATCGTTCAGGGAGATTTCCAAGGGCAAATGCCGATGTCCAAAAACAAAGTAATCGTAGTGTTGGGTTTTGAGTTTTCGTTTCGCATACTGGGCAAGCCATTCTCTGTCAGGCCCGTCGTAGTTTAAGTCTTCTGGTCCAGAAATCAGTTTGTTCTTTAAGGACAAATAGCGAGCAAAAGGGATTCCTATATCAGGGTGTAACCAGCGATACAGCCACTGAAAAAACGGATTCCGAAACAACTTTTTCATGCGTTTATAACTCTTGTCCTTGGGACCCAAACCGTCGCCATGGCCAATAAACAATCGCTTGGTTCCCAGTTCCATAACCTCAGGATGAAAATAAACTTTAATGCCAATTTCTTTTTCGAGATAATCGATCATCCACATATCGTGGTTTCCAACAAAGTAATGAATGGATATTCCCTCATCGGCAAACTCGGCCAGTTTGCCCAAAACACGCACATAACCCTTGGGAACGACATGTTTGTATTCATACCACACATCAAATAGGTCGCCAAGGATATAAAGGGCTGTTGCTTTGGGTTTGATTTCATCGAGCCATTTGACAAAAAGGCGTTCACGCACCAAACTCGTTTCTCGGTCGGGCGCACCCAAATGGTGATCAGAAGCAAAATAGATTTTATCTTTCATCAGACACAAAGTAGTTATTCTTGATCGCTTGCATACCATTCGGCATAGGCAGTGGCGGTTTCATGCAAGCGTACATTGTGCAATTTAATATGACTGGGTAATCTGTCAGCAATGCGATGGGCAAAATCAATAACCATCTTTTCACTTGTGGGCTGATAGTCCACCAATAGCACTTTGTGGCCACTATCTGAAAGCGTTTTTGCCAAGTCGACATGGGGTGTGTTTTGATTAAAAACCGTGGCATGGTCAAACACATCTACAATTTCTGATTTGACAATGGTTTTGAGGTCTTTAAAGTCGATGACCATTCCATTTTTAACATTGTTTTGATCGTCGATTGGGCTCCCAATCACGGTGACATAAAGCTTATAGCTGTGACCATGTACGTTTTTGCACAGGCCGTCATATCCATACAGGGCATGGCCTGTTTCAAATCCAAAGCTCTTTGTT
>JBMYKI010000097.1:0-1876 GCA_049595235.1 Flavobacteriaceae bacterium
ACCGGAACGGCTGTTACGCTGACCATCCCCTTGGATTTTAAGACCCGCGAGAAATGATTTTTTCAAAGGGCAGTACTGTGGTATATCCTTTTTCTAAAAAGTAATCGGGGCTGTTATTGGGCCCACAAGCCAATACAAAATCGCCACCCCATGCGCCTAGGCTTTTGATGGCACCCTCATAATCTGGAAACAGTCTTTGGTGTACGGGCGTATGACCTATGAGCTTGCCGATATGTTCCTCATGAGCCCGCATCGCCTGTTGAAAGTCCTCGAGGCGGTTGGCTTCTAAAAGCGTTTCGGTGAGTTTGCTTATGGATGCAATCTGCGCGTCGCTAGCACCGCTATAATGCTGGTCAATGGCCAAGCGGCTGTCTTGCTTTTGGTTGAGATAGACAAAAAACAAATTCCTGTGAAAATCGGGCCAAAACGCCACTCTTTCCACCACGGGGCGATTTCCTGAACGTTGAAACAATATAGGGGACGTTGTCTGTGCACAGCCAATATCGTACCCACTTCCCCCAAAAACTTGTTCTTGCAACACATAGGCATCTACTTGGGCCCATTGGGCGACATTGTTCACCAAAGTGGACGAACTTCCCAGCCCCCAATCCGCATCAAATTCTAGTCGAGTGACGACCTCAACCCCCTTGTTGTCCAACAAAAAATGGGGTTGGAGGTTGCGTGCAGCTTTCAGAAGCTTTGCAAGGCGTTTGCTAACAGGGTTTTCAGGTTTGTTGTGTGTAAAGTCGTTCAGAGAAAACACATCCGAAAACCATACATTTCCATTGACATCAACGGCATTCCATGTCAATTTGTTCTCTTCAGTGGAGCTTATCTCCATGAGTTGTCCCTGTTGGGTCGGAAGGGCCAGTGCTTTGGCACCGTCCAAGACCGCATACTCACCACTGAGAAGCAGCTTGCCCGAACTGTAAAAACTTAGGACTTTCTCCATGACTCCAAGGCTTGTTCGACCGCACTGTAACTTACGGTTTGGGTTTTGAATTGTGCGACAAGGGCTTCTTTCTCGGCTCCATTGGCACCGAGTTGGTTGAGGATGTTTAACAAATGCATTTTCATATGCCCCTGCTGGATTCCGGTGGTCACCAAAGAGCGTATAGCCGCAAAGTTCTGCGCCAATCCGGCTACGGCCATGATTTGCATCAAGGTGCGGGCATCGGGGTTTCCCAACAACTCATGCGACCAACGCACGAGCGGGTGTAGCTGGGTCAGTCCACCGACGGTGCCTACTGCCAAAGGCAGTTCTAGGGCAAAACCAAAGTTTTCCTCTTTAATCCATGCCTCACTCAGACTCGCATAGGTGCCCGATCGGGCGGCATAGGCATGGGCGCCTGCTTCAATGGCCCTAAAGTCATTTCCAGTGGCGATGGCCACCGCGTCTATGCCATTCATAATGCCTTTGTTATGGGTCACAGCTCTGTGGGGCGCTACCTGCGCGATGCGGACTGCGTCTACAAAGCGTTGGGCCAACAGCTCCCCTTGGGCACCCAAAGACGCCACAGGACACGCCACCCAGGCTCGTACACGGCAGTTGGGTACGTGGTTGGACAAAATACTCATCACCACGTCTATGTTTTTTTCATCCTCACTAAAAGCATCAAATTGGCCAGCCTCCCTTTTTAGGGTCTGTGCCATTTGCTCCAAACAGGAGTTGATAAAGTTGGCACCCATGGCATCTGCGGTTTCAAAACTCACGTGCAATTGGTGGTAATGGGGCAGGTCTGCGGTTTTGTCAATGAGAGTGATGTCGGTAATGCCGCCCCCTCGTTTTTTCATTTTTTGGGTCAAGGACTCCGTGTCTGCATACAACTGTGGACGCAGGTATTCGAAAAAACGCTGTAGTTTTTCAGCAGATCCG
>JBMYKI010000098.1:0-1802 GCA_049595235.1 Flavobacteriaceae bacterium
CATGTAGCCCGAAAAAACCTGTTTTACGACTGGCTTAAGGAAAAAGGGAAAGTTGGCGGACAGCACAAAGTGCCACGGCTCTCAAACACGCGTGAGTTTGTAGATAAATTACTAGAAATGAACGCCTAAGAAACTGCTTTTAGAGTTTGCAGTTTGGTCTTGTTAAGTTGATTTTCTGCATAACTCTTGGTGACCTTTAACTCTTTTTCTTCCGTCCCTGGCAACTCAAACATGGCATCGTTTAGGATGGCTTCGCAAAGCGAACGCAATCCACGTGCACCGAGTTTGTACTCAACCGCTTTTTCTACGATATAATCCAAGGCACCCCCCGTGATACTGAATTTTATATCATCTAAGGCAAACAAGTGTTCGTATTGCTTGATGATGGCATTCTTAGGCTCGGTAAGTATGGAACGCAAAGCTGATTTGTCTAGGGGCTCCATATGCGTTGTCACTGGCAAACGGCCAATGATTTCAGGTATCAGCCCAAAATCTTTAAGATCGGATGGTACCAAATACGATAACAATGAAAGATCGCTATAATGGTCTCCTTTTTTGGCAGCGCTGTACCCTACAGACTGCATATTGAGGCGTTTGGAAATATGCTTTTCAATGCCATCAAATGCACCTCCTGCTATGAACAATATATGTTCGGTATTGATTTCAATAAATTTCTGGTCCGGGTGTTTTCTACCCCCCTTTGGAGGGACATTAACAACCGTGCCTTCAAGCAGTTTGAGTAATGCCTGTTGAACTCCCTCTCCAGAAACATCTCTAGTAATCGAAGGATTGTCGCTTTTTCGAGCGATTTTATCAATTTCGTCTATAAACACGATCCCTTTCTCCGCCTTCGATTGATCATAATCAGCCGCTTGAAGCAAACGCGTGAGTATGCTTTCCACATCTTCTCCTACATAACCCGCTTCGGTCAACACCGTAGCGTCCACAATGGCCAAAGGCACATTGAGCATCTTTGCAATGGTTTTAGCCACCAAGGTCTTTCCAGTACCTGTTTGGCCTACCATCAACACATTACTTTTCTGGATTTCTACTTCATCGTCAGACTGAGTCAAACGTTTGTAGTGGTTGTAAACAGCTACAGACAAGACTCTTTTGGTGTACTCTTGACCGATAACATAAGAGTCTAAAAACGATTTGATCTGTTTGGGCTTACGCAACGCCACATCATTTGCGCTTATTCCTGATGCTTCGTGTTCAGCTTCTTCTTGGACAATGCCGTTGGCTTGTTCTATACAGCGATCACAAATATGTGCATCCAAACCTGCAATAAGCAGGTTGGTGTCATCTTTCTTTTTTCCGCAAAAAGAGCATGTAAGCTGTTCGTTGTCCATGGGGGTTTAATTTCTAAGCAATACCTCGTCGATCATGCCATAGGTTTTGGCTTCTGGAGCTTTCATCCAATAGTCACGATCGGAGTCTTCATAAACCTTGTCGTAGGTCTGACCCGAGTGTTTAGCGATGATTTCGTAAAGTTCTTTTTTAAGTTTAAGAATCTCACGAGCGGTAATTTCAATATCAGATGCTTGTCCTTGTGCACCCCCCAAAGGTTGGTGAATCATCACTCGAGAGTGTGTCAATCCAGAACGCTTTCCTTCTTGACCAGCACACAGCAGCACCGCAGCCATAGATGCCGCAATCCCCGTACAGATCGTAGCGACATCTGGTCCGATAAATTGCATGGTGTCATAAATACCCAATCCAGCATAGACTCCGCCACCAGGCGAGTTGATGTAGATCTGAATGTCTTTTGTCTTATCAGTACTCTCTAAAAACAACAGTTG
>JBMYKI010000099.1:0-865 GCA_049595235.1 Flavobacteriaceae bacterium
TAATGAGTCCTATGACTGGTTTAGCTGTGAGCATGAGGTGCGCTTGGTAGGCTTGGCACCCGGAAAACACAGATTGTGTATCATGGCCAAAAATCCGGAGGGTACTGCTTCTGCCAATATGTTTAGCCTTGACATTGAAGTGCCGCCTTCCATATGGTTTACGCCATGGTTTACTGCCTTGGTGGCTTTGTTTGTCATCTTTGTGTTGATTTTATGGAGAAGTTATGAATACCGTATTTTCAAAATCCGAAAAGACCGCGATCTGCAAATTTCAAATTTGGAAGCACGCGCCTATCGTGCCCAAATGAATCCGCATTTTATTTTTAACGCGCTTAACGGTATGCAAACCGCCATGATTTTAAGAGGAGAGGAAGAATTTAACAGATACGTCTCCTCTTTTTCAAAACTTATACGCAATACCATCGAAATGAGTAGCGTGGACAAGCTCAGTTTGAGCGATGAAATAGACTATATAGAAAATTATATTGCACTCCAAGCACTCAGACTCGAAAAAGAAATCGTACTGGACATCCAAGTCGACAATGCCCTAGACAAAGACCTGACCTATCTGCCTTGCATGATGCTACAGCCAATAGTCGAGAACGCCATTGTTCATGGTTTGATTCCTATGGACGGGATCAACAAAATAGCCATTCGTTTTAGCAAAAAAGAAAATTATTTACAGTGCCGCATCCAAGACAATGGCATTGGACGTAAAGCCGCAGAAGCCCAACGTGAGCGCTATCAAAAAACCCACAAATCTTTTGCCACTCAAATCATGAAAGAACGCATCAATATTTTTAACTACTACAACAAAGAAAATCTTGATTTTGAAATCGAAGATTTATACGATGCCAACGGAGCG
>JBMYKI010000100.1:0-209 GCA_049595235.1 Flavobacteriaceae bacterium
TTTTTACCCATTCAGCTGCTTGAGCAACTTGTTTAGTATAAGCGGGATCCGCACTGATAGATGGAATTTTTAAAAATTCAATCCATTCTTCTAAAAAACGTTTTTGATCTTCCTTAAGTGGCAACATGATTTCTCTATTAACAATCACAAAACTAACTAATGTATTTTTTTTATCTGAAGAAAAATTATAGGAAAACTTAATTATATTT
>JBMYKI010000100.1:219-845 GCA_049595235.1 Flavobacteriaceae bacterium
TGCAGTCTAGAAACCAGTTTATTTTTCAAAAAATCGATTATATTTGCCCCACTATCAAAACAACACTATGCGGGTGTGGTGAAATTGGTAGACACGCTAGATTTAGGATCTAGTGCTTCACGGCGTGGGGGTTCGAGTCCCTTCACCCGCACAAAAAAACCTCAACATTTTGTTGAGGTTTTTTTATTTCAATGCTTTTGCAATAAACCTACCGCTTATTCGCTTGTGCGATATACTCGTCAAGGGCTTTGGTCATTGAGGGATTGGCGGGGGTTGGCGCCAAGATATCGATGCGGAGATCGGCTGCTTCGGCTGCTTTAACGGTGCTATTGCCAAAGACGGCAATGCGTGTGTTGTTTTGCTGAAAGTCTGGGAAGTTGTGAAACAAAGACTCGATTCCCGATGGACTAAAAAACACAAGGATATCATAATAGACATCACGCAAATCAGACAAGTCGCTGATCACCGTGTTGTAAAACACCCCTTTGGTCCAGTTTACGCCTAGGGTATTGAGTGCATCAGGCACATTCGCTTTTAGCACGTCCGAACAAGGGAGTAGATAGCTTTCGTTTTTGTGTTTGTTCATCAATTCGATCAAATCCGCAAAAGTACGTGTGCCGACATAT
>JBMYKI010000101.1:0-782 GCA_049595235.1 Flavobacteriaceae bacterium
AGTTTGGATAAATTTTTGGTTCAAGATTAAACCCAGAATAGAACGCACCAGAAGTTGCTGTGTTGTTGAAATTGTAATAGGACACATAGAGTTCTTCTGATCCAACAATAGACACATCACCCATGAGGTCATCAACTCTGTGAATTTGGTAGTCAGCAGTAGAAGTTTGGATAGGACCAGGCTCGAAAACAACATTGTTGAGAGATGAAATATCGTCTTCATTTAATTTGACTGATGACCCATAGGAACTAAGGACAAACAAAGAACCACTAAAACTTGAGTTATTATCCACCTCGTTGATTCGTCCAATGCTTTCCACATCACCAACACTTGTACAGCTGAGAGGAGGCACAAAAAACATCCCTTGATTGGCGCCATAATAATGGACTCTTACACCTTCCGAATTCCACTGCTCAGCAGTCCCTTCTTTTCCGGTTCCCTGAAAAACATAAATGTTTTGAATATGTAGATAATCGATAACAGTGCTGGAGTTGTTTGTAAACTCAGTTCCCTCAACAAAAACATGTTCACCAGCATCAAGAGTTATGGGAGTGTTGTTGTCGTTTAGATAGACAAGTGTATTATCTTCATTGGCGATGATAAGTGCATTTTCGATACTGTTGAAACTATCCCCCTTAATAAGCAAGTATTCAGTTGCATCAACACTAGGGTTTAAGCTGATCAGTTGATCAATTCCCATATCGCTTCCACTGAGATAGCCGAGATCCTTTTCTCCTTGTCCATTAGGATACCCATAATCTGGTCCCTCAAAGAAATAGGGG
>JBMYKI010000102.1:0-706 GCA_049595235.1 Flavobacteriaceae bacterium
CAAAACTTGCCATAGTAAAGAGATTTACTCTGGTAACATCAGTCAATAGTCTTCCATAACTCGCTTCAAAAGCACCACTGATGTTGGTTGGGGACACCCCATCAAAGGCCTGTTCACGGTTGAATCCTGTGTCGAAATTATATCTTTCAAGCGGGTAGTTGGGATAGGAGTTGTTGTAAAAACCAGAATAGCCTGGACCTTGTCCTAGATAAAAGCTGTCTACATCAAATGCAGATTGGTTAAACCCACTTCCTATACTCAGCTTGTAGTAGTTTTTGGATTTGCTAGTCAAGGCATTGATGTTGATACTCGCACCAGCATAATCCCCAAAGTTGTCAACTTTATAGGTTTTGTCAATTGCGATCGACTCAACGATATCAGAGCGAAACAAATCCAGTGCAATATTTTTTAATGATGGATCATTGGAAGGCAGTACAAAGCCATTGTAAGACGACATATTGTATCGATCACCAAGCCCTCGGACATAAATAGAGCCAGACTCGGCTTTTGACACTCCCGAGGTTTTGATTACAGCATCTGCTGCATCTCCAATTCCCTTTTGTGTGAGTTCTTCAGCCCCGATTTGCTGTTTGAAATTCACGGCTTTTTTTTGCTCCATAAGCAAAGCGGTTTGTGAATCGCGTCGGGCGACGGTCGTGACAATGACTTCGTCAAGTGCTGAGGAGGAGCTTGCCAAAGACACTTG
>JBMYKI010000103.1:0-688 GCA_049595235.1 Flavobacteriaceae bacterium
TACTTTGTTCAATTGAATAGCTGGCAAGGATAGTCCACATAGATGCATCTTTAATCTTTAAAGTTGCTTGGCCTCCAAAGTTTTGCCATAACCCATTAAATTCTTTTTCAGACCTCAGTCTATATTTAGAACCTCCAATTTGTTGTTCTCCAAACATTAAGGTAGATAGTCCTGCTTGGGCTTTGATATTAAACCTATCATTAATTTTAAGAATATTTGTATTTACAAATAAGCCACCATACAATGCATTCCAATTGTATGCTTGAGCTTGATTACCTCCTGTAGCATTATGTTGCTGTAATTTTATCCCATAAGTGAATGGAGAAGAAAATAATGTATCAAGTTGTATTTTCAAATAGCCAGCTAAGTCAGCTTTAACATTTGGATTTGAGGCATTAGAGGAGTTTTCATAATTATAATTAGAATAACTAAGGCCTCCTTCAATTTCAACGGTTTGTGAATGAAGGTAAGTTGTTAGCAAAACAAAAAACAAAATTTTTTTGCCCATTCTCAAATATAAATAATAACTGTCATTTTACTACCAGTTTTCTGCCAGTTAACTGCCAGTTAGTGGGTATTTTGTTTAAATTTGCTGAGTGCACTTTACTGAGATTATAAGGCTTTAAGTCACCTTTTTAATCTGTAAATTGATCAGTTTGAAATAATCGGGGATGTAGCTCAGTTGGCT
>JBMYKI010000104.1:0-665 GCA_049595235.1 Flavobacteriaceae bacterium
TTGAGGCGTTTGCCGAACAAGAAGATCAAAAACATAAAAACTCACTAAACTTCGAAAACGTCGTAGGGCAAGACAGTCTGAATCGTTTTGATCGAAAACAAAACCCTAAAAAAAGACGATCTAAAAGAAGGCCCAACCAAAAAAATAAAACAAGATGAGAGCTGTGTGTGTTTTATGGGTGCTGATTTTAGCTTTGGGCTGTTCCTCAAATAAAGAACAGCTCTATTTTAAATCTCTCAGTAAGGGATGGGATCAGAGTGAGCCTGTTTCTTTTGCCTTTAAAAACACGAGCGAGTCAGAGGTTGTAGATTTGTTTTGGTACATACGAAACAACGAAGAATATCCGTTTGCCAACATACATTTAATTGCTGAATTAGAAGACCCTACAGGAACCATAACAACAGATACGCTTTCATATCGATTGGCCAAACCAGACGGTCGTTGGTTGGGCAAAGGTTTGCTTTCTAAAGAAAGTAAATTATGGTACAAAGAAGCGGTTTCGCTTCCCTATGTAGGAAACTACACTGTTCGTGTTCGGTCTGCGATGCGATACAACGAAAGTGTGAACCCCATAGAAGTGTTGCCAGGGATTAAAGCAGTCGGGATTGGTATTGAAAAATAAAATATGACCCAAAATAAAAAACCTATAAAAAAATACAGAAAAC
>JBMYKI010000105.1:0-651 GCA_049595235.1 Flavobacteriaceae bacterium
AAGCAGGAGAGCCTTTGTTTTATTCCAAATACCAAGACAAAATAAAGTTTGTTTCTCCTGTGTCAGGAACACTCAAAGAAGTGCAACGCGGAGCCAAACGCAAGATTTTAAATCTTTTTATTGAAGCCGATTCAAAACAGTCTGCTCTCAAACACAAACTTCCAAAATTGGAGAACATCACAGCCGATCAGGTTCGTGAGTTGTTGTTGGTGTCTGGGAATTGGCCTTTTATCAAGCAACGCCCTTATGACGTAATTGCCAATCCAGACAGTAAGCCCAAAGCCATATTTGTAAGTGCATATGCTTCGGCTCCTTTGTCAGCAGATTTTGATATTGTGCTAGACGGTCAGCAAGAGGCTTTCCAAATGGGAATCGATATGTTGGCCAAGCTCGCGCCAAAAGTGCATTTGAGCATTTCATCACAAAGTGATTCCTTTTTGTCTTCTGTGACCAACTGTGAGCTGCACCGCGTGAGTGGTCCCCATCCGGCAGGAAATGTGGGAGTGCAGATTCACCATATTGACCCTGTAAATGCCGGTGAAATTGTTTGGACGGTAGGCGCAGAGGATGTGGCCAACATAGGTCGCTTTTTTCTCACTGGTACTTTTGATGCATCTCGCACCATAGCTGTTTCGGGCAGCCCAGTGGCAC
>JBMYKI010000106.1:0-625 GCA_049595235.1 Flavobacteriaceae bacterium
CGCATCAATGGTTCAGTTAGTTGAAATGATTATAGAAAAATTTTCACCTTCACTTTATGGATCTTTAGGAATTTTTTTGCCGCTAATTGCAGTTAATTGCGCAATTCTTGGAGGTTCTCTCTTCATGCAAATTAAAGATTTTTCTGGCGTTTCTGAAGCTGCTGTATATGGATTTGGATCAGGAATTGGTTGGTTTTTAGCTATTGTAGCTATTGCAGCAATTCGTGAAAAAATTGCTTATTCGAATGTTCCTGCTCCACTAAAAGGATTGGGAATTACATTTATAATTACTGGCCTAATGGCCCTAGGGTTTATGAGTTTTATGGGAATTAAATTATAGTTTATGAGCGTTTATACTTACATATTAATTAGTACTATTATTTTTATTTTAATCATATATATATTGGTAGCTATGCTATTAGGTGTAAAAGCAAAGCTTCTTCCATCTGGACCGGTGAAGATTCTCATTAACGAAGAAAAAGAAATTGAGGTTAATTCTGGCAGTACGTTGTTAAGTACTTTAGGTGATAATAAAGTTTTTTTACCATCTGCTTGTGGCGGTGGAGGTACTTGTGTTCAATGTAAATGTATTGTTAGTGAAGGAGGAGGCGAAATTTTACCTACT
>JBMYKI010000107.1:0-612 GCA_049595235.1 Flavobacteriaceae bacterium
CTGTCATGGGAGTTAAAGCAGCTAAAATGGCAATTAAAAATGCTGGTATAACAAAACATGATATTGACTTTATCGTGTTTGCTACATTAAGTCCTGATTATTTTTTTCCAGGTGGGGGCGTAATGATTCAAGATATGATGAATATGGGTACCATAGGGGCATTGGATGTCAGAAATCAATGTTCTGGATTTATTTATGCATTATCAACTGCTGATCAATTTATAAAAACTGGAATGTACAAAAATGTTTTAGTTATTGGATCAGAAACACACAGTCCTGGATTAGATAAAACAACGAGAGGTAGAGGAGTTTCTGTAATTTTTGGAGATGGTGCTGGTGCAGTAGTGCTTTCAAGAGAGGAAAATAATTCAAAAGGAATTCTTTCAACTCATCTGCATTCAGAGGGTAAACATGCAAAAGAACTTTCATTGATTTCACCGGGTTTAGGTACTAGATGGGTTACAGATATTGTTGAAGATAATGACCCAAATGATGAAAGCTATTACCCTTATATGAATGGTCAATTTGTTTTTAAAAATGCAGTTGTAAGATTTTCTGAAGTTATTAATGAAGCCTTAAATAAAAATAATTTAACTAAAAAGGATATAAAAT
>JBMYKI010000108.1:0-608 GCA_049595235.1 Flavobacteriaceae bacterium
CTGCTGAAAAAGCCGAAGGTGGATCCTTAACTCAGATGGTAGGAAATGATGGCTATATCAAAACTACTGCAGTATATAATACTGGAGTAAATGATAAAGGCTGGTCATCTTCTTATTTATTAACTAAATGGTCAGGAAATGGATACATTTATAATACATCAGGAGCAGGCTGGACTTATTTTGCAGCCGTAGGATATACACCAGAGGGTTCAGCACATAGTCTGAACCTTTCTGTTTTAGGAGCCGGTCAATGGCACCACCAAAGAGATGTTTGGGTATCTATTAGAGATTACCAGAACTTTGGAGAAGACGGAATTGACAGAAGATGGAACACTAACGGTGGTACATTAAATGGAGAAGAATTCTCAATGAGAAGAAACTTCTACAACAAACCATTAGCAACTTTCAACTGGGATTGGGAAATTTCTGATAACCTTAAATTAGCTACATCATTATATGGTTCAGCTGGTAGAGGTGGAGGAACAGGTCCAAGAGGTAGAAACTACTACAACTCGGAAACTGATATCCTACCTTTCAGAAAAGACCTTACTGAACACTACTTAGAAAATGGTAGAGGTTCAAGAGATGAGAATGGTTTCATCGATTTC
>JBMYKI010000109.1:0-606 GCA_049595235.1 Flavobacteriaceae bacterium
TGAAATTTGACGTGAAAAATTGGGATGACGCAAAAGGGCTGCCATACGGTCATTGCTCGCTGCGCCGTACAAAGCCCCAGTAAATGATGCGGTTTTGTCCGCAATCATAGGTGGGCTTACCACAAACTCTTCTTCGATACAATCGTCCAAATTTATTTTTAAGTTCCGATTGAGTTTGTCCAATACCCGCTTCCGCAATTCTTGGGAAAGCGCATCCCAGTCCTGACCCACGTCGTGGGGTGCATTGATCATCACAAACCAGTTTTCTTTGCCCGCTGGGGCATCACCTGGCACGTCTTTGGCCGTGATATTGACATAGACCGTCGGGTCGACAGCTAGGTCTTTTTCTGTAAATAAAGCGTCGAATTCTGCTAAAAAAGATGTTGTGTAAGTCCAATTCGGGAAACAACCGATTGACCCCCCAGTAAAAAATCACTGCCGAGCTTGATAGTTCTTGCCCAAGACTTTTCTCGGGCGCTTTTTGGGTTGGCATCAAATGTCGATAGGTCGGTACGACGTCCATATTGGATACCACCACATCGGCTTTGTGCGTTGTGCCTTTCACCCTTATGCCTACCGCTTTCTTGTTCTCCACAACAATCTCAT
>JBMYKI010000110.1:0-604 GCA_049595235.1 Flavobacteriaceae bacterium
AAAGGAAATTCCATACGCAGTTGAGGTGATGACTGAACAGTTTGAAGAAACTGATAAAATCATTCGAATCAGAAGTATTATTGTTGTGGAAAGAAACTCCCAAAAAGGGATCATTGTTGGGAGTAAAGGCAGCGCGATTAAGCATGTTGGCATAGAGGCGCGTAAAGCCCTCGAAATATTTTTTGACAAGAAAATTCACCTCGAATTATTTGTGAAGGTCAATAAGAATTGGAGATCAAATCACACCCAATTACAACGTTTTGGCTATTCTTCTTCTCAAAAGAAGTAATTTTGCAACTTTAAAAGATATCCTTTGAGCAATTTTGTAGCCATTATCGGAAGGCCTAACGTTGGAAAATCAACACTTTTCAATCGATTGATTCAACGTCGTGAGGCGATTGTGGACGCTACAAGTGGGGTGACACGTGATCGACATTATGGCAAGACTGACTGGAATGGCAAGGAATTTACACTTATCGATACTGGGGGTTATGTCATTGGAGGTGATGATACCTTTGAAGCTGCGATCGATCAGCAAGTTGAAGTGGCTATCGACGAGGCCGATGTGATTCTTTTTATTGTGGATGTCGAAGTCGGAATTAGT
>JBMYKI010000111.1:0-359 GCA_049595235.1 Flavobacteriaceae bacterium
ACATAGTGGAACTTGAGACCTTTTAGATATTTTGAATCAATATCATTTACATGTTTTTTATTATCGGAAGAAAGAATAATTTCTTTTACATTAGCTCTTTTAGCAGCTAAAACTTTTTCTTTTATTCCACCTACAGGAAGTACTTTTCCTCTCAAAGTAATCTCACCTGACATAGCAAAATTATTTTTAACCTTTCTTTGGGTTAGAAGAGAAATCAAAGACGTTAAAATTGTTATTCCTGCACTAGGACCATCTTTAGGTGTAGCTCCTTCAGGAACATGTAAATGAATGTTATATTTATGAAATATATCAGAATTAATACCAAAAGTAGCACAATTTGACTTGATGAATTCAAGAGC
>JBMYKI010000111.1:369-597 GCA_049595235.1 Flavobacteriaceae bacterium
ACTTTACCTAAGTTTCCAGTGATAGTCAAACCACCTTTTCCTTTGGAAATTATGGATTCAATATATAGAATTTCACCACCGTATTGAGTCCACGCTAAACCTGTAGAAATACCAGGAAGATTATTTTTTTCAGCATCTTGTTTTGTTACAGGAACACCTAAAACTTTTTCAATATTGAGTTTTTCTGAGTTTATTTCTTCTAAATTATTTTCAACAATTTGCTTAGCA
>JBMYKI010000112.1:0-596 GCA_049595235.1 Flavobacteriaceae bacterium
TTTTAAATATGGTTACATATCAATACAATTTGGACTTTCTTTTGTTATTATATATTTGGCAAAATCAAAATGCAATGTATATTTGCATCCTCCAACAAAAGGTCTGGTAGTTCAGTTGGTTAGAATACATGCCTGTCACGCATGGGGTCGCGGGTTCGAGTCCCGTCCAGACCGCAAAGCTTATTTGATAAGTAAAGATTTTAAGGTGTTGTGTTGCTTGTAAATCACTGGTTTGCAAGAGGTTCGTAAGAGAGCCAATGAGAAGCTTTCCTGAAAATGGAGGGCTTTTTTTGTTTAATCAATGAGTTAAATTCGAAGGTTTTACAGTGTATAATAAATATATTGACTAATTTAGCTAAAATTTGAACCAAGGATTTGATGAAATTAGAACCAATTTCAAAGAATTTTGTACGCCTCTTATTGTACACAATAATTTCACTAACATGCCTCAATCCCCTAATGAGTCGTGATTTTGGTTTAGTTGAATATTCAAATCCCAACCCTTCTTCTTTTTTGACATCACCCACAATGACAATCACTTCGTCTGATGTAACAGATGGGTCTATAAGCAATGATGGTTCAATTTCACTAACATT
>JBMYKI010000113.1:0-579 GCA_049595235.1 Flavobacteriaceae bacterium
ATAGACCAAAGTTGAGTTTGACTTCTTAACCCTCAACACACCGAACGTATAAACACGTTTCAAGTTGGTTCAGCTAATAATTAACTAATTTAGTTTTTTTTGACTATATATTACTAATTCCATTCAAAAAGTCTGAACTACTGAATGTTTGGGTCACGAATAAATCAAAAGCAAGCAAAATCATAAAGCTTGCTTTTTTGATTTTGTGAGGTTTTGATTTTCAAAGCGGAGCTTTGTGAGGATCACAGGGTAATCTTTAGTTTAACTCTTCGATTTTTAAAGGTTTATTCCGCATGATTGCTTCTATTCGTAAAGTCATTTATAATCTAGTTTTTATTTCTTCTTACACGGCTCGTAAAAAATAACTACATTCGAGCACCAAAAAAAATGTAGTGTATATGTCATACTTGAGTGAATTCATCAAGAACAGAAGTGTAGGAGCAATATCATCTAGCAGTAAGTCATTGGGTCGGTTTATGTTTGGAAAACTCAACTATTCAGACGCAAAAGTAATTGTCGAACTCGGTGGCGGACGTGGCGTATTCACACACGAAATTCTAAAGCTAATGAGTTCAGAGT
>JBMYKI010000114.1:0-270 GCA_049595235.1 Flavobacteriaceae bacterium
TGGCACCTACTGCTCTATTTTCATTGTTTATTTTTAGATCTAGTACCGTAAGTTCTTTTCGGAACAATGCTGGGTGTGCTTTATCTATAATTTCAAAATCTAAAGCACGCTCCAATTGGTGATCTTGTTTGTCTGTGTTGAGGATATCAACGTCTTTACTCACTTCAACTTTATGAAGAATTGGTGATAAATCGATCCCTTTAGATTTATAATGTTCAATGGCTGTGTTTCGGTCTAGTTTATCAACTTGACCAACCATTTCATCTACAG
>JBMYKI010000114.1:280-544 GCA_049595235.1 Flavobacteriaceae bacterium
AGTTCTAAAACCAAGTTTGGCCATAATTTCACGTAATTCTTGTGCAATGAAATACATAAAGTTTACGACGTGCTCTGGTTTTCCTTTGAATTTTTTGCGTAGCTCAGGATTTTGCGTTGCAATTCCAACTGGACATGTGTTGAGGTGACAAGCACGCATCATCACACACCCAGACGCTACTAGCGGTGCGGTTGCGAATCCAAATTCTTCTGCACCCAAAAGACAAGCAACGGCAACATCACGTCCTGTTTTCAATTGTCCGTC
>JBMYKI010000115.1:0-536 GCA_049595235.1 Flavobacteriaceae bacterium
AATCCCTCGTGTTGTCGATGTCTTTTCACGACGCCTGCAAGTGCAAGAACGCCTCACTGAACAAATCCTCGATTGTATCAATACCACCCTCGAGCCCAAAGGCGTTGCTGTTGTGATTGAGGCCTCTCATATGTGTATGATGATGCGTGGGGTGCAAAAACAAAACTCCCTCACTACAACCTCCGGTTTTCGTGGTTCGTTTGAAAAAATGGAAACGCGAAATGAGTTTTTGAAGTTGATCGACTCAAAACTGTCGTAAACCAACAACTCAATAACTGAATTTGATTTGCAAGAGTACATTGCGCCCTTGTTCATCTGCATAGAATCGCAATCGATTGAGGTAGTTTCTGTAGGAGGAATCAAACAAGTTATCAATCGATAAGGAGATGTTGACCTTTGATGATAAAAAGACATAAGGCCCCCATTTTAAATTGGCGCCAACGAGGTGATACGCTGGTGGGGGTGTGCTGATGTCAACTGTTTTGGTAACGTATTGCCCATCTTCAACAATATCCAGCTCAAAGTTATGATTTGGA